>NZ_JAMOKH010000019.1:0-108888 GCF_023656585.1 Bacteroides sp. B1-V-101 | reverse complement strand
GTAAACCGGAGGCAGGAATAATAAATAATAAAGTAAACAGCTGCCAGGGTTAGTAATATTTCTAGTCAACACATAGCAGCTATTAGAGATAAACAAGTCAACCATTATTAGGGAAGTACAGTTCCCATTGCTTGAAACTCTAGTTTCTATTACTTGAAACTTTGGTTTCATACGCTCGAAACTTTTAGTTTCAAGCCTTTGGAACTATGGTTTCTTACTGATGAAACTACAGTTTCAAGCAGTGGAAACTAATTAAGCTACAACGAGTGGCAGTAGCGTGACGGCAAATTCTGCCATCACACTGCTGTCACTCGTTGCTGTCACCACATTTATATCTCAAAATCAATCTGTTAACTCTAAGACAGTGACAGGTGACAGATAATATTTGTTTTTATTTATATAGGATGAAGAAAATATAGATGCTACTGATTCGCATTATTCAGTGTTATATTTCATTAAATAGCTTTCCAGAATGACTGGAAATCACGGTATTTACCATAGCATACCAGTTCATCTCCTTCTTCCACCTTCTCATCTCCGGGCAACTCATTCTTGACATGACGCTCCATCAAAGAAATGCCCAGGCAATTAGTGACTTTGTTCGCACGCTTCAGTGCGATCAGTTTCAGATGAAACTCTTCATCCATATTCAGCTCATTCACAAAGTATCCGACAAACTTCTTCGGAACGGTAAACTTCACGACATAATAATCCTGATCGATACGGAACGCTTCCATCGTCGCCCCAAAGTCGAGTAATTGCACCAGGCTACGGGCGGCATCTTCTTCCGGTGTCAGAATCTTCTCCAGGCTGAATGCTTCGAGTACTGCCTTGTGTACCGCATCAATGGCACGGGCAAAGATACGGGGCACCTTTTTCTGCTTCAACAATGCGACAACACGTATCGATGCTCCAAAATTCTCGCCAATCGCCACAATAACGATATCTACGCTATTCAAAGGCAGCACCGACAAGGATTGCTCGTCCGTAGCGTCAATGACAAAAGCGGTGGCAACCTTATCTTTGATTGAATCGACACGGCTTTCGCTGATGTCCGCTCCAATAATTTCATGCCCCAATGCTGATAATTCCTCGGCAAGTACATGCCCGTAATTTCCTAAACCAATAATAATATACTTCATGATGTTAGTTTATGATGATGTTATCACTCGGATAACGGTATTTTGTATTCTTTTTCTGCTTGACGATTCCCAGCATCAGCGTAATCAAACCGACACGTCCGATAAACATCAGCAACGATACCAGCAATTTACTTGCATCGCACAATTGAGGCGTCAGATTCAGGCTCGATCCTACCGTGCTAAGGGCGGAAACACATTCAAAGGTCAGCGCCAGCAAAGAGGCTTTCGGTTCGAGTATGCTCAATATGAAGATAAAGAGAAACAGTACACCCAGTGACATGACGACCGTCGCATTGGAACGCCGGATAGAGTCATGAGACAATTCCCTGCCGAAGACCTCCACCCGTTCACTTCCCCGCAATACGGCTACAAGGTTCAACACTACCACTGCAAAAGCATTCACTTTGACACCGCCTGCCGTAGACTGCGATCCACCGCCGACCCACATCAGGAAGAGATAAACCAACAATGTCTGCACGCTCAATGATGTCAGATCGACACTGCTGAAACCCGCCGTTCGCGGACAGGTCGCATTAAAGAATGCTTGCGTCCATTTATCGGCCACAGGCATTCCGGCAAAGGAGGCATTCCACTCAAAAGCAAGGATGGCCAGTGTACCGATCAGCAACAGCAGGAAAGTCATGATCAATACGATTTTCGTATTCAGATTGTAGAGGTGCTGCATCTTATGCCTTTCCAGTTTGCGGGTACGCACAAACGTCCAGAAATGACGCAAATGGTATAATACGATATCTTTGAAATTAACCAGAATCGGGAAACCGATACCGCCCAAGATAATCAGTAAAGAGACGGAGATGAACAGCCAGTTGTGGTTGGTCATCACCATCGAATTTCCTAAATTGCCTGAAAGTGTGGAGAAACCCGCATTACAGAAAGCCGAAATGGAATGGAAGGCGGCAAAAGCCAGTTCCTCTTCCAGATTCATCCCAAGCGTACCGTGAATGCTGAACCAGATGGACACCATGCCAATGCCTTCGATGACCAACGTAAATCCAAGGATATATAGTAGTGTGGACAGTAACGACCCCAACGAATTGGAACTGACCATATCACGGACAACGAGCTGATTGTAAATGGAAGTATTTCCCATAAAGAACATAGCGAAGAAACTGGTTAATGTCATCACTCCCAGTCCGCCGATCTGAATGAGCAGGATAATGACTACAAGTCCGCTGGTGGTGAAAGTGGTGGATACGTCTACCGGCACCAAGCCCGTCACACAGACGGCACTGGTGGCTGTAAACAGAGAATCGACCCAAGTGATGCCATTGACCGTACATCGCGGAAGCATCAGCAATCCCGTCCCTATCAGAATAATAGCCATAAAGCTGACAGCCAGTATCAAAGATGGATTCGTACGGCGTCCTAAAAGACGCACCAAGCCATTGGACAGGTTCAGCAGAGAAAGAATCAGCAGTAATATTAAATGGTAAAACTTACCGTGAAGGAATTCCCAGACTTGCAGAATCGCTCCTTCTTCTTCAGGACGATGGAAGATGACGGGAACCAAAGTCAGGTAAAGCAATACGCTCAATATCCATGCCAGCCTTCGATATTGCTTTTTCGTATTCCGGTATTCCAGCGAAATATGCAGGGTGACATCAATTAAAAAGATAATCCATACGGCTTTATACAAGATCTGTATCTGCTGTACTTCGACCGGGGACAATGGAAAACCATGTTCGTAAACCACTCCGACAATCAACAACAGAGATGCCAGATAAGTGAGCGCTTCTACCAACCCCAGCAGGATACGTACATAGGGCTTGAGAAGCTTATTCTGATATAACAGAAATTTATGATAAATCTTCATATCACATTTTTTTATTGTCGTATTTGCTATGCCGTGCAAACTTAACTAAAATAACAATCGAATTCGATTCTTTGTTGACAAAATTACACGAATATTAAAAATTTTGCCTACTTTTGGCAGCAGAAAACTAATAAACCACAATAACATGAGTGACAAAAGAAAACGGTATATCCTACCGGAAGAAGAAATTCCACATTACTGGTACAACATTCAGGCTGATATGGTGAACAAGCCAATGCCGCCGTTGCACCCGGGAACAAAACAGCCGCTGAAAGCGGAAGATCTGTATCCAATCTTTGCCAAAGAACTGTGTCATCAGGAGCTTAACCAGACTGACGCATGGATCGAAATACCGGAAGATGTACGCGAAATGTATAAATATTATCGTAGTACGCCGCTTGTACGCGCTTACGGACTGGAAAAAGCGCTCGGAACTCCGGCACATATCTATTTCAAGAACGAAAGTGTCAGCCCGATCGGTTCTCATAAACTGAACTCTGCGCTGGCTCAGGCATATTATTGCAAAGAAGAAGGCGTCACGAACGTTACTACCGAAACCGGTGCGGGCCAATGGGGAGCCGCCCTTTCTTATGCTGCCAAAGTTTTTGGTCTCGAAGCCGCAGTTTATCAGGTAAAGATCAGCTACGAACAAAAGCCTTACCGCCGCAGCATTATGCAGACTTTCGGCGCACAGGTCACTCCTTCTCCGTCTATGTCTACCCGTGCGGGAAAAGATATCCTGACGGCTCACCCCACCTATCAGGGTTCTCTGGGTACAGCCATCTCGGAAGCTATCGAACTTGCACAAATGACTCCCAACTGTAAATACACTCTTGGTTCGGTACTCAGCCACGTTACTCTCCACCAGACCATCATCGGTCTGGAAGCTGAAAAGCAAATGGAAATGGCGGGCGAATATCCGGACGTAGTAATCGGTTGTTTCGGAGGCGGTTCCAACTTCGGAGGTATCTCTTTCCCATTCATGCGTCACAACATCCTGGAAGGAAAGAAAACGCGTTTCGTTGCTGCCGAACCTGCTTCGTGCCCGAAGCTGACCCGCGGTAAATTCCAATATGACTTCGGTGATGAAGCCGGATATACTCCGCTGCTCCCGATGTTTACATTAGGACACAACTTCGCTCCTGCCCATATCCATGCAGGCGGTCTTCGCTATCACGGTGCAGGCGTCATCGTCTCCCAATTACTGAAAGACAATCTGATGGAAGCGGTAGATATCCAGCAACTGGAATCTTTCGAAGCCGGCTGTCTGTTCGCACAGGCGGAAGGTATTATTCCGGCACCGGAATCCAGCCACGCAATTGCTGCCGCTATACGCGAAGCAAAGGCGTGCAAGGAAACAGGAGAAGAGAAAGTGATTCTGTTCAACCTGTCCGGACACGGTCTGATCGATATGGCATCTTATGACAAATATCTGGCAGGCGATTTAGTGAACTACGCACTGACTGACGAAGATATTCAAAAGAATCTGGATGAAATAGGAGACTTATCCAAATAAGCCCCGGTTTCCGAACCGAATTCTGTAAGTATAAAAGCCCGGTATGATGCCGGGCTTATTTATTATCTCTACGAAACTATCCAAAAGAATACAGTCTTTTGTGTTTTATGCATGGGGTATTTAAAGGAAATTACTATCTTTGGTGCCATTATTAATCCCGTGAACTAATAATGAGCAAGCTTAAGAAGATAGTAATCTACTTGTTTTTCCTATGCTTAGGAATGCATTCCGCCTTTTCTGAAACTCCGGAACAAATCACATTTTCCTATATTTCCATCAATGAGGGACTATCACAAAGTACGGTGTTCTCCATCGATCAGGATAAAAGGGGCAATATGTGGTTTGCCACTTATGACGGAGTTAACAAATACGACGGATATGCATTTACGGTTTATCAGCATAATGAGGATGACCCGAACAGTATCGCCAACGACATCTCCCGTATTGTAAAAACAGACAGTCAGGGACGGGTATGGATTGGTACACGTGATGGTTTGTCCCGTTATGATGAGGAAAAAGACATATTCCAGAACTTCTTCTATGAAAAGAATGGGAAACATTTGCAAGTTAACGGTATCGAAGAGATTTCACCAGAACTGTTACTTATCAGTACTCCGGAAGGGCTGATCATGTTCGATATCAAAGAATCCAAATTTAGAGATGATTCTTTCAGCACAGCGATGCATAAGACAATCGCCTCCACTCTTTACAGACAGGACGACCAAATTTATATCGGAACTTCGACCGACGGACTCTATACATACTCTATTACTCAGAAAACTTTTGAAAAAGTGATCCCCATTTTAGGGACTAAACAGATTCAGGCTATTCTTCAGCAATCCCCTACCCGCATCTGGGTGGCAACCGAAGGAGCCGGACTGTTCCTGATTAATCCGAAAACGAAGGAAATAAAGAATTATCTGCATTCTCCTTCCAATCCGAAGAGTATCAGTTCCAATTACATCCGCTCACTGGCAATGGATTCACAAAACCGTTTATGGATCGGAACTTTCAACGACTTGAATATTTATCATGAGGGTACTGATTCTTTTGCCTCGTACAGCAGTAACCCCGTAGAAAACGGCAGTCTGTCACAACGTTCGGTGCGCAGTATCTTTATGGATTCTCAGGGCGGTATGTGGCTGGGAACTTATTTCGGTGGTCTGAACTATTACCACCCTATCCGGAACCGCTTCAAGAATATCCGCAATATTCCTTATAAAAACTCGTTAAGCGACAATGTAGTAAGCTGTATTGTCGAAGATAAAGACAAAAACCTGTGGATAGGAACGAATGACGGAGGATTGAATCTTTATAATCCGATTACACAGCGATTTACATCTTATACACTGCAAGAGGACGAAAGTGCAAGAGGCATCGGTTCCAACAATATCAAGGCGGTATATGTAGACGAAAAGAAATCTTTGGTATATATAGGTACTCATGCCGGCGGATTGAGTATCCTTCACCGCAACAGCGGTCAGGTAGAAAACTTTAACCAACGCAACAGCCAGCTAGTAAATGAGAATGTCTATGCCATACTTCCTGACGGAGAAGGGAATCTCTGGTTGGGGACACTCAGTGCACTGGTTCGTTTTAATCCGGAACAACGGAGTTTTACCACAATTGAAAAAGAGAAAGACGGTACTCCGGTCGTCTCCAAACAAATCACGACACTATTCCGCGACTCCCATAAACGCTTATGGATCGGTGGAGAAGAGGGACTATCAGTCTTTAAGCAAGAAGGTCTGGATATACAAAAAGCATCCATACTTCCGGTTTCCAACGTCACGAAGCTCTTTACGAACTGTATTTACGAGGCTTCCAACGGAGTCATCTGGGTAGGTACACGCGAAGGATTTTATTGTTTCAATGAGAAAGACAAGCAGATCAAACGGTATAACACGACCAACGGTCTGCCGAATAACGTAGTATACGGTATTTTGGAAGATTCCTTCGGAAGACTCTGGTTAAGTACCAACCGGGGGATTTCCTGCTTTAATCCGGAAACTGAAAAATTCCGTAACTTTACAGAGTCGGACGGGTTGCAAAGCAATCAGTTCAATACCGCTTCTTATTGTCGTACGTCTGTGGGACAGATGTATTTTGGCGGTATCAACGGAATCACGACTTTCCGTCCGGAATTATTGCTCGACAATCCTTATACGCCTCCGGTGGTTATCACCAAACTGCAACTGTTTAATAAGGTTGTCCGCCCGGATGATGAGACCGGTATTCTGACCAAGAACATCAGTGAAACGAAAAGTATCACACTGAAATCCTGGCAAACAGCTTTTTCCATTGAGTTCGTGGTATCCAACTATATCTCAGGACAACATAATACTTTCGCCTATAAGCTGGAAGGTTATGATAAGGAATGGTATTATCTGACGGACAGCCGCACCGTCTCCTACTCTAACCTGCCACAGGGAACCTATCAATTCCTTGTCAAAGCAGCCAACAGCGACGGCAAATGGAATCCTATCCCTACAGCATTGGAGATTATCGTTCTGCCGATCTGGTATAAGACTTGGTGGGCACTACTCATCTTCTTCGCAACCTTCGCAGGTTTCATCACTTTTGTTTTCCGCTTCTTCTGGATGCGCAAAAGTATGGAAGCCCAGCTTGAAATAGAACGCAGAGACAAAGAACATCAGGAAGAAATCAATCAGATGAAGATGCGTTTCTTCATCAACATCTCGCATGAACTTCGTACACCTTTGACGCTGATTCTGACTCCCCTGCAAGAGATCATTAACAAAATCAGCGACCGATGGACACGCAACCAACTGGAATATATCCAACGGAATGCAAACCGCCTGCTGCATCTGGTCAACCAATTGATGGACTACCGCCGTGCTGAACTCGGAGTGTTCGAACTAAAAGCGAAAAAAGGAAACGCTCATCAACTGATACAGGACAACTTCCTCTTCTACGATAAACTGGCACGCCACAAAAAGATTACTTATACTCTACACTCTGAACTGGAAGACAAAGAAGTTCTTTTTGATGCCAACTATCTGGAACTGATAGTAAACAACCTCCTTTCCAATGCCTTTAAATATACGGAAAGCGGGCAAAGCATTACCGTAACTCTGAAAGAGGAGAACGGCTGGCTATTGTTGCAAGTCAGCGATACAGGCATAGGTATCCCTATCAACAAACAGGGAAAGATATTCGAACGTTTCTATCAGATAGAAAGTGAGCACGTAGGAAGTGGTATCGGACTTTCGTTAGTACAACGTCTGATAGAACTTCATCATGGACGTATCGAACTGGACAGCGAAGAAAACAAAGGCAGTACATTCTCTGTCTATCTGCCACAGGATCTGTCTGTTTACAAACCTTCCGAGTTAGCTTCCAATGACGAACAGAATGAAGAAGAGCAAGTGTATTCTACCAATTCCAAAGCAATGTATTTCATCGACACGGAGAAAGTGGAAAACGAATCTGTGGAATCCGGTGATAAGAAGCGCGGAACAATTCTGATCGTAGAAGATAATAATGAAATCCGCCGTTACCTGAGTAACGGACTGGCGGATTTGTTCAACACACTGGAAGCCGGGAACGGTGAAGAAGCACTGGAAAAACTGAAAGACAACGAAGTGGATGTGATTGTCACCGACGTCATGATGCCGGTTATGGATGGTATCAAGCTATGCAAGAACGTGAAACAGAATATCCGGACTTGTCATATTCCGGTTATTATTCTCTCCGCAAAGACCGATATCAAAGATCAGATGGAAGGTCTGCAAATGGGTGCGGATGACTATATCCCCAAACCATTCTCTCTTGCCATCCTGACAACCAAGATACAGAACATGATGCGTACACGCAGACGGATGCTCGATAAGTACGCCAAATCATTGGAAGTAGAACCTGAGAAAATCACATTCAATGCAATGGATGAAGCCTTGCTGAAACGTGCCATGGCGATTGTGGAAAAGAATATGGATAACATCGAATTCTCTACCGACGAATTCGCCAGAGAAATGAACATGAGCCGTTCTAATCTGCATCTGAAACTAAAAGCAATTACCGGAGAATCAACCATTGACTTTATCCGTAAGATTCGTTTCAATGAAGCGGCCAAGCTACTGAAAGACGGACGATATACGGTAGCGGAAGTCAGTACTATGGTAGGATTCAATACACCGTCATATTTTGCCACCAGTTTCAAGAAATATTTCGGATGCTTACCTACGGAGTATATCAAGAAATCAAAAGGATAGTAGTTAGACATACAGTATAGAGTCTTTTATAGCAATCGTGTTTTTTGTCTTTTTCCGAAAGAAAAATGCACCTGCCTTGTACCATATACCACATTTGGTATCGCACTATTATACCTCAAAACACGTTTTTTTCTTCTTTTATTGAATGATGACGGACTTTAAAATCATCCATCCAAACAACCTAAATTGTACAGAACCTATTCCATATCATATTACAATCCATAACATTATGACACATAAAAAACTAGAATACAAGAGATAAACAGCTCTTTTAAACAAAAACAACATATGTCTCAACAAATTTGATATCAAAAAAATCATTTTTGAACAAAGTATGAACAACCTAAATTAAAGAATCTAATTAATGAGGCTACATTTGCAACAGTAAAATAACACTTTTAATAATTATAAAACCTAATAAAGTATGAAGAACATCTTCTTTATTTGCTTTTGTGCGCTATTCGCATTTAGTGGATGCGCAGACGATGATGATGATCTATTAACCGGAGGGAATGTAGATATAGATCTGCTTCCTGATGCCAAACCAAACGATGTTGTTGATCCTCAAGTATTCGAGGCTATTAACCTCAACTACCCCGGACTGGAAAAAGTTAAAGAATTCTACGAGGCAGGCGAACATTATTATGCAGCCAATGCTTTATTGGAATACTATAGAACGAGAACCAATGTTACTAATCCGAACTTATCTTTAATTAATGTGACGATCTCAGAAGCAGAGCAGGCAAAAGCTGATTATGCACTGGTAGATTATCGCTTTCATGTTAACAACTTCTATGAAGATAAGGAAACCCTGAAACCCTATTCAGTAAAACAAGACGGAGGTATAAACTGGGAGTATTCACCGAAAGATGCATCTGATGAATATCAGAAACAACTTCATCGCCATCAGTGGTTCATCCCCCAAGCCAAAGCTTACCGTGTAAGTGGAGATGAGAAATACATTCAATCATGGATTGAGGTATATAAGAATTGGATAGAAAACAATCCGAAGCCTACAACAGGACCTAATACTACCTCATGGTGGCAGTTACAGGTATCTACCCGTATCGGTGACCAAGTACAATTGCTTGAATACTTCAAGAACTCTGTTAATTTTACTCCGGAATGGCTTTCTACATTCTTGGTAGAATTTGCAGAACAAGCAGATTTTCTCGTAGGTTATCCGTATGAATCAGGAGGTAACATACTTATATCACAAGCGAATGCATTGGCTACTGCCGGAACGTTAATGCCGGAATTTAAGAATGCGGAGAAATGGATGAATACAGGATATCAGATACTTAGCGAAGAAGTACAAAATCAAATTATGAGTGACGGATGGCACAAGGAAATGTCGCTCCACTATCATATCGGTATCGTTGCGGATTTCTACGAGGCAATGAAATTAGCAGAGGCAAACCAACTCTCCAGTAAATTGCCGTCAGATTTTACAGAACCACTGCGTAAAGCAGCAGAAGTAGTGATGTACTTCACATATCCTAATTACTTTATCAAGGGTTCTGATAATGTGGTCCCAATGTTCAACGACTCATGGAGCCGGACACGTAATGTCCTTAAAAATACGAACTTTAAGCAATATGTGGAAATGTTCCCGGATAGTGAAGAATTGAAATATATGCAAACTGCCGGAAATGGTGGAACAGCACAGGGACGTACCCCCAATAATGATATGAAGCTATTCGACCAGGCAGGATATTATGTATTACGAAATGGTTGGACACCGGCTTCTACAGTCATGATTTTAAGCAATAACAAGAGTAATGATGCTTCTAATTCACTTAGTGCCTATAGTCATAACCAGCCAGATAATGGTACTTTCGAACTATACCATAACGGACGAAATTTTTTCCCTGATTCAGGTGTGTGTACTTATTATACCAGCGGTGGAGACAATGACTTACGTTACTGGTTCCGTGGTATCGATAAACACAATACTTTATCAATCGGAAAACAGAATATCAAAAAAGCAGCAGGCAAACTGTTGAAATCAGAGGAAGGAGCGACTGAATTAGTTGTATTTGAGAATCAAGGATATGATAACTTAAAGCACCGTCGTGCAGTCTTTTACGTAAACAAAAAATTCTTTGTATTAGTAGATGAAGGTATTGGAAATGCAGAAGGTACTATTAATCTAAGTTTCAATCTTTGCGAAGGCACTGCCAGCGAAGTTGTTATGGATACAGATAAAAATGGAGTCCATACAGCATTCAGCAATAATAATAACATTATAGTCCGCACTTTTGCCAATAAAGCAGTAACCTGTTCTCCATTCACGGGACGTATAGCCTATCTCGTAGACGGGGCTTACAACACACGTCAATCTTACACCATCGATATGAATAAGAGTGCTGATGAAACCGCACGTTACATTACAGTTATCCTTCCAGTCAATGGAAGTACTGATACATCCAGTATCTCAGCCAAATTCATAGATAGCGGATATTCCGAAAACAGCGCTTCTGTAGAAGTAAGTGTGAATGGAGAGACACATACATTATCTTATACCTTATAAACTAATAACTCTTAAAATATGAGATCTAAATTACTAAACATTACTTCAAGATTACTAGGAGTCCTCATAGTAATTGCAGTGACAATAGTCAATAGTTCCTGTTCGGATACAGAAACTACTGACTCTACGAAGTTTACCATTTATTATACAGGAATGACTGATATCGGTCCATCTATGACAGGAGTTATCAGTAGCCCGACTTACAAAGGCAGTGCTCCATACGATTTTGCCATTACCAGAATCACTCTTGATGGAGAACCGTTTTCCGATAGCATCTTCGCCATTGATTCGGAAACAGGAAAAATCACTTTAAATAGTACAAGCAATACTCCTGTCGGCCTATACAAACTATCTGTCGCATGTTATTCCAACAATAACAGATATGAATATACCGACATTGTGGAAATCAACATGATGAAACCTGTGCCTGATGGAATCAAAACTGATCCGGAAAAACTGCAGGTAGAATATGCAGATATTATCGACACAGAAAGCAGCAATGAACTGCCCACCTCTCAAATTAGAACTGAAGGAAATCATATTTCTATTTCAAACTACACCATTGCTTCTGCAATGTGGAATGGAGTTGCAGTAGAAAGTCCCGAAGACTACTTTGCCGTATCAGATAAAGGTAAAATTTCCATCATCAAAGGAAATCAAAACATTCAGCCTGGTAAGTACATCCTATCATTCAAACTGACAACTGCCGCAACTGGAGAGGATCCTGAAAAAGGAATTTTCGAGAATGCGCTGGAAATCAATGTAACTTCCCGCCCACTTTCATTAATATACACTCCTGATGAAGGAAAAATAGAGGAAGAAGGAGAGCGTAGTCCTGAGACCACTTTCCAAAGTAATATTCCCGCATTAAAAGGTTCTGCGGAAGGGCTTGTATACAGTATCAGTTCAGTTAGTCCGAATACGGATAAAATCACAATTGATCCGACAACGGGCGTATTGTCTGTAGCGGCTCATCATGAATTCAAGGATGGAGAAAAATATCAAATCAGTGTGAAGGCTATCAATGAATTTTCCCCAGAAGGCGTAGTATTCGAGAATGTATTCACACTAAATACAGTTGAATTTATAGAACCGATAGCTAACTTCGGATACGCTGATGTAAACAATGTACAAGCTGTAGAAATCGACATTAACAAAAATGAGAATTTCAAAGGTGATGAAGTGAAATATGAATTTGTAAATCTGCCAACTGACCTTCAAGGTGAATTAGCTCTTGATCTGAATGGAAACATCGCCATTAAGAAGGGAAACAAAATTCCTGTCGGGCAATATACAGTTCAGGTTATGGCTACCAATACCAAAGGTTCAGAGACTGCTACATTTACATTAACAATCACAGCAAATCCGAACTATTTTACTTATTTCCGCTACGGAAATAACCTCGGATTAACTCCTATTGAAAACTATGCCGATCAATTCAGAATTGAGGCAGGCGGTAAACTTAACTCTGTAAAACCGGTTCCAACAGCAACAGATGCCAAAGATGGTTTGTCTTCACTAAAGTGGGAAGTAGAATTGAAACATAATCCCAATAATACAAAAGCGACTATTAATGAATCTACCGGACAGATTACAATAACCGGATTAAAACAAGGACAATGTGGCATGGTAATGGTTACCGCAACAGCCGGAGAAGGAAAAACGGCAGTTTCTGTAAAACAACCTGTATTTTTCCATTTCTCAATGATTTCAGACAGTAATGTACAATTAGAGTATACTCCGTTTGTCTTCCAGGTAAATCCGGCAAGAGGTGGTGAGTCAATAGCTCCAAGTTTAGGAGCAGGTATAGATAAATCTACATTCAGATTAGACTATCGCCGTGACTTCTTCTACTATAATATAGCAGGTCCGGATTCACATATAAGCGGGGCATTGGCACAAAAAGTAGATAACTTCTTATCGGAAATGTGGAATTCTTATGATGCGACAGCCGGTACATCCAGAAAACCGATGTCTTACTTTGAAAACACTACTAATTTAAGCAAAGCGTTAGGTTACATTGACCAGACAGACTTCAAAGTACACATTAACCCAAATCTGTGGCGCAACAAAGACGGCTACGCTAACGGGGCCATGATTGGTCAGATAACCTATGACGTCACCGGAAAAGATCCACAAGCTGCAACAAGCGGGGCACGGGTTTCTCCGATATTTATTTGGTTTGATACTAAGTTCTAATAAATACATGCAAAAATACACGTTATGTACTATACAAATATAATAAAATCAATTAGCGCAAGAGGGTTGTTCACCCTCTTGGCACTGATCATATCGATCAGCTTACATGCCCAGAACGCTACTGTAAAAGGTGTTATTGTAGATGAAACAGATACTCCTCTCATTGGAGCAACTGTTCAGGTTAAGGGAACCGCAACGGGAAGTATAACCGACTTTGATGGAAATTACACAATCAAAGCTAATAAAGGTGCGGTTATTACATTCTCATATATTGGATATAAGACACAGGAAATTAAATTCACAGGTCAATCGCCGCTTAACGTAAAGATGATTCCTGACAATCAGACACTAGATGAAGTGGTTGTAGTAGGTTATGGTACTATGAAACGCAGTGACCTGACAGGTTCCGTAGCTTCTATCGCCGCCAAAGATGTAGAAGGCTTCAAGACAAGTTCTGTAGCAGGCGCATTAGGAGGTCAGATTGCCGGTGTGCAAATCACTTCAACTGACGGTACTCCAGGCGCTGGCTTCAGCATCAATATTCGTGGTGTCGGCACATTGACAGGAGATTCTTCTCCACTTTATATTGTCGATGGTTTTGAAGTAGACGATATCGACTATTTGTCAAACTCTGATATCGAATCTATTGAAGTTTTAAAAGATGCTTCTTCTTCCGCTATCTATGGTGCGCGTGCCGCTAATGGCGTGGTATTAATCACAACCAAATCCGGTAAAACTGGAAGACCGACAATTACCTACAATGGTTCAGCCAGTTATCGTAAAATATCTAAAAAGCTAGACGTTCTTTCCCCATACGAATTTGTTAAGTTACAAGGAGAAGTTAATTCAAAATATTCAGACTCCTACTTCAAGCCGGGAAATGACGATAATGATATTCCCTACCGTTATCAGTCACTTGATGACTATATGGGTGTTAAAGGTGTTAACTGGCAGGATGAAACATTCAATCCTACCTGGTCACAAGACCATAGTTTGTCAATCATGGGAGGTACAGATGATTCTAAATACAACGCATCATTCTCACGCTATATTGAAAACGGTATTTTCAAGAACAGTGGTTTCGATAAAACTACAGGAAAGTTTCGCCTTGACCAAAAGTTAAGTAAAAGTTTGTCTTTCAATATCACCGTCAATTATGCACTGACTAACCGTAAAGGTGTAGGTACATCCGCAGACTCCGGTCGTTTCAATATGTTAGCGCAGATTTTAAGTGCCCGTCCTACTGGGGGATTAAAGCTGACTGATGATGAGCTTCTTGATTCAGCTATTGACCCTGAAATGCTCGAATCTGGCGAAAGCTTGGCACAAGTGAATCCAGTGAAACAAACTGAATCAGTAACAAATACCAAACGCGCCGAAATGTGGTCTGGTAATGGTTCGATAAGCTGGCAGATTATTAAAGGATTGACATTTAAAACTGCCGGAACCTATAACACCACTAATAACCGTACAAATATTTTCTACAAAGATGGTTCCAAGGAGGCTTATCGTAACGGTCAGAAGCCTTATGGACGTACACAAATGGGACGCGACGTACGTTGGACGAACTTCAATAATCTGACTTGGAAACAGAAGGTTAAGAAACACAACTACGATGTTATGTTAGGGCATGAAGTTTCTTTCAGAAGCACTGAATATTTACTAGGCGAAGCAATGGATTTCCCATTCGATAACTTAGGAAATGATTACCTTGGTCTGGGTGCAACACCTAGTAAAGTAGAAAGCAGCTATAGCGAAAAAATGTTGCTATCATTCTTTGCACGTGGAAATTATAACTACGATAACCGTTATTTACTGACGGCAACAGTTCGTGCTGATGGCTCTACTGTTTTCTCTAACAAAAATAAATGGGGATTCTTCCCTTCATTTTCTGCCGCATGGCGTGTTTCCGAGGAAGCATTCATGAAAGATGTTGATTGGGTATCTAACTTCAAAGTTCGCTTGGGTTGGGGTATTGTAGGCAATGACCGTATCTCCAACTACCTTTCTATGGATCTTTACGAAGCTAGTAAATATGGCGTAGGCAACAATACGGTAACTGTATTGACTCCTAAACAACTGAAAAACGCTAATTTGAAGTGGGAAGGTTCAAGCACTATCAACTTGGGTGTTGACTTAGGTTTTCTTGACAACAGATTAAATGTTACTGCCGACTTCTTTGTCAAAAACACTAAAGACTTATTATTAGCACAGTCACTTGCCCATGTTACCGGATTTGATTCACAGATGCAAAACATCGGTAAGATTCAGAACAAGGGTATTGAACTAAGCTTAAATTCGACTAATATTCAGACACGTGATTTCAGTTGGCAAACCAACTTCAATATTTCATTTATCAAAAACACATTAAAAGGATTAGCTTCAGGCGTTGAATCGATGTACGCCCGCTCCGGATTCGACAGCAACTTTACTGCTTATGATTATATTGCTACTGTAGGCCAATCACTCGGCTTGATTTATGGATATGAATTCGACGGAGTTTATCAAAGTTCTGACTTCTATACTACGCCAGACAATCAACTGATATTGAAAGAAGGTGTTACAAACAATGCACGATATGGCACTGTGAAACCAGGAGTAGTTAAATATAAAGACCAAGATGGCGACGGCATAATCACGACCAATGACCGCACGGTAATTGGTAACGCTATGCCCAAATGGTTTGGTGGTATTACAAATACATTTGACTATAAAGGTATCGACTTCAGCTTCATGCTTCAGTTCAACTATGGCAATGACATATATAATGCAACTCGTCTATATTCTACACAATCCAGAAACGGACGTAGAAATATGCTGGCTGAAGTAGCTGACCGTTGGAGCCCAACAAATACTTCCAACCTGGTTCCTTCACAGGATGGATATATTGTAAATGATGTATATTCCCGCTTTATAGAAGACGGATCATTCTTACGTCTGAAGAATGTAACTTTAGGATACACTTTGCCGCACAAATGGACTCGTAAATTTCATGTATCCAGACTCCGTTTGTATGCAACCGGTCAGAATCTGTTCTGCGTAAGCGGATATAGCGGCTATGACCCGGAAGTAAACAGCGCAAGCAATACCCCGATGACTCCGGGACTGGACTGGGGTGCTTATCCAAAAAGTAGAGTATTTACATTTGGTATCGATCTTCAATTCTAATTCATAAAACATATCACATGAAAAAAATAATATACTATATAGCAATGTCGGTAATGTGTTTGCTTCCTTTTTCTTGTTCACTTGAGGAAGAAACCAGAACTGAAGTAGAAAAGAAAAACTACATGAACAATGCGGAGGAAGCAAAAGACGTATTGCTTGGAGTTTATCGTACAAACACTTTAGATGCCATGTATGGATATTACTTATCCATACTCTTTAACCTGGGAACGGATATTTCACAAGTGGAAGGTAGCGGTAATGAAAATTTCCGTATCATTCCGACAAACTCATTCCCAACCACTCAGTCTGAAGTACAGCAAACATGGGCAGCACTTTATACCGGTATTTACAGAGCAAATGATTTTCTAGAACGTATCTCAAATAAAATAGGATCATATACTACAACTGACAAAAAACTCGCCACCTTATACATTGCGGAAGCGAGAGCTTTAAGAGGTATGTTCTACTTTGAATTAGTACGCCGATTTGGAAATGTTGTCTTAATGACAAGTACTCAGATGTCAAATCAGAATCCGGCTACATATGTACAATCAGCTCCAGAAAAGGTATACGAATACATAGAAGACGACTTGTTGTACGCTTGTGACATTTTACCATACGCGACAGATGACCAATATCGCGAAAGCAACGACTATCGTTTCTCAAAAGGAGCAGCATTAGGCTTATTGACCAAAGTTTATGCTACCTGGGCTGGCTATCCGGTAAAGGATGAATCCAAATGGGAAGCTGCTGCAAAAACCGCACGCATTTTGGTAGAATCCGGCAAACACGGACTGTTGAAAGATTACGAACAACTATGGAAGAATACCTGTAATGGCACTTGGGACCCGACTGAAAGTTTGATTGAAATATCATTTTACTCACCGACAGTATCAGGCAACAGTGATCCGGTAGGACGTATCGGTAAGTGGAACGGAGTTAAAACAACCGCTATTGCAGGTGTACGCGGAAGTTGTGCAGCTAACGTAAAAGTAGTTCATACATTTGTGCTTGACTGGAGAGAAGATGTATCGGATATCCGTCGTGATTTATCTATAGCCAACTACCAATATACTGACACAAAAAAATCTCTTTGGGTAGCCGGCGCCAGTGATACAGATGAAAGTGCAGCAGAGAAAGATGCTGATCCTACTAAAGCTCAGAAAAATAAGCAAAACTATACTCCTGCAAAATGGGATATTCAGAAGTATGTAACAACAAATAGTTTCATCAACAATGATAAATCTAATGTGAACTGGTATTTCTTACGCTATGCAGACGTATTATTGCTTTATGCAGAAGCATTAAACGAATGGAAACATGGTCCCGATGCTGAGGCATATAATGCAATCAATGCCGTACGTCGC
The DNA here is from genome assembly GCF_023656585.1 of Bacteroides sp. B1-V-101. NCBI lineage: Bacteria > Pseudomonadati > Bacteroidota > Bacteroidia > Bacteroidales > Bacteroidaceae > Bacteroides > Bacteroides sp. B1-V-101. The sequence continues at coordinate 90,897 of NZ_JAMOKH010000019.1, read as the reverse complement.
CGCGGTTATGGCAATCCAAGTAACACAAACGCATGCGATCTGCCACAAGGACTCGATGAAACAAGTTTTCGTGAAGCAGTCCGCAAAGAACGCAGTTATGAATTATCATTTGAAGGACACCGTCGTCAAGACCTAATCCGTTGGGGTATTTATTATAAAACAGTGCAAGCGACCGCTAAAGAATTAGGTTATTGGTGGGAAGGTACAGGATCACCAAATTATTCAGTAGCCACTTATACAGAAGAAGGCAAACATGAGCTGTTCCCTATTCCACAACGAGACATGGACTTGTGCATCCAATTTAATCAAAATCCCAAATGGTAACTGAATAAAACTCTCTCCAATATGCCCGTGACACGGCATATTGGAGAATATTAAAATCATTTTCGACAAATTCAAAACTAGAAAAGCAGGTATTGAATGCCTTTTAAACAATCCTATCACATAATTTAAACCCATTCATCTACTTTTGCATCAGTTACAAAACTTCTAAAAACAATCACTTAAAATGAATAACATGAAAAAGAAACTTGTTCTCTTTGCTTCGGTTGCCATTGCACTTGCATCGTGCCAGACAACTCCAAAGGAAGACTACAGTTGGATTAAGAAAGGGCTGGATGTAGCTTCTGCCCAGTTACAACTTACAGCAGAAGAAATTGACGGAACCGGTAAGCTTCCACGTTCAATCCGCACCGGATATGACATGGATTTCCTCTGCCGCCAATTAGAAAGAGATCCTTCCACTTTTCAGGATTCACTTCGTCCGCAACCTACTGCCGAACAAATGGGCAAACGTCGTTTATGTGTAGTATACGACTGGACAAGCGGTTTCTTCCCCGGATCACTGTGGTACGCATACGAACTGACCGGAAATGATACACTGAAAGCGGATGCCATTCAATATACAAACCTGCTGAATCCGGTACGCTATTATAAAGGTACACATGATTTGGGATTTATGATCAACTGCAGCTACGGAAACGCTGAGCGTCTGGCTCCTAACGATACCATCAAAGCTGTCATGAAAGAAACTGCCGATAACCTGAGCGGACGTTTCAACGATTCAATCGGAGCCATCCGTTCATGGGACTTTGGCAGCTGGAACTTCCCGGTAATCATCGATAACATGATGAATCTGGACCTTCTGTTCACTGTAAGCAAATGGACAGGCGACAACAAATACAAGGATGTCGCTATCAAGCATGCTATCACTACGATGAAAAATCATTTCCGTCCTGACTATACTTGCTGGCATGTAGTAAGCTATAACAACGACGGCACAGTAGAACGCAAACAGACTCACCAGGGTAAAAACGACGATTCTTCATGGTCGCGCGGACAGGCTTGGGCTGTATACGGATACACTTCCTGCTACCGCGAAACAAATGACACTACCTTCCTGAACTTTGCCGTAAACATAGCCGACATGATCATGGAGCGCGTGAAAACAGACGATGCAATTCCTTACTGGGACTACGATGCTCCTGTCACCGAAGAGACTCCACGCGATGCTTCGGCTGCTGCTGTAACAGCCGCAGGATTCATTGAACTTAGCACAATGGTACCCGACGGAAAGAAATATCTGGATTATGCAGAAAAAATTCTGAAAAGCCTTTCAAGCGACGCATACCTTGCCAAAGTCGGCGAAAACCAGGGATTCATCTTAATGCACTCTGTCGGATCATTGCCTAACGGTTCTGAAATCGATACTCCGCTGAATTATGCTGACTACTACTATTTGGAAGCATTGAAGAGATTCATGGACTTGAAGAAGTTGAGATTGGAGAATGGAGAGGTGAGAGTTATTAAGTAACATAGCTGAGAAAATTCAAATCTAAATTGTAAATTGCAGAATAATAAATGATATCATGAATAAAACCCTGAAATATATCGTCCTGCTGACATTTGCTTGTTTCGTAGGCAAAGGCTATGCCCAAGAGTTGAAAAGCGAGGTATTCTCGCTTCTCAACCTGGACTACCCCGGATTGGAAAAAGTAAAAGCCTTACATCAGGAAGGCAAAGATGAGGATGCCGCAAAAGCATTGCTCGACTACTACCGTGCACGTACGAATGTGAAGACTCCGGATATTAATCTGAAAAAGATCACTATCGGCAAAGAAGAACAGCAATGGGCGGACGACGGATTGAAACATACATTCTTTGTTCACAAAGGTTACCAGCCTTCTTACAACTACGGAGAAGATATCAACTGGCAATACTGGCCGGTGAAAGACAATGAACTCCGCTGGCAGTTGCACCGTCATAAATGGTTTACTCCGATGGGTAAGGCATACCGTGTATCGGGTGACGAGAAATATGCCAAAGAATGGGCATACCAATACATCGACTGGATCAAAAAGAATCCGTTGGTGAAGATGGACAAGAAAGAATACGAACTGGTAAGTGACGGTAAGATTAAAGGCGAAGTGGAAAATGTGCGTTTCGCATGGCGTCCGCTGGAAGTAAGTAATCGTCTGCAGGATCAGACTACACAGTTCCAGTTGTTCCTCCCCTCTCCTTCTTTCACTCCGGGCTTCCTGACTGAATTTCTGGTGAACTATCATAAACATGCCGTACATATTCTGGCTAATTACTCTGATCAGGGTAATCACTTGTTGTTCGAAGCTCAGCGTATGATTTATGCAGGTGCATTCTTCCCGGAATTTAAAGAAGCTCCGGCCTGGAGAAAAAGCGGTATCGACATTCTGAACCGTGAAGTAAACGTACAGGTCTACAACGATGGCGGCCAGTTTGAACTTGACCCGCATTACCACCTCGCTGCTATCAATATCTTCTGCAAGGCACTGGGTATTGCGGATGTTAACGGATTCCGTAATGAATTCCCACAGGAATATCTGGATACTATCGAAAAGATGATCATGTTCTATGCTAATATTTCTTTCCCTGATTACACAAATCCGTGTTTCAGTGATGCTAAAATCACAGAAAAGAAAGAAATGCTGAAGAACTATCGTGAATGGAGCAAACTGTTCCCGAAAAACGAAACTATCAAGTATTTGGCAACAGACGGCAAAGAAGGTGCGTTACCCGATTATATGTCGAAAGGTTTCCTGAAGTCAGGTTTCTTTGTGTTCCGCAATTCCTGGGGAATGGATGCTACACAAATGGTAGTAAAAGCCGGTCCGAAAGGTTTCTGGCACTGTCAGCCGGATAACGGTACTTTCGAAATGTGGTTTAACGGCAAGAACCTGTTCCCAGACTCCGGTTCGTATGTATATGCAGGTGAAGGCGAAGTGATGGAACAACGCAACTGGCATCGTCAGACTTCCGTACACAACACCGTGACTCTGAACAATAAGAATCTGGAAACAACCGAATCTGTTACTAAACTGTGGCAGCCAGAAGGCAATATCCAAACCTTGGTTACAGAAAACCCAAGCTACAAGAACTTCAAGCACCGCCGTTCGGTCTTCTTCGTAGACAACACCTACTTTGTCATTGTAGATGAAGTATCAGGCAGCGCCAAAGGTTTTGTCAACCTGCACTATCAGATGCCGAAGGGAGAGATCGCCAACAGCCGTGAAGACATGACATTCCTGACTCAATTCGAAGATGGAAGCAACATGAAACTTCAATGCTTCGGCCCTGAAGGCATGAGCATGAAAAAAGAGCCGGGATGGTGTTCTACTGCATATCGCAAGCGCTACAAACGTATGAATGTTTCATTCAACGTAAAGAAAGACAATGAGAATGCGGTACGTTACATCACAATTATTTACCCAGTCAAGAAGAGCGCAGATGCCCCTAAATTTGACGCTAAGTTCAAGAACAAAACGTTCGATGAAAACGGACTGGAAGTCGAAGTGAAAGTAAACGGCAAGAAACAGTCATTAAAATATAAATTATAATCCAGTGACCAGCGAGGCACTGAGGCCAGACTTCCATGCGGATATATGCCCGCTACGGAAAAGGCCTCGGCTCCTCACTGGTCATTTTTATCATCAGATGTTATTTCTATCATGAAAAGCAACCCCTCTACCCTATTGCTTCCATTGGCAGCACTAAGCCTTGCTTCCTGTGCCAACCCCAAAAAAGAAGAAACCAAACGTCCGAACATCATCTTCATGATGACCGACGACCATACCACCCAAGCCATGTCCTGCTATGGTGGCAACCTCATCCAGACTCCCAATATGGACCGCATAGCCAATGAGGGTATCCGTTTTGACAATTGTTATGCAGTCAATGCCCTTTCCGGTCCTTCACGTGCCTGCATCCTCACCGGAAAATTCAGCCATGAGAACGGCTTTACCGATAATGCAAGCACCTTCAACGGCGATCAGCAGACATTCCCGAAACTACTTCAACAAGCCGGTTATCAGACTGCCATGATCGGTAAATGGCACCTTATCAGCGAACCGCAGGGATTTGACCACTGGAGCATACTCAGCGGCCAGCATGAGCAGGGCGACTACTACGACCCTGACTTTTGGGAAGACGGAAAGCACATCGTAGAGAAAGGATATGCAACAGATATTATCACCGACAAGGCAATCGATTTCCTCGAAAACCGCGACAAGAACAAACCTTTCTGCATGATGTATCATCAGAAAGCCCCCCACCGTAACTGGATGCCCGCCCCCCGCCATCTGGGTATATTCAACCATACTATTTTCCCCGAACCCGCAAACCTATTCGATGACTACGAAGGACGCGGAAAAGCGGCACGTGAACAAGATATGTCGATCGAGCATACGTTGACGAATGACTGGGACTTGAAACTGCTCACTCGCGAAGAAATGCTGAAAGATACGACAAACCGCCTGTATAGCGTTTATAAGCGCATGCCTGTAGAAGTACAGGACAAATGGGATTCCGCCTATGCACAGCGCATTGCCGAATACCGCAAAGGCGACCTGAAAGGCAAGGCATTAATCAGCTGGAAATACCAGCAATATATGCGCGATTATCTGGCTACCGTTTTGGCTGTAGACGAGAATATCGGTCGTCTGCTGAATTATCTCGAAAAGATCGGCGAACTGGACAATACCATTATTGTCTATACTTCCGACCAAGGATTCTTTCTGGGTGAACACGGCTGGTTTGACAAACGATTCATGTACGAAGAATGTCAGCGTATGCCGCTTATCATCCGTTATCCGAAGGCCATTAAAGCCGGAAGCACCAGCAGCGCCATCAGCATGAACGTAGACTTCGCCCCTACCTTCCTTGACTTTGCCGGTGTAGAAGTGCCATCTGATATTCAGGGAGCATCACTGAAACCTGTATTGGAAAACGAAGGCAAAACTCCTGCCGACTGGCGTAAAGCAGCCTACTATCATTATTATGAATATCCGGCAGAACACTCCGTAAAACGTCATTATGGCATTCGCACGCAGGACTTCAAACTGATTCATTTCTACAACGACATTGACGAATGGGAAATGTATGACATGAAAGCCGACCCAAGAGAAATGAACAATATCTTCGGGAAAGCGGAATATGCTGAGAAACAAAAAGAGTTGATGCAACTACTTGAAGAGACTCAAAAACAATATAAAGACAATGATCCCGATGAAAAAGAGACAGTGCTTTTCAAAGGAGACAGAAGAATGATGGAAAATCGATAAATAACCCAAAACAATGATATCATGGACAGAAGAAATTTTATAAAGAACACAGGCTGGTCCTTTTTAGGACTGGCAGCCTCCGGCAGCCTGCTCGGCTCTTGTGCAGCAGGAAGTAAAGAAGCCAAAAAGAAAATGCCATCGGCAAGTGACCTCAAAATGTACTGGGGAGACCTGCACAACCATTGTAACATCACATACGGACACGGCGATATGCGTGACGCTTTTGAAGCTGCGAAAGGACAGTTGGACTTTGTCAGTGTAACTCCCCACGCTATGTGGCCGGATATCCCCGGAGCAGACGACCCGCGTCTGAAGTGGGTAATCGACTACCATACCGGTGCTTTCAAACGTTTGCGCGAAGGCGGCTATGAGAAGTACGTAGCCATGACAAACGAATATAATAAAGAAGGAGAATTCCTCACTTTCGTAGGATATGAAGCACACAGTATGGAACATGGCGATCATGTTGCCTTGAACTACGATCTCGATGCACCGCTTGTAGAATGCACTTCCATCGAAGACTGGAAACAGAAAGCCAAAGGACACAAAGTATTTATCACTCCTCACCATATGGGCTATCAGGGTGGTTATCGCGGCTATAACTGGAAATGCTTTACCGAAGGAGACCAGACCCCGTTCGTAGAAATGTATTCCCGTCACGGTCTGGCCGAAAGCGATCAGGGTGACTATCCATACTTGCACGATATGGGCCCCCGCCAATGGGAAGGAACCATTCAATATGGTCTAGAACTGGGTAATAAATTCGGTATTATGGCTTCTACCGACCAACATTCGGGTTATCCGGGCAGTTATGGTGACGGCCGTATCGGTGTACTGGCTCCGTCATTAACCCGCGACGCTATATGGGAAGCACTTCGGACCCGCCACGTATGCGCCGCAACCGGCGATAAGATTTTGATTGACTTCCGCCTCAACGATGCTTTCATGGGTGACGTAGTGCGTGGCAACAGCCGCCGCATTTATCTGAATGTTACCGGAGAAAGTTGCATCGACTATGTGGATATCGTCAAGAACGGTCAGATTCTGGCCCGCATGAATGGTCCGTTGACTCCGGTTGCCCCCGAAGGTGATACTGTCCGCTGCAAAGTGAAAGTAGATTTCGGATGGAACCGTGAAGAGCAGTATGTACACTGGCAAGGTAAATTGTCTGTAGACAAAGGACGCATTCTGAGCGTCACTCCATGTTTCCGCGGTGCGGCCTTCACTTCTCCGCAAGAAGGAGAAACAGAATTCCACACTCACGTAAACCGCATTGTATCCGCAAGCGAAAAAGAAACCGAACTGGATATGTACAGCAGCAAGAATCCGAATACGACTACCGCTGCCATGCAGGCTGTCATCCTCGAAGTAGAGATGCCAAAAGACGGAAAAGTGATTGCTGATTTCAACGGCAAGAAGTTTGAACACACATTGGGCGAATTGCTCGAAGGCTCACGTTCGCACTTCATGATCGGCTGGCTGAGCGAAGCGATTCTCTTCAATCGTGCTATGCCCGAAAGCTGTTTCACTGTGGAACACTATATGGAAGATAAAGAGCCTCAGCGTGATACAGATTACTACTACGTGCGTGTTCGCCAGCGTGACGGGCAATGGGCATGGAGTTCACCTATCTGGGCAGAAAGAGTATAAACTGGTATATGAAAGAAAACAGTTGCTTTGCTTGTGCCAAGCCGTTGGCACAGTTGTGTCAAGCTGTTGGCACTGCTATGCCAAGCCTTTGGCACAAGCGTGCCAATACGGTGGCACAAGCATGGCACAGTATAAACGAATTTAAAACATACCTAGTTATATGGAAAAAGAATACGCTATAGGAATTGATCTTGGCGGGACTTCTGTGAAATACGCTCTTATTGATAATAATGGCGTATTTCACTTTCAAGGGAAGCTACCGTCGAATGCCGACGTATCAGCCGAAGCTGTCATCGGGCAATTAGTCAAGGCAGTCAATGAAGTGAAAACCTTTGCCGAAGCAAAGGAATATACGATAGCCGGTATCGGGATAGGGACACCGGGAATTGTCGATTGTACGAATCGTATCGTATTGGGAGGTGCGGAGAATATTCAAGGCTGGGAAAATCTGAAACTGGCAGACCGGATGGAAAAAGAGACCGGACTTCCTACCCAACTGGGAAATGACGCTAATCTGATGGGACTCGGCGAAACGATGTACGGAGCCGGAAACGGAGCCACTCATGTGGTCTTTCTGACTGTAGGAACCGGTATCGGTGGCGCAGTCATAATTGACGGCAAACTGTTTAACGGATACGCCAATAGAGGTACTGAATTGGGACATGTCCCCTTGATAGCTAATGGTGAACCTTGCGCCTGCGGTTCAATAGGATGCCTTGAACATTATGCTTCCACTGCCGCACTGGTCCGTCGTTTCAGCAAACGGATAGCCGAAGCCGGCATCTCTTATCCGAATGAAGAAATAAACGGAGAATTGATCGTCCGTCTCTATAAACAAGGAGATAAGATTGCGGCTGAGTCGCTGAACGAACATTGTGATTTCCTCGGTCACGGCATTGCCGGATTTATTAATATCTTCAGCCCTCAAAGAGTCGTTATCGGCGGAGGACTGTCCGAAGCCGGAGACTTTTATATTCAGAAAGTAAGTGAGAAAGCCCTTCGCTATGCCATCCCCGACTGTGCCGTGAACACGGAAATCATGGCGGCCTCTTTAGGCAACAAAGCCGGAAGTATCGGTGCCGCCTCCCTCTTTTTAAATAGAAAACCGAATTAAATGAAGAGCAGAAAACCTTCTCAACTTATTTAAGATTATGAAGAAAAATCTAGGAATGCTGGCGCTGATTATGGCGTTCTGGTTCACTATCTCGTTTATTACCAATATTCTGGGACCGCTTATTCCGGACATTATCCACAATTTCAATCTGAGCGATCTTGCGATGGCGGGGTTTATCCCGACTTCCTTCTTTCTGGCTTACGCCATTATGTCCATCCCTGCCGGACTACTGATCGACCGTTTCGGTGAAAAGCCTGTCTTGTTCTGTGGATTCCTGATGCCGTTTATCGGAACCATCCTGTTCGCCTGTATGCATACTTATCCGATGTTGCTAGCTTCATCTTTCATCATCGGTCTGGGAATGGCAATGCTGCAAACCGTGCTGAATCCGCTCCAACGTACTGTAGGAGGAGAAGAAAACTATGCTTTCATCGCTGAACTGGCACAATTTATGTTCGGTATCGCCTCCTTCCTAAGCCCGTTGGCATATACTTATCTGATTCGGGAACTTGATCCTGCCACTTATACAGCAGGAAAAAGCCTTATCCTTGACTTGCTGGCGGATATGACGCCACAAGATATGCCTTGGGTATCTCTCTACTGGGTATTTACCTTATTGTTGCTGGTGATGCTGATTGCCGTCGGCGTTTCGCATTTCCCGAAGATTGAACTGAAAGAAGATGAGAAAAGCGGATCGAAAGATTCCTACCTCGCCCTGTTCAAGCAGAAATATGTATGGTTGTTCTTTCTGGGAATCTTCTGCTATGTCAGTACGGAACAAGGAACCTCTATCTTCATGAGTACCTTCCTCGAACAATATCACGGTGTAAACCCGCAGACGGAAGGTGCGCAGGCAGTCAGCTACTTCTGGGGACTGATGACGGCAGGCTGTCTGGTCGGAATGATTCTTCTGAAACTGATTGACAGCAAACGCCTGCTACAGGTTTCGGGGGTATTGACGATAGTGCTGTTACTAGCCGCTTTATTCGGAAGCAAGGATGTTTCGCTAATCGCCTTTCCTGCTATCGGATTCAGTATTTCCATGATGTACTCTATCGTCTTCTCATTGGCGCTGAACTCGGCTTCACAGCATCACGGCTCATTTGCCGGAATTTTATGTTCGGCTATCGTGGGTGGAGCAGGCGGGCCGATGATTGTGAGTACATTGGCAGATGCTACGTCCTTGCGTACAGGTATGCTGTCTATCCTGCTCTTTGTGGGATATATCACCTTCATCGGTTTCTGGGCACGTCCGCTGATCAACAACAAGACAATCAGTCTAAAAGAACTCTTAAAAAAATAAGATGATGAAACAACGATATTATATTTTCCTGTTATTTGTAGCTATGCTTTCCTATAGTGGATATGCGCAGAAAAGCATCCTGCGTCTGAGTCAGCAGACGCTGATGCATGAAGTCCGCGAAACACCTTCTCCACTAGACGGTCAGCACATAGCAGTCAATCCGCCGCGTTTCATGTGGCCGGATAAGTTCCCCCACCTCGGACCTGTGCTTGACGGAGTGGAAGAAGAAAATCACAAACCGGAAGTGACATACCGCATCCGTATCGCACGTGATCCTGAGTTTAAATCGGAAGTAATGACCGCCGAAAGAAACTGGGCTTTCTTCAATCCTTTCAAACTCTTTGAAAAAGGGAAATGGTATTGGCAGCACGCCTACCTTGATAAGGACGGCAAAGAAGAATGGTCGCCCGTCTATCATTTCTATGTGGACGAGCAGACACGTACGTTCAATCCTCCCTCCTTGCAAGAAGTGCTGGCGAAGTTCTCTCAAAGCCATCCCCGTATCCTGCTCGCTGCCAAAGACTGGGATCAGATCATCGAGCGGAACAAGAATAATCCGGAAGCGCAGCTCTATATTCAGAAAGCAAGGAAATGCCTCAATCATCCATTGAAACATCTGGAAGAGGAAATCGATACCACCCAAGTAGTCAAATTGACGAACATCGTACAATATCGCTCGGCATTGATTCGGGAAAGCCGCAAGATAGTAGACCGCGAAGAAGCGAACATAGAAGCTATGGTACGCGCTTATCTGCTGACGAAAGACGAAGTGTACTACAAAGAAGGTATCAAACGTCTTTCCGAAATTCTTTCGTGGAAAGACAGTAAGTACTTCGCAGGAGATTTCAACCGCTCCACGATTCTGTCCATGAGTACTTCCGCTTATGATGCATGGTACAATCTGTTAACGCCTGCCGAGAAACAGTTGCTTCTCGAAACGATCAGCGAAAACGCCCATAAGTTTTATCATGAATATGTGAATCATCTGGAAAACCGTATTGCCGACAATCATGTATGGCAGATGACTTTCCGTATTCTGAATATGGCAGCTTTTGCTACATACGGTGAATTGCCGATGGCTTCCACTTGGGTAGATTATTGCTATAACGAATGGGTATCCCGTCTGCCGGGACTCAACACCGACGGAGGATGGCACAACGGTGACTCTTATTTCCATGTCAACCTTCGTACATTGATCGAAGTTCCCGCTTTCTATTCACGTATCAGCGGTTTCGATTTCTTTGCCGATCCCTGGTATAACAACAATGCGCTCTATGTAATCTATCATCAGCCTCCGTTCTCCAAATCTGCGGGACACGGTAACTCCCATGAAACGAAAATGAAACCGAACGGGACACGGGTCGGCTATGCGGATGCTTTAGCACGTGAATGCAATAATCCGTGGGCAGCCGCCTACGCACGTACCATTCTAGAGAAAGAACCGGATATCATGAAAAAGTCTTTTCTTGGAAAAGCAGGTGATCTGACCTGGTATCGCTGCATTACTGACAAGGCACTCCCGAAAGAAGAACACTCATTGGCAGAGTTGCCGATGACGAAAGTATTTAATGAAACGGGAATTGCTACGATGCATACTTCGTTGGGGGATATAGAAAAGAACGCAATGTTGTCATTCCGTTCCAGTCCATACGGTTCAACTTCGCACGCATTGGCCAATCAGAATGCATTTAATACCTTCTATGGCGGCAAGGCGATCTTCTATAGCAGCGGACATCGTACCGGTTTTACCGATGACCATTGTATGTATTCCTATCGAAACACCCGTGCACACAACAGTATTCTGGTCAATGGAATGACTCAGACTATCGGGACGGAAGGTTACGGATGGATTCCCCGTTGGTATGAAGGAGAAAAGATTTCGTATATGGTGGGAGACGCTTCCAATGCTTACGGAAAGATCACAGCTCCTATCTGGTTGAAACGTGGTGAACTTTCCGGCACGCAGTACACTCCCGAAAAGGGATGGGATGAGAACAAACTGAAGATGTTCCGTCGGCACATCATTCAATTAGGCAATACGGGAGTGTATGTGATTTATGATGAACTGGAAGGAAAAGAAGCGGTCACATGGAGCTATCTGCTGCATACGGTAGAACTTCCGATGGAAATGCAGGAACTTCCTGATGAAGTGAAAGTTACGGGAAAGAATAAGGATGGAGGCATCTCTGTTGCTCATCTTTTCAGTTCGGCAAAGACGGAACAGGCCATCGTAGATACCTTCTTCTGCGCTCCAACCAACTGGAAGAATGTAACCAATGCCCTGGGAAAAGCTGTGAAGTATCCCAATCACTGGCATTTTTCGTCTACTACCATTCCATGTAAAACTGCCCGTTTCCTCACCGTTATGGATACACATGGAAATAACCGTGCGGATATGAAAGTGGTTCGCCAAGGCAATACCGTACAAGTAGGCGACTGGATTATTACCTGCAATCTGACGGAGAAAGGGAAAGCGGCAATCAGCGTCACCCATCAAGCGGAAAAGGTTTCTTTGAAATACGATGCCGGCAAGAAGGAAGGTGCGACTATCATCACAGATCAAGTACAAGGGAAACAGGTCAATAAGGTTCTGACTGACTATTTACCGGATTTTGAGATATAATTTCTCAATTCTGGCACACAATATGGAGCTATTCAATGGTTATTATAAACTTACGAATAGCTCCTTTCTTTTATTGTCTTTTATTGAAGGTGACAATGCTTATTATGCCACATTTCAAGCATTAATAATGTCCATGACAGGTATTAATATCTGACTTTTCAGGTATTAACAGTTGACATCTCAGATATTAACATCTGACAACTCAACCATTAATACCTGAGATGTGGGATATAAAAAGACAGTAGATCACTGTACCTTTATCATAATGAGCATTGAGTTTACTACTAAAAAATTGTATCTTTGCCTATGTTGGTACTCTACGCAAACATTGAAACCTGCATAAATGTTATATCAACAGATAAAATTTAAATAGAATAAAAGATGAAATACATTGGAGCACATGTAAGCGCATCCGGCGGCGTAGAATTCGCCCCTGTCAATGCACATGAGATTGGAGCAAATGCCTTTGCCCTGTTTACTAAAAATCAACGTCAATGGGTGAGTAAACCATTGACAGAAGAAAACATCCGTCTTTTCAAAGAAAATTGCACTAAGTACAATTTCCAAACAGACTATATTTTACCGCATGACAGTTACCTTATTAATTTGGGACACCCCGAAGAAGAAGGATTGGAGAAAAGTCGAGCTGCCTTTTTAGATGAGATGCAACGCTGCGAACAATTAGGACTGAAACTTCTCAATTTCCATCCCGGCAGCCATCTGAATAAAATCTCCATAGAGGATTGTCTCGCACTCATTGCAGAAAGTATCAACCTGACTTTGGAGAAGACTAAAGGAGTAACGGCCGTTATTGAAAATACTGCGGGGCAAGGCAGTAATTTAGGAAGTGAATTCTGGCAATTAAGATATATCATCGACCGGGTGAATGATAAAAGCCGTGTAGGTATTTGCCTGGATACTTGCCATACATATACAGCGGGATATGACATAGTGAATGATTACGATAAAGTCTTTGACGAATTTGAAAAAGAAGTAGGTTTCGAGTATCTGCGTGGTATGCACCTGAATGATTCTAAAAAAGAATTAGGCAGTCATGTTGACCGTCACGATAACATAGGCCAGGGACTGATCGGGAGTGCATTCTTTGAAAGATTAATGAAAGATTCAAGATTCGATAATATGCCACTTATTCTTGAAACACCCGATGAAAGCAAGTGGGCAGAAGAAATTGCATGGTTGAGAAGCGTTGAATAAACGCTTCACTTCTTTTTTAATAAATATTCGCCATACTGACTAACGGCTCATAGAGTTTCTCGATATCCTGCGAGTCCATTTCTATCTGCACCTGATCCCCCGGCATCAGTTTCTGCCCTTTGGGAGGCCAGTTTTTCCGGTCACGATGAACATTAATAATAATACAACGTTCCGGCAGGCGAAGTTCATCCACGATTTTACCATCCAGGTAAGAACCGCTCATGACCTCTACCGATAAAGTGTAGCGGGCCTCTTCTTTAAACGCAGGAGAATTAATCATATCATCATATAAAATCACATTGAAAGGTTTTATCTGAAGCATTTCCGTGAAATAGTAAGTCAGTCCTCCCACTACAATAGAAGGATAAAAGACTTCCAGATGTCCCGTAATCTCAGTAATCAGCACAATAGCGGTGAGAGGTGTACGTATGACCGCAACCAGAAAAGCAGACATACAGATCAACATGATATAACTGATATTTTCATAAGCAATCACTCCTTGCTGAACCAGAATCAATGCAACTATTTGCCCTAAAAGCCCTCCTGTCACTAATGTAGGAATGAAACTTCCTCCCGGCAGTCCTGACGAAAAAGAAAAGGTACTGAATACAAAATGCAACAACATCATACCGACAATCCAAAGAATATGGGTATCGGGATGCATGGCCTGTGCCAACAGAAACTGTTCCCCACCTCCTGTCAGATTGACTTCTGCCATAGAGATGAGATAAGCAATAAAGAGCAGATATAGCATTTTTACGTATTCCGGATGCTTGATGGCCGGATAGATACGTTTGACCTGAAGCGTAGTGACAGAAAAGAACTTTCCGAAAACAGAAACCACAGCCGCCAAAAGAAGAAACAACTTTACCTGTGACCAGAAAGTCATTCCCGGTACAATCGCATCAATCTGAAAATACGGATTGATAGGAAAAAGCCAACTGGCGACTCCTCCGGCAACGACTCCTGCCAGCAAGGTAGTAATCGCCGTCTTTGGCGCATCAAACCGTTCAATAGATTCTATAACCAGCAATGAGGAAGCCAACGGAGCAGCAAAAGCAGCCGCCAACCCGGCACCGGCACCCGCCGCCAACAATTGTTTCCGCTCGCCGGCAAGCACTCTCCCCCATTTAGAAACCAGACATCCTACATACGAACCGATCTGCACCGAAGGTCCTTCACGTCCCAAAGACAAACCGGTGCTTAGCGCAAGTATTCCTCCCACAAACTTGGCAATCACCTCAATGAAAGGATGTTTATACGCAACTCTTCCATTGATAACTCCACGTGTTTGTGGAATACCTCCTCCTGTGATCAACGGCATCTTTTTCACCAGCCAGGAGACAAATATAAGAATCCCCCACATTAACAGAAAAAGAGGAAGGTACCAATACCATTTAGGATGAGAATCAAAGAAGTCATGGCGAAGATTGAAGAAGAACTGAAGCAGGTAATGATAAGGCACAGCAATAAGCCCCGTCAGTAACCCGACGAAGATACTGACAAAGTAAAGCCGCGCATCAATCAATTTGAGTTTGAAGATACGCCAACGTCCTCTGTCCTTTAATTTTTTAATCAGTCGAAACTCCATTCAGCAAGGTTTTCATTGTTTTCGCATGGATACAACAATTAATACCCCGCAGAGGTTTCAGACTGATAAATATTTAATCAGCTTTATCCTTCCAGCAGATTCAGACGCAGAATACCATGTATCATGAGTCAGCATCAACTACACGTCCGGCAAAGCTCTCTTTGCCGGACTGTGCATAGGCTGCCAAAACTTATCAGTAACAAGACACAATGAATAATCAACGATACTGAAAAGAATAGATATATCTGCCTATGCCCAATTTGTGTTGACTTTAGTAAAATAAAACACTATAATAAATAATACCTAATCCATTATCTACTTTTGAGTTTGATGAGGGGTATGCTGTCTTTGTCTCTGGCGGTCTTGTCCGGGTTTGTGACCTTGTCCCGGTTTCTGTCCTTTTCTACGGTCAAACTCTTTTCTGAATTTATTCATATTGCTCTTTTCCTGCTGATAAATCTTCATGATCTGCTTTTGAGACAGAATCTTGCTGAACTCATTATAATACTTCTCACGGATGTCCAGCATCTTACGACTCTGCGCAAACTGATCTTTCAACATTTTAGCGATTTCCGCATCTGTCATAACCGGTTTTGGAGTTTCTTTGGCAGTATTGGCTTCCGTACCTTGAGCTGCATCTTTTCTCGCTCTGGGTTTGAAGTTCATCATACGACACTCACGAAGTTCTTTCAGATACTTCTCGTATATCGGAGTAAACTTGGCTGCCGTTGCATCATCCAGCATGAGCGCTCTCACCATCTGATTGGTCTGCATCTGCATCATCTGCTCCGGTGTAGGATGCTGTTTTCTTTCTTTGTTTTCTTTATTCTGTGCAGAAAGGGTCATCTGGCTTCCCAAAAATAAAGCCATCAACACTACATAAATAAACTTAGTCTTCATAATCTTCACGTTTTAATAATTAATTGAGTTATTCAGTTTAAAAATATATCGTTTTCAGAGAAGCTGACGAGCTCTTCCAACTCCTCATCTGACAATTCCTTAATCCATTTATCTACCGGATCTGTAGTTACATTATTTTTATCGACAGCCAATATATTTGAAGTAGATGGTGTGTCGGTATTCATATAGCGGAGAGACGGCGTAAACAAAATCCCGGCCAATACTGCTGCTACAGCAATCACAGTAGGAATAATCCTTTTCAGCCGACGCTTCTTGCGTTGCTCGTCAACCGTACGTTCCAATATCTTACGCTGTGTCTCCTCAAAAAAGTTATCGGGAGTGCGATAAGGTGTCCGCTTACCAATATTGTCAAAATCAAAATCCTTATCCATGATGTTACCTGTTTAATATATATTCCTTTATCTTATCTTTCGCATAGTGATAATTCACTTTCAGTGTCTCAACCTTACTATCCAGAACACGAGCGATATCTTCATATTCCAGTTCATCGTAATAGCGCAAGTTGAAAACGATCCGCTGCTTTTCCGGCAAAGTCAATATAGCTTCCTGAAACTTTACAGCCAGTTCATCTTCGTAGTCGACATAGTCAGAAGCTTTCAGTTTACTCATCAGTTCTTCCTGAACATCTTCCGCTGATATTACTTCTTCTTTACGGCTATTCAATAACCGAAGACACTCATTCGTTGCAATTCTGTAGATCCATGTACTCAGCGAACTTTCATTCCGGAACTGATCCAAATGGCGGAATACACGAATGAAGACTTCTTGCAGCACATCTTCCGCATCTTCGTGAGACACTACCATTCTCCGGATATAATTATATATCGGTTCCTGAAAACTGTCCACCAGCAACCTGAATCCCCGCTCGCGATCTGAGGAGCAAGCTTTTCGGATTTTATCTTCGTTTATCATCTATTATTTCTGAGCTTTGGTTATTAGAACGCCGAAAAGGAACGAAGTTAAATGCACAAGAGCCGATTTTACATTTATTAATAGAAAAGAGGAAATATGACATTGGCATACAAGGAATAAAAAAACGCCTCCATAATCTTTTTCAAGACCATGGAGGCGCTGTTAACTCTTTATATACAAGCCGAAGTTGACTGAAAATCACCAGAACTTATTATGTTCCGCACTATATTCAAAACCTGCAGCTTTCAACTGACTGACAATATCTTCTCTGCTTACATCCATATCTTCGCAAAGCTCATCTAGCGAAGAATAACAGTCACGCAACTTCATATTGATGACACTGAACAGCACCATCGGATCTTTAGGCAATTCCATATTCTACAATCTTTTAAACCGCCGCAAAGTTACAGCAATCCCGGTGAATGGCAAAACAAATCAAGGGCCGATTTCTTCTATTTTCAAAGAGATTCTTTCAATCAGCTTACCAAGCTCCTCTTCCAGAGGTATCACATTAAAATCCCTCCAGAAGTCTTCATCATATTTGAAATTCAGATCAGAGAAGATAGTACGCGTCGGTAATCTTTCTGCCCGCGGGAATGCAGTCACTTGTTCCGTATCCACTTTGCAAGTGATCATTTCAAACCAGATCTGCATCTGCGGACTAGCAGACAGCAACCGTCGCCGTTTCACCTTGAAAGAAAGGTCTCCACGGATATGATGAATATAATAGATACCTTGCCATGGTTTGTAGGAAATAGTATAAACCACCTTTTGCGGTATTATCTGAATGCCATGCGTGCGCCTTTCTACAAACATTTCCGACGCTTTCTTTACACGCTGGGGATCTACCTCAAAACGAGCTTGTAACAAGGCATTCGTCTCGGCATCAATATACAAATCTCCGCAATAGAGAGGCTCGATAATCTCCTTCTTTTGTGCAAAGTGTATGACATTCACACATCGGTCGTCTATGAATGTCACTCCCTGCAAAGTATACAGATAACCGTTATCACCTGCGTCAGGTATCAGGAATGAAGGCATATCCTTCATTATATCCATCTGAAAACACGCCTGAATGCCGGACTTCACCTTTACAAGCAGACTGTCTTTAGCTTCGACATTACTCAGCCGGCTCATCTTCAACAGCTTCGCCTGATCGGAAACGGGAGAATGCGAAGCGATCTTATAAACTTTGAAAACTGCTTCAGTAAGATTCTGAACCTTATTTTTCAATAAAACCCCTTCACGGTAAAATGTGGTCAGGTAGGCAGGAGAATGAGAATAGTTCTGCTCTCTTTGCCTTCCCATTTCTTTCAGCAGCTTATAAGGATCAACCCATTGAACCACTACTTCCTGCAAAGGAACAACCTTTGGTTCCAAGCTCAGAATATGATGGCCACCTGCCAAAACTGAAACTTCCAGAGTTTGTGATACATATCCTATATGAGAAAAAACAACCGAATCGTTTTGCAAAGAATCCGGTAAGGAAAGTCTGAACTCTCCTTCCTGATTAGTAACAATCCCCACAGATGTCCTCCGGACTCCAACGGATGCAGAAGCGACAGGCATTCCGGTTTCCTTATCCAGTAAAGTTCCGGTAAGCATGAGATTTACAGGGCGAACGGATGAAGTTTTCACCTGTTGCTGTTTGATTGGCGAAGAAGAAGTTATCAGAATATGAGTCCCTATTACTTTAAATTCCAGGCTGGTATCTCCTGTTATCTCATAAATAGCCTGACGAATGGTTCGCTCTCCTTTCCGTACCTTCACCGTTACATCATTGTCTACAACTTTACTGTCATAGATAAACAGATAACCTGACTGCTGAGAAATATTGCCTAACAATGAATAGACCGTTCCTTTCATCTTCGGCAGACTGATCATACGCTCCAGCACATCTTCTCCGTCAGCTCTCAACGTATCCGGTACGATAAAGAACAAACACAGAATCACCATATAGCGATAAACCAGCCTCATCTCACTCTTTTTTTATTTATTCTGTCAGCATGAATGTATCCCCCTGCCGTGTACACTTCAAATTAAGCGCATAGGCTATCAGTGTAGCCACAGTCTCTGGAGATTCATTGGAAAATTCAACTGTCAGCTTTCTTTTTTCCAGCGCAGGAGAAGCTACACGTATCTGTGAACTGCCTGCATTCATATTCATTACTTTCAGAATATGGCCCAAAGATTCATCTTTAAAACAGACATGCTTCAGATAGCGGTTCAACTCTCCTGCATTTTCAGTCGAACTGAGCAAAAGTTGCTGTGATTGCAATATCACTGTCTCACCGACTTTGACATAACATTCTTTATTCCCCTTTTTAAGGGTTACTCTGACGGTTCCCCGTTGCACCGAGAGACGAAACGGAGTATCTTCGACGCTCTTTACACTAAAAGCAGTACCCAATACTTCAATCTTTACTTCCTTTGTATCAATCCAAAAAGGTTGCTTCTGTTTCTTTGCCACATCAAAAAAGGCATCTCCCTGCAAACTGACTTCCCGTTTATCAGAAACAAAATGTTCCGGATATCGGATAGAAGTCTCCTTTGCCAAGAACACGACAGAACCATCTTCCAGAGTCGTGACCAATGTAGGAACATCCTGATTCTCCTGTGTTATAAAGTCAGGTACTTCCTCTTTTTGACCGAATCCCCAATACAAGGTACTAAAAACCAAACCGACCACCATCGCCGCTACAGTGCCATAGCGTACCCACATCGGGATTTTAGGCATCCGATGGTCTTCTACAAGCAGATGATCTTTATCCAATCGGTCGTACAACCGATTCCAAGCCTGCTCCGTCTTTATTTTATGAATATCCGTTTTCATCATTTCATTTGAATATAATTTTCTATTTCTTTTCGCAAAGTTCGTAAAGTCTTCGTCATTTCCGCTTCCACCGTTTTGACGGAGAGAGAAAGCTGGACTGCAATTTCCGCATATTTCTTTCCCTCCGTCCGGTGCATTTTAAATATTTGCATTCTGCGTTCCGGCAATTTCTCAAGGGTATTATTTATCAGCTTCTGAAGTTCTTCATATTCCATCTGCTGATGAGGATCTGTCGCCTGTTCCGAAGAGGATGCAGTCAGCACAGACTCTCTATACCGCTCCTTGACCTCTTCATGCTCACAGTATTGAATTGACTGATTACGTGTCGCCCTGTAGAGATAACTTTTTACAGACTGGAAAATCTGTAACTGTTCCCTATCCTTCCAAAGCACGTAAAACAGTTCTTCAACAATTTCCTCAGCTACCTCCATCCGCCCGGTAATGCTTGCCGCATACCAACACAGGGGAGAATAATAACAGCGAAATAGTTCCTCAAACGCTTTTATGTCACCTGCCTTTATTTTTGTCAGTATGAGCAGTTCATTCAGCATACTTCTATCATTTTACGATTGTTCCCAAATATAAGAAAACAATTCTGATTTTAATTAGATTGCTTTTTCAATTTATCGACAGCATGTTCCAGAGACTCTGTAGGTTCAATGATATTATAATTTCCCCAGAAGTCTTCACTCCAGTAATTTCCGACTTTATCATAGAAGATCTGATTGGAGATAAATACTTTATTCCGCGGAATCACCTCGGACGGGTTCTCCCTCCGGTCTGTCACCACCATTTCTGAGGTTACTGCATAACTCGTAGAGAAAAGCCTCCGTTTCCAGTCGCATTTGAAACGAATATCATTGCGGATATAATTCAGATAGGTCCTTCCATCTATCGTTTTATAGGTAATCAGAAAAGATAACTCTTGCGGTTTGAATCTCAGTCCAAATGGTTTCTGATGAAGAATAGCAGCAATTGCTTTCGATTTATTCTGCATATCCAAATTCATCTCGATACGTGTAAACGACAGGTTATCACAATCTACATACAATTTCCCATGAAACAGCGCATATGGTAAAAGAGCTCTCGGACGGAAATTAATAACGTATTGTATCCGGTTATCGATTAATGCCGATTCAGCCATCCAAAACTCATAGTTGTTCAATTCTTCCGGTTCCAACAGTGCTTCTTTATTCTTTACGATATCCAAAACTACAGATATATTAGGACCACCCATAACCTTTACTGCCAATGTATCACTAACTTTCTGACTTAGCAGACGGCGTCCTTTCAGAACTTGTAGTTTATCATAATCCGTAGTGCGATTGGTGTATGCTGTTTTCGACACATCAAGTACAGCTTCCGATACACTGATATAACGGCGCCCTTTCTGCACAGTCTCCCGATAGAAACTGGTAAGCATATTCCGGTTTGCACTATAATTTACCGGAATCTTTTCAATCGCCTTTTCTATAATTGTACGCGGATTATTGGCATAAACGACCACTTCATTCAACTGGTTAGTATGGGGTATCATCCAGACCGTCAATTTAGAAGAATTATCCTTATCTAAAGATACATGACTATTGATATAGCCTATGTGAGAGATTTCCAACTCTCGCGGCACTTCTTCTTTCCTGACTTTCAGAGCAAATTCTCCCTCCGCATTTGTCACCGTACCGATATTACTTCCTTGCACAGATACATTCACGTTTTCAAGTGTTCTCTTATTTTGCTTATCCTTCACCATTCCGACAATCGTGAAATAATCTCCTGCATCCTGCGCCCATATATCAGCATTCCCCATCCATAGAAAAGCTAATAACCATCCAACCAAAAGTATAACTGACTTTTTCATCTTAATAGAGTTTTAAAGTAAATAATTCCTGCTTCTACTAATAAGATCGTTCAATCTGCAAATACCCTATTGTCTGAAATAAAAAAAATCAGTATCTTGCCCGACAGACAAAATTATATTCTCAACAAATGATTAATTATGATACGCAAATTAGATAAAGCAGAATTGCAGCAGGCGACAACTTTAGCATTAGAAGTATACCTGCAATGTGGTCAGGATGATTTCGAAGACGAAGGTCTTGAGAGTTTCAAAAGTTTTATATTCAACGATAAATTGATGAATGAACTCTGCATTTATGGAGCTTTCGAAGAGAATAAACTAATAGGTATTATGGGAACCAAGAATGAAGGCAAACACATTTCTTTGTTTTTCATCAAAAAGGAATTCCATAGAAAAGGGATAGGCAAGCAACTGTTTGACTATTCCCAATGTGATTGTCCGGCAAATGAAATAACGGTAAACTCATCTACATACGCTATCAGGTTCTACGAATCTCTGGGATTTGAGAAAACAAACGACAGGCAACAAACCAACGGAATCTGTTACACTCCGATGAAATTCATATCGAACAAATAAAGAAGATATTACCATTAGATTCCAGTTCCCCGGAAGCCAAATCTAATTGTTAATTATACTTTCGAATATGTATTCCTTATAAAAATAGTTTCTACATTTGCGACTGTTATGGCGAAATACATTTTCTGTATATTATTTGGTATATTTCTGATATGGGGATGCAATTTAGTTCCCGATAAAGAATTACAGGAGTTCCGGACAGAGGCCGGTACTACCACTATACAATCCCATAACAAGTCACAGAGTTACCGATCCAAAGCTGTCGTCAAACAATCCGACAAAGAAAGCAACTCCTTCCAAGAAGGGAAATATGATGGAAAATATGATTGCAACATTACCGATGGTATTTTAGGAAACTCACTTTTATCCCGTACCACTTCTCTTTCCAAAATTCTAAGATTCAACGTTTCTGCCGTTACAATTCGGATACTAAGTTCATTAAAATATCAATTTCCGAAAGAAAAGTGGACCGGTCTCCCCTACTACACAAATCTCACCAAATTCTCCTATCGATATTACGTCTATACACTAGGACGAATACTTATTTAAATATCTCTTTTCCTTCTATGGGATGAGATGAGTGCATCCTCATGCCCATTTTATCTCTTTATATTCAAGGCAAGAAAGCAAGAAGAGTCTTTTTCATTGCCGGGAATATGCATACGATTTCTCTTTAACATATTAATAACTTGATATATAATGGAATTTATATTAGACTTTATTCTCCACATTGATCAATACATGATTAGTATAGTGCAGGATTACCATACTTGGGCATACGCTATCTTATTCATCATTATATTTTGCGAAACCGGGCTTGTAGTCACCCCTTTTCTTCCTGGTGATTCTTTACTTTTCGTTGCAGGAGCCATTTCCGCATTACCCGGTATGCCGATCGATATCCATATTCTTGTTTTAATCTTATTTGCAGCAGCCGTATTAGGTGACTCCTGCAACTACATGATCGGACATTTTTTCGGATGCAAACTTTTTCATAATCCCAACTCCAGGATATTCAAACAAAGTTATCTTGATAAAACGCATGAATTTTATAAAAAATATGGTGGGAAAACGATTATTCTCGCCCGCTTTGTGCCTATCGTCCGCACTTTTGCTCCATTTGTAGCCGGGATGGGAAAAATGCATTACTATTACTTTATGATCTACAATCTGATAGGTGGGGCCATATGGGTGGGGTTATTTTGCTATGCAGGCTACTTCTTTGGCGATCTGCCGTTCGTACAGGAAAATCTTAAACTATTGATTATCGCTATTATATTTATTTCAATATTGCCTGCAATAATAGAAATATTACGAGCGAAGTTAGGATCGAAGCAATAAAAAACTTTATTCATTTGTTTATTAATAACAACGGCCATCAAATTAAACATCTCAAAAACAATTTAATGTACTCGTATTTATGAAAAATTCTTTTTTTAGTAAATTCACGCCCAAAGAACCAAAGTTCTTTCCTCTGCTGAAGCAGTTATCAGATGTTTTATCTGCCTCATCCGTTCTACTTGTTGAAAGTATGGAACATGATCTGCCCACAGAAAGAGCAGATTACTACAAACAAATTAAAGACATGGAACGTGAAGGTGACAGATTGACTCATTTAATCTTTGACGAGTTAAGTACGACATTTATCACCCCCTTCGACCGTGAAGATATTCACGACTTGGCTTCCTGCATGGATGATGTTATCGACGGAATCAACAGTAGCGCCAAGCGTATTGTAATCTATAATCCTCGCCCTATTTCCGAAAGTGGCAAAGAACTGAGCCGTCTGATTCACGAGGAGGCTATCAATATAGGTAAAGCCATGGATGAACTGGAGACTTTCCGCAAAAATCCAAAGCAATTACGCGACTATTGCACCCAATTACACGATATAGAAAATCAGGCAGATGACGTATACGAGCTTTTTATCACCAAACTCTTTGAAGAAGAAAAAGACTGTATCGAACTGATTAAAATAAAAGAAATCATGCATGAACTGGAAAAGACAACCGATGCAGCAGAACATGTAGGGAAAATATTAAAAAACCTGATCGTAAAGTATTCATAAAAGCAGAGCAAGACACATGGAATTATTAGTGACTATCATTATACTAGCTCTGATATTCGATTATATCAATGGCTTTCATGACGCAGCAAACTCGATCGCTACCATCGTATCGACTAAAGTACTGACTCCTTTTCAAGCGGTATTGTGGGCAGCATTCTTTAACTTCGTTGCGTTCTTCATAGCCAAATACATTATAGGGGGCTTTGGCATAGCAAACACTGTGTCAAAGACAGTTGTTGAACAATACATCACGCTGCCTATTATCCTGGCGGGCATTATTGCCGCTATTTCCTGGAATCTGATTACCTGGTGGAAGGGTATCCCGTCTTCTTCCTCCCATACGCTTATAGGTGGTTTCGCAGGAGCTGCTATCATGGCAAACGGCTTTGAAGCTATTCAGCTCAATATCATTCTTAAGATTGCCGCTTTTATCTTCCTGGCTCCATTTATCGGTATGATTATCGCTTTCGGATTTACTCTACTTGTGCTCTATATCTGCCGACGTACAAATCCGCATACCGCTGAAATGTGGTTCAAGAGATTACAGTTGGTTTCTTCCGCCATGTTCAGTGTAGGACATGGTCTGAATGACTCGCAGAAGGTAATGGGTATTATCGCCGCCGCAATGATAGCTGCCCACTCTATGGGTCTGGGAATGGGAATAAACAGTATTTCTGATCTGCCGGACTGGGTAGCGTTCTCCTGTTTTACTGCTATCTCACTGGGAACGATGTCCGGAGGATGGAAAATCGTAAAAACGATGGGAACCAGAATCACTAAAGTTACTCCATTGGAAGGTATGGTTGCCGAAACCGCAGGTGCTTTTACTCTTTATATCACCGAAATGCTGAAAATACCTGTTAGTACGACTCATACAATTACCGGAGCAATCATTGGTGTCGGAGCAACCAAACGTTTATCCGCTGTTCGCTGGGGGGTGACTAAAAGCCTCATGACTGCGTGGGTACTTACTATCCCTGTCAGTGGACTCCTAGCTGCATGTATTTATTGTGTAGTTTCTCTGCTTTTAAATTAAATTCATTTAGTTATCAGCGCTGTATCAAAAACATACAATAAAGTTCCGATACAGCACTGAATATTAATCCGTCTAATTCGCTACCATGTACCAATAAATAGCATTCTCAGATGGTGCTTACTGATGAATTTTTATGGAATTGTTTTTAGTGTGAAAGAGAATTATCTTGCTTATTTTTGATACTCTTTGAAATAAGTTTAATACATTTGCGTCTAACATTGACTAATCAGCTCTATTTAAATGAGAGAAGCCAACCAAATGAAGCCTGTATTAGCAAAAAACCGCTACACAGAGAAAGGTTGATGAAAGAAAACCAGAAAGAAAAATTGTATGACAGCAAATATTAATTATTCTCAGGGACAACGTATAACAGTAAGGGGGGAAGACTTTCTCATCACCAATACTGTTCGCAATAAAGATGGACAGCACCTTCTTTATACCAAGGGTATTAGTGAACTGGTAAAGAACCATAATTTCATTTTCGATACTAGCATTGATAAGAATATTGAGATTGTTAATCCTATTCACACAAAATTGGTAGCCGACCAAGACCCGCGTTGGCGCAAAACTCGTCTTCTTATTGAGACCGCAATTCGCAACAACGCATATTTCTCACAAAAGATTACAGTAGCACAAGGTGGAGCCTTTGATGTGACGGACTACCAGATGGAACCGACACTTAAGGCGCTGGAATTACCCCGTCCCCGATTACTGATTGCTGATGGCGTGGGATTAGGTAAGACTATAGAAGTTGGTATTTTTTTGAGTGAAATGATTCGTCGCGGTCGTGGAAAACGAATATTAGTCTGTACACTGAGAAGTATTCTAGCTCAATTTCAGGAAGAGATATGGAATCGTTTTGCTATTCCTTTAGTTCGTCTCGATAGCATGGGCGTTGCCAAAATTCAGAGTGAGATACCACTCAACAAGAATCCATTTGATTATTACGATAAAACAATTATTTCTATTGATACGCTGAAGAACAATGGTCGTTTCCGGGCCTGGCTGGAAAAGACCCATTGGGATATTATCGTCATTGATGAATGCCACAAAGTAGCCAATGACAGTAGTCTACGTGGTGACTTGGCGCAATTTCTTTCGCAGAAATGTGATGCCATGATTCTGACTTCTGCTACCCCACACAATGGAAATGCCGAATCATTTGCCAATTTGATGCGTATGCTTGATCCAATTTCCATCCCGCGCAGCGGCAAGTATACACAAGAAGATATCCAGCCTTATTATGTACGTCGCTTTAAAAAAGATATAGAGGACGAACGCATTCGTGGACAGTTTCAAGATCGACGAGTTGTCAGTATCCCTGTTCCATTGAAAGCTGAAGAAGAAGCTTTCCTCAGTTTACAACACACTCGTTTTCAATCTATCAACAATGCGGATGAAACCGATCCGCTATTCGCCCTCACCTTGTTCAAAAGTTATCTTTCATCGCCTATGGCTGCCTTACGGTCATTAGAAGAACGTTCTACAAAAGATAATAGTGAAGAAGTGAACGAATTGACAAAACAAATAAAGTCAATCGTTTCCAATGATATAGACAGCCGTTATATGGCTCTCCGTGCTAAGTTACAAGAACTATGGCAAAAAAACAAGAAAGAGCGAGTCGTCATTTTTACAGAACGCATCGCTACTATGAAGTATCTACAACTGCGTATTTGTAAAGAGTTTAACCTTACCGAAGATCAAGTGAAACGATTTGACGGCTCGTTATCAGATACAGAACAAGAGGAAATGGTTAGTGATTTTGCAAAGGAAGACAGTAAAATTCGGGTGTTTATTTCCAGTGATTCGGGTTCGCAAGGTGTCAATCTGCACTATTTCTGCCACATAATGTTCAACTATGACATTCCGTGGAGCCTCATCACACTAGAACAACGCAATGGACGTATTGACCGTTATGGCCAAAAGCAAATTCCTGTCATCTATTATCTTGTGGCTCAAAGTGAACAACAAGACCTAAAGACTGATTTCGCTATTGTAGATAAACTGCGAGCAAAGGAGGAAGAGGTACACAACACATTGGGAGATGCCATGAGTGTAATGGAATTGTATAGTGCAAAAAAAGAAGAAGAAGAAGTTGCCAATGCCTTAAAAACTGGTGATACGGAATTTCTGCAGCCTACGCGTCGTCGCCAGCGTAATGGCTTCCGTCGGTCTGAAGTTGTAAATACCACTCCGGCTAAAGAACATCTTTCCGACCGAATATTTGAAAAGAAACTGTCACTTTATCCTGACGACCTGAGTTTCTATACAGACCTTTTCAATGAATTGAAAGCTATCGGTTCCATTCAGCATGATGAAGTTATAGTGAAAAATGGTACAGTGCCTTATGTAGAAATACGCAACAGTGAGGAGATGCGAGACGTGCTCTATGATATTCCCCGTGAAGCTATTCCAAGTGATAATATTTTCCGTTTATGCACAGACAAAAGCTGGTTGAATCGTTCTATTGCAGATTCTCGTAAGAGCCTGAATGGAGAATGGAGTCAGTTCCTTCCACTTTACGATATTCATCCTATCATGCAATATCTACTCACTAAATTCACTGCCTCCATTCCTAAAAATCAGGCAATGGTAGCTAAAAGTGACCAGCTTCCCAACGGATTCAGCTATTACCTCTTCTATGGAAGTCACGGTAATGGATTGGGGCAAAACCTTATCAGCAAGTTCTTTGTTGTTCCGCTCGATAAAGAGGGAGGGATGCGAAGTCATATTGTTTCCTTCTCCGATTTTTTGCAACAACACCCATTGACTGATTCTTTCCTTCAAGGGTCAAGTGACAATGCTATCCAATTGCTACAAGATAATCTACAGAGTGCTATCGACTATGGAATAGAAAATTATATGAGACCAAAGCAGAGCGAAGTGAGCGCTCGCATGGATAAACAACTAGATATCTATACACAGAAGCTAAAAAAATGGGCTGAAGATGCCAAAGGGCAGTTGTCTCTTGATTTGGACTCCAATATTATCCTTACTCGTATGACCTACAATAAGGACAATAAAAAGGAACTGGCAGAAATACAGAAAATCAGTGACGAATCCAGCCAATTCATCCAAGACCTTTTCTCTCTCGATCATACAGAACCCTATATGCGGTTATTAGCCGTATTCTATAATTTTGATTAAATATGGCAGACAATATCAAATATCGTTTTATTCAAAACGTGGGAGATTACTTCCCATCAGGTTATTTTGGAGAAGACTTTCTTGAAAAAGTACGAAAGTGCGCAGATGTTTCAACCGACGAAATGAAAGCTCTATGCAGTCCCTATGCACAGCTGCAACGTGACTATAATGAGTTCAAGAACTTCATTATCAACCAAAATCCTCGTGTGAAGGATGCGATCAAAAAGACACACGATTTCCATACTCGTTTACTTCGAATTCTAGGATATGAAACAGACAACGCTTATACCGAACCATTTGTAGTCAATGCCGAGGCAGAACCAATCGAGATGATCCCCGTGCGCCATATTCTAAGACGAGGTTCACAAGTTAAGATGCTCATCATGGAGATGCAGCACTTGATACCCGTGGGAGAACAGGAACCTGCCGGACTCTTTGAACAGCAATATGAGTCGGAGCCGGATCGAAATACCGGAGTACAGCGTTATAACGCCGGTCAATGGGAATTTGTATTTAAACTTGACC
Organism: Bacteroides sp. B1-V-101; assembly: GCF_023656585.1. Taxonomy (NCBI): domain Bacteria; kingdom Pseudomonadati; phylum Bacteroidota; class Bacteroidia; order Bacteroidales; family Bacteroidaceae; genus Bacteroides; species Bacteroides sp. B1-V-101. The sequence goes on along the minus strand of NZ_JAMOKH010000019.1, from coordinate 61,934 downwards.
GCAATCAGTATAAGATTTCTCCTGCTATTATCAATAAAGCTATTACGCAACTGTTTTTGATGCCGGATGAACACCGCCCGCATTTCATACTAATGCTGGCTGGTAACACAGTGTTCCTTTTCGATCAGGACAAGTGGTCACATGGTAGCTATTTGCAGTTCTCACTCGACGAACTGTTTACACAAGCTCGCGTTCCGGCTTTTCGCCTTTATTTTGCTTTGTTCCATCTGCTATTATCCAAACAGACCTTGGCAGCCGATAGCGAGCAATTACTCATGGACACCATCATTGAGGAAAGTTACAAGAATGCCTATGAGGTAACAAAAGACCTGAAGGAAGGCGTCATCTTAGCGGTGGAAACTCTTGCCAACGAAGCACTCTATTATATGAAGAACGTAGCGCATAAGCCTTTTGGGAAATTAAATCCCCGGACAGGTGAATACGATGAGACGGATGATTCATTTGAATCGGAGGTAAAAGATGACTGTCTTACCATTGTTTATCGATTACTTTTCGTTTTCTATGCAGAAAGCCGTACCGAACTGGGAATCTTACCGGTCAATGATGAAGTATATAATCGGGGATATTCACTTGAGAGCCTGCGCGACTTAGAGCAGGTACGTCTGATTTCACAAGAAAGTCGAGATGGTTACTTCTTTGACGATAGTATCCGCCACATGTTTCGCCTCTTGTCGTCAGGTCATAAGAAGAACCAAGATATGACGGGAGACAAGAGTTTTTCCGTTCGCCCCATCGACTCACCACTCTTCAATGATAACCGCTTGAAGCAATTAAAGGACGTACGTATCCGCAACGTGAAGTGGCAAGAAATCATCAAAGCACTTTCCTTATCTCGAAAGAAACGTTTCTGCGGTCGCATCTCTTATGCCAACCTGGGTGTGAATCAGTTGGGATCAGTCTATGAATCCTTGTTGGCCTTCCGAGGGTTCTATGCCGAAGAAGACTATATAGAAGTACACAAAGCGGGTGATCCATCCGATGGTACTTTCCTTGTTCCCTATAGTCGTATGGGAAGTTTCGATATAAAAGAGGTACTCTGTGATGCGGAAACAGGTGAACCTAAGCGACTGCCAAAAGGAACATTTGTTTACCGCTTAAATGGTCGAGACCGGCAAAAGTCAGCATCTTATTATACTCCCGAAGTACTTACACGTAGTACAGTAAAATATACGTTGAAGGCATTTATTGATGAGGTAGCTGAGGGTAAGCGAAAACCACAAGAATTGCTCGACTTGAAAATACTAGAACCCGCTATGGGTGCTGCTGCTTTCCAGAATGAGGTCATCAATCAGTTAGCCAAAGCTTACATGACCTATGTGGAAAAGAAGCCCGCACCGGATAAATACCGTGACGAGTTGCAAAAGGTGAAAGCCTATATCGCTACACACAATGTCTATGGCGTCGACTTAAATCCTACAGCTATCGAATTAGGAAAACTTTCTTTGTGGCTGAATGTCATCCACAGAGATATGGAGCCACCATTCTTTGCCAATCGTCTGGCGGCAGGCAACGCAGTTATCGGTGCCTGGTTGAAAGTCTACAGTAAGAGTGATGTAGTAGCAAAACCATCGGGACGCAGACTTATCCCTACTGAATGGTGGACACGAGCTCCACATAAAATTAAGTTCTATCAAGCACGTGTCAATCGCTCAGTCAACGATATATACCATTTCCTTTTACCCGATAAAGCCATGTTGGCAGTATTGGGTATTAAAGAAATGAAGCAGAAGTATCAGGCTGAAGCTACGTTGATGTCCGCTCGATTGAAAGATTGGACAGCAGCTATTGGTGAAGCAGATTTTCAGAAACTGCAACGCATCTCCGCCAAGATAGACCTGCTATTGCATGATTGCTTTGAAACACAGGTCAATATTGAACGGCTTACCGACAATAAACGTAATATCTGGGGAGTACCGGGTGAAAATACACTAAACCTGGAACTTTATGCCGAAAAAGAACGTATCTTCGATACACGCTATCGCCGCGATAATGCTTATTACAAGCTGAAAATGGTGATGGACTATTGGTGTTCTCTATGGTTCTGGGAATACAATGATGCCTACAGTCTGCCTACTCGTTCGGAATACTGGGATGAAATAGAGCAGTTACTTGATGTGAGCGATGACAAATTAGATAAAAACACACTACGAGCCCTCGCACGCAACACTGAAGATGAACCATCAATGATTGACCTCGGCAACGAACGAATGACCGAGGAACAGGCTCAGATTGTTATGAAGAGCAAAGATGAAATTTTGCAAAGCACACGTGCTACCCAGCAATCTCTCTTTGCTGATGAAGAACCTACTCGCTTCCTGATTGTAAAACGTATGGCGGAACGCTATCGTTTCTTCCATCCGATGCTGGAGTTCATCGAGGTGTTCTGGCTCAAAGGAGGATTTGATATTATTTGCGGTAATCCGCCATGGCTGAAACTAGAGTTCGACGAGGTGGGTATTATGAGCGAGAAATTCCCGGAGGTAGTTATTCGTAAAACGATAGCTCCGGACGTGCGGGCAAAGAAGGAACAATTCTTGAGCAATGATTTGTTACGGGAGATTTATGTATCGGAACAGAATGAGCAGGCTTGTTCTACTGCTTTTTTAAATGCGTATTGCAATTATCCTTTATTAGTTGGACAGCAAACTAATCTTTATAAATGTGTTCTTACCAATGGTTTTGAATTGGTTAATGAGCAAGGTTATATAGGATTACTACATCCCGAAACTGTATATGATGATCCTAATGGTCAACCTCTACGAAAAGAAATGTATCATCGCCTACATTATCATTTCCAATATCAAAATGAATTATTATTATTCTCAGAAGTTGGTGATCGGCGCCAATATGGCTCTCATATTTATTCATCTAAAAACATTGTTGATTTTCTTTCTATTCACAACCTCTTCCATCCCAATACGGTGGATGCATGCTTCGCCCACGATGGACACGGCATTTGTGGTGGAATAAAAAAGGATGGTAAGTGGAACATAGAAGGACATCATGATAGAATTGTACACTTCAGCGAAATCGAACTTAGAGTGTTATCAGAAACTTTTGAAGGAGATGCTGAGAAATGGGAAAACTGTAAGCTAGTAAGCATTCACAATAAAGATATTATTGATGTATTACGTAAACTTTCTCTATTTTCCAAACATGTAGAAGATTATAATCAAATAATTACAGTAGCATTGGATGAAACGAATGCAGTGAATGCAGGTATCATAAGGCGTAATACTACTTATCCAGATATGGATAAATACGAAATGATTTACAATGGACCTCAATTTTTTGTAGGGAATCCTTATTATAAAACACCATGCATTGGCTGTAAAAGCAAAGCGGATTATGATAATATAAACTTATTATCTATGCCTGAAAACTATATTGCTCGTACTAATTATACTCCATCATTATCACTTACTGATTATAAAGCACAAATAAAAGGATTCCTTGCTGGACAAAATACAGAAGGAAATAATGTATATGAAAGCTGGATGGACTATTATAAAGTAGGGTTTCGTAAAATGTTGAATCAAGCAGGCGAACGAACGTTGATATGCGCGCTCTTGCGCGGCAAGAGCGCGCATATCAACGGAGTGATCTCGACCGCGGAACGCGGTCGAGATCACTCCGTGGATATGGCTGCGCTTTGCTCTTCCTTAGTGTTAGACTTTTACGTAAAAACAATCGGAACGCAAAATCTTACACCAAGTAGAATGACCTCCTTTCCTCTTGGCGTAGCCAAAAAATATGAATTTCCTCTCCGGGTTCGCACATTAATACTCAATTGCCTTTCAATCTATTATAAAGACCTTTGGGAAGAGTGCTATCATCCAGAATATTCACAAGAGCAATGGAGTCAAGTAGACAATCGGCTTAAACCATTCAATATACTCACCTCCGAATGGACTTGGAACACTCCACTACGTAATTACTACGAACGCCGTATGGCGCTAGTAGAAATAGATGTTATCTCCGCGATGGCACTCGGACTCACACTTGAAGAACTAATTATGATGTACGAAATACAGTTTCCTGTTCTCCAACAAAACGAGAATGACACCTGGTATGACCAAAAAGGAAACATCGTATTCACCTGTTCCGTAGGTTTAAAGGGTGTAGGCGTAGAACGTTCTATATGGAACAGCATTAAAGACTTAGCTCCCGGTGCAACCTACGAGCATACCATCGATCCACAGAAGAGCGAACTCTATGGAGGCCAGCAAACCACCTACTACGCCCCCTTCACAAAGTGCGATCGTGTAGAAGACTACCGTCGCGCCTGGGCTCATTTTGAAAAACAATTCAATCCTCAACCGTTATGATATTACAGCAAGAAATACCTTACGGCTACGCCCACTGTTTTGCGGGCAAAGACAACTGCCCAAAAGCAGACAGTTGCCTGAGAGCCATAGCGGCCAAATTACTCACAGAGAGCACGGAACCGCAATCAGAAACTGTCAACACAGTGAATGCTATGTATATAGAGCAACTGACCGACCAAGCCTCCTGCCCTCTCTACCGTTCGAGTAAACCCTTGCGTTATGCCAAAGGCATGACCCATCTCTTCGACGAATTGCCTATGAAGCAAGCTCACGCTGTGCGTTCCAGAGTCATCGGCTGTTTCTCATGCGAACGATATTTCTATCACAGTCGCAAGGGTGACCGGCTGATTTCGCCCGAAGAACAACGAAGGATAGTTAATGTATTTCGGGGCACAAACCTCAACATCACTCCAAAGTTTGATAGCTATGAATATGTAATAGTATGGTAAACACAATGGCCATCCTTACACGTTATGTAGGGAGACCTTATGCAGCCATTCCGTATATATGATGCAGTTGCGCAACACACCTTATACAGCAATACTGCAAAAGTCATGCAGCAACTTTGCAAAGGTTATACAGCATCGCTGCAAAAGCTATACACCACCACTGCAAAGGCTATGCAGTAACAGCGTAAATAACGAATAGCAACCAAAGATATAACAAATAAGATAAAAGAGCCCAATGTATATACCTCCATTCACTATTTCCGTTAATGCCATCAACCTGATTGCGGAGATTTCCGCACAGATTGAACGGTACGCCATTCGCTTAGAACAGAGCGATGGACTCAAGCTTCGCAAAGCCAATCGCATCAAAACGATTCACAGTTCACTGGCCATAGAAGGCAACACGCTATCGGAAGATGAAGTCAAAGAAATTATTGAAGGCAAAACAATAGTGGCTCCACTCCGTCAAATCCAAGAAGTAAAAAATGCCATCAGGACGTATGAACTCTATCCAAGCCTCCATCCATTCGAAGTAAAAGATTTATTGAGAGCACACGAAACCATGATGATGGCATTAATAGATGATGCCGGCAAGTTCCGCCGTGGAGATGTCGGAGTGTATTCCGAAAGAGGTCTGATTCACATGGCACCTCCTGCAGAGCGGGTACCCGAACTGATAGACAGTTTGTTTGAATGGATAAAGACAGCAAAAGACCATTTACTCATTCGTAGCTGCGTATTCCATTACGAGTTTGAATTTATCCATCCTTTCAGTGATGGAAACGGACGTACAGGACGATTGTGGCAATCGCTCATTTTAGGGCAGTTGCATCCACTCTTCGAACATCTGCCTGTAGAAAATATGGTTTATGCCAACCAAGAGGCTTATTACAATGCCATACAAACAAGCACAAAAGCTGCAGACTCCGGACCTTTCATCGATTTCATGCTACAGGAAATTCTTAATACGCTGAAAGAACATCAAGGGAAACCTATTACGAATATAGAAACTGAAAGCAGTTCGGTTCGGGATAAAGTTCGGGATAAGTTCGGGATAAGTTCGGGACAAATCATCGACTTGATCTATCAGAATCCAAGCATCACGTTGGACGAAATAGCCGCCCATCTCTCAGTAACACGTCGTTCGATAGAGAAGAAAATCAAAGAACTTCGGGATGCCGGCATTATAAAGAGAGTAGGCAGCAATAAATCAGGCCTTTGGTCCATCATTGAATAAGAGTATTACCATTATTTAAACTCATAATATGTTACCGTTACAACAAGCACGCGAAGTACGAGACTCAGTTATTGAGTATATCAAAGCTACATTCCGCTTCAAGGAAAAGGATGTAAGCGATGCCTTCTATCGTCTTATAGAAAGCAGAGAGAACGGTCTTTTCAAGGGTCCATTCATCTCATTGAAAACTCCTTTTATCTCTGCCACAGAAGAAGAAGTCAGGAATGTGCCACTCGACATTGCACCCAACTTTCCTCCATATAAACACCAGTTGCATGCCTTTCAGCAACTGACAATGAAAGACGGACACCAACCCGTACCTACACTACTGACCACCGGAACCGGTTCGGGCAAGACGGAATGCTTTCTTTACCCTATACTCGATTACTGCTATCATCAAAACCGCTTCGAACATCGCACAGGTGTAAAAGTCATCATCATGTATCCGATGAACGCACTGGCAAGCGATCAAGCCAAACGTCTTGCCGAAACCATCTGGAATGATGAACGCCTAAAAGGAAAAGTAACGGCAGGTCTCTTCGTGGGTGAAGGAGTGGATGCAAAGGAATATCCACGGGATATGGGCCCCGAGCATATCATTGAAAATCGAGATGCGATACTGGATACCGTGCCCGACATCCTGCTCACCAACTTTAAAATGTTGGATTACGGATTGATGCGGCAACATTTCATGTCGTTATGGAAAGGAAATATCGACAGCGAAGATAAAGCTCTTCGCTTTATCGTGCTCGATGAGCTACATACATACGACGGAGCGCAGGGAACTGATGTTGCCAATCTTATCCGTCGTCTAAAATTAAAACTGGGCCTACCCAAAGGATGGCTTTGCCCCATCGGCACATCCGCCACTATCGGCAATGGAGAAGATAGCAAACAACGCTTATGTAAGTATGCTACTGATGTTTTTGGAGAAACATTCGCAGAAAACAATATCATAGTAGAACACCGCATACCTGTTGCAGAATATGTAACAGCCTCTCACTCGGCAATTCCCGAAGCAAAACTAATAAAAGACTGTGACTTCAAAAGCACAGACAAAGTAGATAGCTACATAAAGCGTTTGTGCAAAATATGGCTAAAGAAGTCGGAATGCTCCCCAGTGGAAGCCGGCGAATATCTAAGAACAATGACTGTAGTGCGCGATCTGCTAACTGTGCTGGAACATCATGTCAAAACAATAGATCAGCTACAAAAAGAATTGGCTGAATTAAACACCGACATACGCCGACTGTTATTGCAAAATGGAGAAAAGACATGCCAAACAGCCATTGAAAGTTTGCTGGCACTGATAGCTTATGCAAAACGCCCACTTGGCGAAAAGAAAACAATACCAATGCTCTACTTGCAGGTACAACTATGGCAACGGGAACTCAGCGGCATTCTGCGTTATGTACAAAAAGAACCTGGATTCACGTGGCGCTATAGCCTGAAAGAAGAGGAAGACCGCATCGCACTACCGATGTATTTCTGCCGTGAATGTGGTGCCAGCGGATGGATTTCACGCCGATTGGCTACTGATGACCACTACTGTTCGGATATATCAACCATCAATAAAGCCTTCATGGGAAAAGAGAAAGAGGTAGTGCTGCTGAATACGGAGTCGAATAAGCATAAGGCCATTGATGAGTACGTGAATGAAAATACTCTCGACGTGACCCACTACGTCTACATGAAAGATTTGAAAGAAGCCAGCCAAAGTGACAATGATACCATTCGTCTGCGTGTATGTGGCAAGACAACATCCAACAGGAACGGTAACCAACGTTTTGCCCGCTTCTGCCCAGAATGCAACAGTGACTCTATTTGTGAGATTGGCGGTAGGACATCTACACTGTCTAGTGTAGCTATCAGCCAAGTACTCTCAAGCGACTTTGACTCTGCCAATGCCAAAGACCGCAAAATATTGACCTTCACCAATAGCGTTCAGGATGCCGCTTATCAAGCAGGATTCTATGAAGCTCGCACTTTCCGTTTCCTATTCCGTCAAAGTATGCAGAAATACCTGAAGACATTGGATAGCCCCATCAACCTCGTGCAACTACAACAAGGATTTAAGGAATACTGGAAAACGAAATTGAGTGAAGAAGATTATTATAACCGTTTCCTGCCTTCCGATTTGGCATCTCATATCGATCTACGCCATAACTATCGCGAAGGGCAAGGATTCATGCAACGTTTCAAAGATGAGTTCGACTTGCGTGTAGATTGGGAAATCACAAGTGAGTTCGGCCTCACAGCCCAACTGGGACGAACGCTAGAGAAAACTGGTTCTTCCGCCTCTTTCTTCCAAACTAAAGACATATATCAAACATTTCAACGGATGAAAGATTGGCTGATTGAGAACCATCTGGAATACGTAGCCAATGATGACAATAAATTCTGCCATTACGTGGAAGGCATCCTGCAACGGATGAGAATGCATGGAGCGGTGGATCATCCTTATCTGAATATGTATCGAAATGAAAAGTTGAACAGCTATGCCCTTAACTGGGTCTACGACCAACGACACTTTCTGAACAAACGTTTTGGAGGTGGTGTACAGTTTCCGAAACTGGTGGGAACTTACTACCTCGAACGAAACGGAGAACTACTTGATATGGCCGTCATCCGCAGAGAAGGAAAGCAGAACTGGTATAGCAATTATTTTCAGAACGTGTATAATGTGGCACTGTTCATGAATACTTCCCTGTTCAACGACCTGATGCGTAAATTGTTCGATACAATGGAAGATATCGGCATCGTGAATAAAGGTTCGCAAGGTGGTGGAAACTATGCCATTAATCCCGAACACATCTGGATAAGCAACCGTGTGAAGCACATCCGTTGTGATTCCTGCCAGTCACAGTTATGCGTAGCCGAAATGGACGAATTGGCAGAAGGGACCAGTTGCCTTGACTATAAATGCCATGGTACATATTCTGACGAGGTGCGTCCGGAATTGAACTATTATCAACAGGTTTACAACCGGGAGATCTCCCCCCGCGTACATGCTCGTGAGCATACCGGACTATTGGAACGAACAGAACGTGAAAAGCTGGAATATGACTTCAAGGAGCATCCGCATGCCAACTCTATTAATGCGCTGTCGGCCACTTCTACCCTTGAGATGGGTATTGATATAGGCGATTTAAATGTGACGGGCAATACTAACATCCCTCCCAAGCCAAGCAACTTCCTCCAACGTGTAGGACGTGCCGGGCGAAAAGAAGGTGCGGCACTTGTTCTGAATTATGCACATGCAGGCGAGCCACACGATATGTATTACTTTACTTATCCAACAGAAATGATGGAAGGTGAAGTAACAACTCCCGGCTGTTTCCTTGAGGCAAAAGACATTCTACGCCGCCATTTCTTAGCTTTCTGTATCGACACATGGACCAGTGAGAATACCGGCAATACACTACCAACTCATTTAAGGGATTTAAGACTAACGGAAAATACACTTTCGACTGATGGATTTGTTATTAACCAAATCATCTCTTTCATAAAAGCTCATAAACAAACTCTCCAAGTACAGTTTACTGAACAATATGAGGTGCAAGTGCAACCCACCCTTGACAAACTATTTGCCTCACTTGATGATGACTCTTTCTATCAGTTGATTCTGAAGGAGTTTCATTCTTTGACCGAACGCCTCTATCAGTTGAATGAAGAACTCCAACTATTTAAAGAACAACAAAACCAATTGCAGCCCAACGACCCTGCACACGAGAATCTGAAAGAACTCATCAAGGCATCCAAGATGCAATATGCGCAATTGATGCAAGAAAGCATGATAGAGTATATGACTAATGTGGGATTATTACCAAACTATGCTTTCCCCGAAACGGGAGTAAAACTTCAAGCCAATGTCTATTCATCTCGTGAAAAGGAAGACCATACGACCAATATAGCCGCACCTCGTTCCTTCGAACTGATTCGTTCCGCATCGCAAGGTATCAAAGAACTTGCTCCGGGTAATAAGTTTTACACGCAAAAGTTTAAGCTGGAGGTAAGTGGTATTTCAACATTCGATTGGAATGACACTCTTTCCACAATGCGTTTCTGTTCCAAATGCGATTGCCTAGCTATGAAAGGGACACCAAATTATAACACAGCTGCCTGTCCGAAATGCGGCGATCCGTCGTGGAGTGTAAATACACACCCTGTTGTGAAGTTTACTAACGCACGAAGTATTATGAAAAAGACAGAGGCGGCACTTGACGATTCGGCAGAAGAACGTGACAAGGAGAACTATATTGTCAAAAAGCATTTTCTGTTTCATCATAATGGAATCATCTCATCATACGTCATGCGAGGAGTAGGATTTGGTATTGAATTCTGCAACAATATGGATTTATATGAGATAAACTATGGCATGCAGATGCAGTCGGGAGGAAAAACGGAAGTTAACGGTGATCCAACAGTACCTCAATACGGTTTTGTCACTTGTCGCTATTGTGGTAAAGCCACTCCCCTGCTCGCACGGAATGAAGAAGAACAGCATTACAGGTTCTGTAACCATGCTAATATCTCCTTTGGTGAGGATATAGAGGGAGAAGTATTCAAGCCACTCTACCTTTATCGCCACATTCAGACAGAAGCTATCAAGATATTGCTCCCCATCCAAATAATGGATGCTAAAGCTTCGATTGAGATGTTCAAGGCAGGTATCGTACTTGGAATGAAAGCCTACTATCGCTCCTCACCCGAACATATCCGTATCGACACATACAGCGAAATGAACCAGGCTACGCAGAGAAAGGATTATTATTTGGTAATGTACGATACAATCCCCGGTGGCACAGGGTATCTGTCAAAGCTCTACAATACAGAACAATTTACCGACTTACTGATAAAAGCTCATAAACTGATTGACAATTGCGAATGCCAGTACGAAGGGAAAGATGGGTGTTATCACTGCATCCTGACGTATGGTAATCAATATAGCCGAGAGGAATTTAGTCGTGAGCGAGCTGAAGCATTGTTCAAAAATCTAATTGAGCATAAAAATTCATGGGAGACTTTAGCCGGCTCTGTCGGTACAATTGTACAAAGTGGCGTTATCGAAGACAGTGAATTGGAACTTAAATTCATTCGGGCCCTGAAGACAATAGCGAAAACCAAGAAGTGGAACTTTGAGAAAGTGCCGGATATAGATAGCTATAAATATGTATTGAATATAAAAGACGTAGAGCAAAACACAGATGTTATTTACCACATACACCCACAGTTCGCACTGGGAAATCCTTACGGAGTTCGGCACTACACTGTGCCCGACTTTCAATTCATTTGTGTATCAGCATGCATAGAAGGAAAAATAATTCCGAACGTATCCATCTTACCTCAATGGTCTATCTATCTTGATGGTTATGCTTACCATGCCAAAGAGCCCAACATACGTTTTTACAAAGACTTGGAAAAACGAGAAGGTATCAAAGACTCGAAAACCCACCTAATGTATTCATGGACATTAACCTGGGAAGATATCATGCTTTTTGAAAGCGAAAAAGAAGATTCTTTAGGGCTAGATTCGGTCAGCCGCCTGATACAAATGATTGAAAAGCCACTGAAAGGAAGCCTAAAAGAAAAAGCATTTCTAAGTATTATAGATGTGGAAGGATTCATGGCACACGGAGGTTCTCTCTATGAGGGGGAAATAACCTTCGATAATGAATGTGATGCCGAACTTACAGACGACTCCACAGATGAAGAAGTCGAAGCTGCTTTTGACAAAGGTATTCATTATGATTGGCACATTCAACAAAGTCTTTCATCTATAGAACAGGAAGAATGGATAGGTTTCTGGCGCCGTTATAACTTGCTGCAATTCTTTAGTAATGTTAGTACCAAAACGATCATTAAAGATACACCTTCACCTATTAACAGAAAAGAGGTGAAAATCTATTATCCGGGATTAGAAGATATCATTGATATACTGATTGACAACAATATTTCCTTCAATACAGAAGGAGAAGGTGATCTGACTAATGAAGATGACGAAGTTATCGCTTCAGCCCGTATGATACTAAAAGAACTGAAAATTGCTATAGACCCTGACTCTAATACATATGCAGAAGTCTTTGCAATGAACGGTTATAAAGTAATAAGTTCAAATGAATTTACTGTAGAATTAATAAAACAAAAATAAAGATATGAGACTATTTCTTTCAGATACATTCTTTGATGCAATGTTTGATTTGCCAAAGAAGATACAAGATAAGGTGATTGCCTTTCAAAAAAAGTTTCGTGAAAACACGACAACATTAGGAATACATCTGGAACCCATCTCGCAATTTAAGAACTCTGCTTTACGTACTGCACGTGTGGATGACAATTACCGTGTAATTGTAGGAGTACTCGATGGTAACAATTACTCCTTACTCTATGTTGGTGACCATGAAGAAGCGTATCGATGGGGAATGAACAAACATTTTGTTTGGAATGAGCATACACAAGCTTGCCAATTAATCACTATTCAGGAAACAGAAGAGACAATGACCATTCCAGCCCATATCCCTACGGAGTCAGCGTTTTTTGCAGGAGTTCCGGAAGATAAGTTGCTTAAAGTGGGGATTCCTTTAGAAATAATTCCACAGGTTATGACTATTCGTAGTCTTGATGATTTAGATGAGCTGGAATCTATCCTACCATCGGATGCCTATGAGAATTTGTTCAATCTAATGGATGGTGAGAATATAGATGAATTGGTAGCAATCACAGAAGAAGGGCAAGCAAAAGCTGATGAAGACCAGTTACTAAGTAGTAATAACCGTCGTCGCTTTATTGAACTGACTGATGACGATGCCTTGCAACATATCATTGAACAAGGTATGGATAAGTGGCAAATTTTCCTTCACCCATCTCAACGAAAACTTGTGGATGCAGATTACAAAGGAACGATGAAAGTTAGTGGTGGTGCGGGAACAGGAAAGACAGTAGCCGCATTACATAGATTGAAATATCTGTGTAAAGAACCTGATTCAAAAATATTGTTCACCACTTATACACGTACCCTACGTGAGAATTTGGAAGATTCTATCCAAAAACTGGACATACCTCGTCAACGATATACGCTGAGCAATATTGACCAAGTTTTACTAGATACAGCCCATCAATACAAAATCAAAGATAGTTTTAAAGTTCTTGATTACAGCGGCGATGAAGAATCATTAAAATTATGGCGTGAAGTATTAGAAACTGAGGTCACTGAATTTGATGAGCAGTTCTTGTATGATGAATATATCGATGTCATCGTTTATTATGGAAACACTGATGCACATCAGTATATGATGCAACAACGTGTAGGACGCACAAAAGCATTAAGCCGGAAACAACGCATGGACATTTGGAAGCTTGTAGAAAAATACGTGGCTTTAAAACAGGAACGTAAAGTTGTTGACCGCCTTGAACTCTTCAATGAAACTACCCATTATTTAAAAGAGAATAATATACATCCTTTTACGCACGTAATAGCAGATGAATTTCAAGACTTCTCAAATCCTGAACTGAAGTTTCTACGTGCCCTTGTGCAAGAAGGTCGCAATGATTTGTTCCTCACCGGTGACCCTATTCAACGTATTTATAGTGGACGAAAGATTAACTTCGGAGCAGCCGGCATCAATGTGAGAGGAGTAAGAAGTCGCAGACTTAAAATCAATTACAGAACAACAGAACCCATTAAACGCGTAGCTGTAAGTGTAGTCAAAGGACAAACCTTTGACGATATGGATGGTGGAACGGAATCAATAAAAGGATATGTCTCACTAATTCACGGTGGCGAGAATCCTCAATATAAGGTAGTTAGTGGAGTCTCAGAAGAGGTGGAACAAGTGATAAATTGGATTACAGAATGCACCCGGAACAATATAGCCCTGAAAGACATATGTATAGCAGCTCCCAATATGAATCTAATGCGCGAATTACAAAATCGATTGCATACTGATGGAACTCACTATCGAATTCTCAAAGGCGCAAGTAAACAAGGAACCACTGACGGACTGTCACTTTGCACATTCCATTCACTGAAAGGATTAGAATTTAAAGTAATTATCCTAATAGGAGTCAATGAACGCTATGTGCCATCACAAGTAACCAAAACTCATCCATTTACCGGAATGGACAAATTATCGCAGAAGGAATATCTATCTTCCAAACGTTCATTGTTATATGTAGCTATTACCCGTGCACGTCAACTCGTTTTCATGGTAGGCTACGGAGAACCTTGTGGTTTATTAGCTTCCATGGTTGAAAAATAGACATATTATACTCAAAGAAGTATCAAAAGAAAATGAGGATAAGTCACCTGGACCTATCCTCATTTTCTTTTGATGTATTATTCGTTTATTTATCGAGATTACTTCACTTCCTCAAAATCAACAGTATCTCTGTATGAGCAACTTGCGTACACGTGTTGCAATTATATCGCAAATCCGAAAATAAGCATCCATAAGCAACCACAGCTCTTGACTGCAAAAATATAAAATTTTCCAATAAATATCGTGATATAAACGCATAATAATCAAAAGTATGGCACGAATTTAACAGAATCTCCACTTTTATCCTTACCTTTGTACATGATATTGGGGAACTATACCCTAACAATTATAAGGAAACGATGCAAATTCAAAACAATACATTGATAGCGGAATGCTCAGCTTACGATTTCAAGGAAATGTTGGAACGTAAGAAAGTGAAGTCATGGCTCAAATCCGTGTCGGCTTTTGCCAATACAGAAGGTGGCAGTCTGTTCTATGGAGTGAACGATGATGGAGTGATTGTAGGTTTGGAGAATCCACAATCCGATGCTGATTTTATCAGTGAAATGATGAAGGCACGACTTGACCCTGTGCCGGAAGTTCAGCTTATTCCGATAGAACACGAAGGGCATACCCTGCTTGAAGTGAAAGTAAAGGCAGGAACGCTTACACCTTATTACTATTATCAGGATGGGACACGTACCGCATATGTACGAGTTGGCAATGAAAGTGTAGAATGCAACTCCCAACAATTACTTTCGTTGGTATTAAAAGGCACGCACATGACATGGGATTCTCTTCCTACCCAAGTGGATGCCGGCAAACATTCTTTCATCATCCTTGCCAATACTTTCCGTGAGCAAACCCATCAAGAATGGAACGACAAGTATCTGGAATCATTCGGACTAGTAACTCCTGACGGCAAACTGACCAATGCAGGATTGCTGTTTGTGGATAATTGCACGGTATTTCAATCGCGTATTTTCTGCACCCGTTGGACTGGACTCTATAAGGATGATGCCATCAGTTCCGTAGAACATCGGGCTAACCTTGTGCTGCTCTTAAAATATGGTATGGATTTCATCAAAAACTATACCATGAGCGGCTGGGTGAAGATGCCAAACTATCGCCTTAACCTCCCCGACTATTCCGACCGTGCCATCTTTGAAGGACTGGTAAACCACCTTATCCATAGAGATTATACTATAATGGGCGGTGAAGTACATATCGACATTTATGATGACCGCGTAGAACTGGTATCACCTGGTGCTATGCTTGACGGTACACAAATTCAAGACCGTGACATATACAAAGTGCCGTCCATGCGTCGTAATCCTGTCATTGCAGATGTGTTCACACAGTTGGATTATATGGAGAAACGTGGTTCCGGTTTACGCAAAATGCGAGAGCTTACAGAGAAATTACCTAATTTCTTGCAAGGCAAAGAACCGCAATATCAAACGGAAGCGACCTCTTTCTACACCACGTTCTATAATTTGAACTGGAACGAAAGCGGAAGAATACCTGTAGAGGAAGTAGCCAACAGGGTAAATAGTACCCTCGAAAAGTACCCTGTAAACGAAGAAAGTTCGGTCGAAAAGTTCGGTGTAAACACAAAAGAGTTCGGTGTAAATGAAGAAAGTTCGGTCGAAAAGTTCGGTGTAAATGCGGATAAGTTCGGAGATACATCGGAAACACAGAAGAAAGTCAGTAAAACTGCACAAAAGATAATCGACCTCGTTATTTCAGATCCTTCAATCACAGCTGATAATATGGCCAACAAGATTGGTGTAACTAAACGCGCTATAGAGAAAAATATCAAGAGCCTTAGGGGTATGGGAATTTTGGTTCACGAAGGTTCAGACAAGGCTGGTTATTGGCGCATTATTGTTAAACCATAAACAGAACAACAAACCTATGGAGACCTCTTTCATACCACTCTTTGCAATCATAGCCGTTTTGATTATCGCCTTTTTGTTTGCCTCTTTGCCACAGGTAAACCATAAAACGCGATACCGAGTGCTTTATGCAATAGCCATTATCATGCTATTAGCTGTTATCCCTATTAGTGAATATATGGCTGGTGGCATACAAAACTCAAGTAACAATTATCTGCTTGTCCTAATATTCGATATTGCAGTAGGATATTTCTGTATGTACATTGCTGCTTTGCTAAAATTCAACGTTCTTAAACGAAAGAACCAAGCATTAGAAAACGCCTTGACAGAAAAGCAACAAGAAAATGTAGCAATCCTATTGGAGCATCAAAACGAAAAACAACAAGCACTCCGGCAAAGAGAGCTTGAATGGTTAGCTGGGAAAATAAAGATGTTTACCGAAGAAGAACAGGAAGCTATTCTTGCCAGTGCTCTATCATTTGCTGAACATGACTTGATAGTTGCTCCCTCAATAAGCATACAACCTAAAGAAACATGTAGTCAGCAAGAACTAATGTACTTTGTCTGCTCTGCTTTTTACAATATGGATAAAAGTCGTAGTGAAGTTGTGGGTTTCTTATATAAAGTTTTTCCTCTCTATTTTCCAGCAGGAGAAAGTGCATTGGCTAAAAAGATGCCGGGATTGGAAAAAGTAAAAGAGAGGAGAGAGAAAGAATGTAATTAGCGCATATTTTCAAACCATAGAATAGAATTAAAATGAATAATACACTTATAGATAATTCCATAGAAGCACTTTCAATGACAACAACATTGAGAAAATGCTTAGCCATTGATGGTATTAAAACAGTTAGTATTGCCACAGGCTATTGGGATATTCCCGGTTTAGCTATACTACAAGAAAATTTGAGGTCTTTCATTGAAAAAGAAGGAACAACGCTTCGTTTACTTATAGGAAAAGACCCTTATATATACGTAAATCAATTAAAGTCACCTAAATATAAAGATGCAAATTATCCGCTGGACTTCATAAAAACTGATATCCACGAACTTAATGTTACTGAGGAATATAAAGATGCTATACGTCTGCTTCTTGATTATTGTACGGAAAACAATGATTCAAAGATTCAGATTCGTGTATTTCGAAAAAATGAAAATGACGAAACTCAATTTTTACATTCTAAGTGTTACATCTTTGACGGAAAGTCAAACGGCATTGGTATTGGTATCGTGGGTAGTACAAATTTTACACAAAAAGGATTACAAGGTAACGCTGAATTAAACTATATTGAAACAGCTCCAAATCAAGTGTTATCGCTTGATGAAATACCTGGTAATAAATCTCATTTGATATGGTTTAATGAAAAATGGGAAATATCTGAACCTTGGAACAAACAATTCTTAGAACAAATCCTTAAATCTGCACCTATAACAGATGACGTGGAAAAAGAACGCAAAAGTGAACAACAATCATTCACTCCATACGAACTATATATCAAATTGCTACAAATTAAGTTTGGTGACATTGTAGACAAATCACTCGGACAACAGATAGAAACTTATCTGCCAGCGAACATCCACAAACTGGAATATCAAATAGAAGCTGTTAAGAGGTGTATCGGCATTATGCACGAACATGGTGGCTTTATGTTGGCAGATGTGGTGGGACTTGGCAAGACGATTATTGGTACGCTCATCATCAAGCGTTTCTTGTCCGTACCAGAAGACGATGGACGAGAACGTAAAGTATTGGTCATTACTCCTCCTGCCATTCAATCGGGTTGGAAGAAGACTATAGCCATGTTCGACAAAAATTCTGACGAGAAGATTGCGCCATACATTGACTTCATTACAACTGGACGCATCGGAAATGTTGCCGAAGATGAGAGCTGCGAAGATGACGATGACGACAGCCGCGATTCTGGCGATTTTGGTGGAACACTCCAAGAAAAGAATTATGGCTTTATTGTCATTGACGAAAGCCATAAGTTCCGCAACAGTGCCACATTGATGTACCAGTCTCTTGATGAACTGATACAGAAGATTTGTTCTAATACAGGGGTATATCCATACGTGGGTCTTCTTTCTGCCACACCGCAGAACAACCGACCAAACGACTTGAAGAATCAGATTTACCTTTTTGAGAGAAACCACAATGACAGTACATTGAAGAAGGCTGAAAGTGGTAATATCGAAAGGTTCTTTGCAGATGTCAACCGAGAATATGAATTGCTGATAGATAGAAGCAACGACATACCAGCAGATGAGCGCCGCCAACGCTTGGATGCCGTGTCAAAGAGACTGCGTGATTGCGTGTTAAGTGATATTCTAGAACGCCGAACAAGGACTGACGTTGAGAAATATTACAAGGATGATATGGAATCACAAGGCTTGATATTTCCAAAAATTGTTGGACCTAACAATCTTGAATACATCATGGATGACGAGTTGGCTCAACTGTTCTCTGATACTATGACAATCATTGCTCCAACGGAGGCAGAAAAGTTGCAGACTGACGAGTGGCTAAAATATTTCCGCTATCGTGCCATTGAATATTTTACTGACCCTGCCAACGAAAGAAAACATACAGGTCGAGGCAATCGTGGTGTCAACGACGTTGCCAAGCAGCTTGCAACCATCATGCAGATTCTTCTTGTGAAGCGTCTTGAAAGTTCGTTCACTGCTTTCACCCAATCCCTGTTGAACCTGCGACGTTACACAGAGAACATGATTAAGATGTGGGAGAACGACACAATTTTCGTTTGTCCGCAAATTGACGTGAACAAAGAACTTGACTATGAAGCCAAAACATTGAAACGTGGTAAACGTGTTTCGTTTAATGATTGTGTAGAAGACATCAGAGCCAAGATAACAAAATTGACGGAACAAGGGCGTAACGAGAAGGGACAGAATGCAGAATATAACCGCAAAGACTTCAAGGAGGAATACTATATCCAACTGAAAGAAGACTTCCGACTCATTTCTAATCTCTATGATCGATGGGCGAAAAACCCACAAGACCCGAAATTTGATGCTTTCAAAGAGAACATCAAGCCAGAATTGTTTAATCCACAAAAGAATACCTCTGGAAAATTGGTTATCTTCTCGGAAGCTATAAACACGGTACAATCGCTTGCGAGAGCGGTAAAGGCAAAGGGCTATAAGGCACTTGTCATTACTGCTGCCAATCGTGATGAGATGGAACATACGATTGAGGAAAATTTCGATGCCAATTACGAAGGTGTCTGGAAGGATGACTACAATGTTATCATTACAACAGAGGTCTTGGCTGAAGGTGTGAACCTCCACCGTGCCAATGTTATTCTGAACTATGATACTCCTTGGAACTCCACTCGCCTGATGCAGCGCATAGGTCGTGTAAACCGTATCGGCAGTAAAGAGCCTTTTGTCTATGTCTATAACTTCATGCCAAGTGCAGAAGGCGATGCGCAGATTCAGTTGGTTCGCAAGGCACATACCAAGTTACAATCCTTCCATGTCCTGTTTGGTGAAGACAGTAAGATTTTCTCGGAAGAGGAAAGTGTGGTACATTACGATATTGCCAAAGCTGTTGACGGTGAAGAATCACCTTTGCAGAAGTATGTATATGAACTGAAACAATACAAGGATACTCACCCTGAACGTTATCTGCAAATAGAACAAGCTGATAAAGACTGGCAGATAGCACAGGCTGCAAGTGGAACGGCATATTTCATAGTAAAAGCACCACACTCTGCAAGGCTTGCAATTAGAATACGTACAGAAGCCGAGGGTCTGTATAACGCCAAAATAATTTCTTTGCTTGAACTGCTTGAAAATATGCGTGTGAAAGAAAATGCCAAACGTGTTCCATTACCAGATAACTGGCGACAGCTTTCGGCAGAAGCCATAAAGACTTATAACCAATACTTTGTCCGCATCAACAAGTCAAGGGCTGGTGACAAGGCTACGGCTGCAAAAGAAATGTTGGTGAAAATTAACAACACACCTAGTTTATCACTACAATCCAAGATTTTGCTGAAAAATGCTCGTAAGTTTATTGACCGAGGAAGTTTTGATATTATCAAAAAAGTATTGGCTATTGGTCAAGAATTAGAAGAGCGGGGGTTACGTCTCTTTGCCATAGAGCAACAAGATATAGACGAGATTCTGGAGCGAGAAATCGGCAAACTCGTAGCCCATGTGGAAAGTAAACAAGGCGAAGCATCTATTGTATTAGGAACCATCAAGTAAACAAATACCCCCATGAATAAGGAGTCATTAAAAGAATATTTAAGCAGCCGATATCAAGGCTGGAGTTCGTTCCTCAACAATGTTATTTTTCCCATTTTCGGTGAAGATGACTTTGAGGATGGTTTTGAAACAGAGCTTTTGGAGAGTCAGCCCGAACGAAGACAACTGGCAGAAGCGACGGGAATACGCAGCATCAAGCAAGTTGGAATGATGTATGTTGGCGTTGAACCTTTACAGATTTTCGATGTGACAGTCAGCGACCGGGTTATGATGGAGCATAACCGTGTGAACATCCAGCGGCTCATCCGTGCTGTCATGGATCAATTCTCTTGTGCCTTCATGCTGTTCCATTACGAGGATGATACTCGTTGGGATTGGCGTTTCACCTATTGCCGAAAGAGTGGCAACAAAGAAGAATCCACCGACAGCAAACGCTATACGTTCCTGCTGGGGCCTGGTCAGTCATGCCGCACGGCAACTGACAACTTCATAGCTCTATACGACAAAAGGAATTCTCTTGAAATTAAAGACATCGAAAATGCATTCAACGTTGAAGCTCTTTCTAAAGAGTTCTTTGGGAAGTACAAGGCTCAATACGAAGCTTTTGTCAATTACATGGTTGACCCTACAAACGGAATGCGTCAACACTTCATTGATACAGGCTTTGACCATACGGGTATGGCTGCTGACAAAATTCGTGACCGTGAGGAAAAACCCATTCGTGACTATGTGAAGAAACTTCTTGGACGCATTGTGTTCCTGCACTTCCTCCAAAAGAAAGGCTGGCTTGGCGTTCCTGCAAGCAAGGAATGGGGCGAAGGCGATCGTGATTTCATGCTGAATATTTTCAAGAATGCAAATGAACGTCAAAAGGAAAACTTTCTTGATGACATATTAGAAGACTTGTTTACAGAAGGTTTAGACCGTAACCGTTCAGATCAGGGCGACCTTTACGACACAAAAGTAGAAGGCTTCCGCAACTGTCGTATTCCATATTTGAACGGCGGTCTGTTTGAACGTGACATTCTTGACAAGAAGCCCAGTCATTTTCCTGCCAGCTATTTTAATGGCCTGCTGACAATGCTCTCGCAGTACAACTTTACCATCGATGAAAATGACCCAAACGATGCAGAAGTGGGCGTTGACCCAGAAATGCTTGGACGCATCTTTGAAAACCTGCTGGAGGACAACAAGGATAAGGGTGCATTCTATACGCCGAAAGAGATTGTGCAGTACATGTGCCGAGAAAGCTTGATAGCATATCTGCAAACAGACATGAGGGAAGAAGACAAGGAGTGTATACGTCAGTTTGTGACAACTCACGATGCATCCCAGCTGGGCGAATTAAAGGAATACATTGATCAGAAACTGTACGATGTGAAGATATGCGACCCTGCAATTGGCTCTGGTGCTTTTCCAATGGGATTGCTGCGCGAACTGTTCTTCTGCCGTTCTGCTATTGAGCCAAACATTGTAGAGAATGCAGCTAACATTAAACGTCACATTATCCAAAACAACATTTATGGTGTTGACATTGAACGTGGAGCAGTGGATATAGCCCGACTTCGTTTCTGGCTCTCACTGATTGTTGACGAAAAGTCACCAGAGGCTCTGCCTAACCTTGATTTCAAGATTATGCAGGGGAATTCCCTTCTGGAGCAATATAAGGGTGTTGACCTTTCAACGATGACAGAAAAGAAAATAGGAGCTGGTGAAAGTCTAACTTTCTTTGATAGCATGTTAGATGTTTATCGCAAAAATCTACGCGACAAACTTACTGAATATTACGCTTGCCCTGAACATGACAAGAAAATGCAGCTGAGAAAGGACATTGCAGATATTGTAAAGCAGGAACTCGTTGAGCAAGGTATTCATATTGATTTTGAAGATATGGACTTGTCTGCAAACAGTCAGTTCTTCCTCTGGCATACCTGGTTCCATGATGTTTTCTCACGACCCTCAAAAAAGGGCTTCGATATTGTCATTGGCAATCCACCGTACGGAGCGAAATACGACAACCAAACAAAGAGGTATTATAAGAATACCTATGTGACGGCAAATAGCATCCGAGGATTACAGAAGGGGTCTCTTGATACATATACACTATTCATAGAATTGGGATACAATCTGCTTAGGAAGAATGGGAGTTTTGCCTATATCGTTCCAATATCCTTGACATCAAGTGATTCCCTAACAGGCGTACACCGTCTTTTGATGGGAAACTGTGATACCATATACATATCATCGTATGCAGTACGTCCTAAGCCTGTTTTTGAGAACGCTGTAGTAAACACTTCGATACTTCTTTTTAAGAAGACTGAAACGCCATGTCAGTATCTTTTCTCAACCAAGATGCACAGAAGAGGGAATGAGTTTGAATTACAAAGGCTCATTGATAATTTGCAATTTGTTGATGTGAAAGGGCAAACACTTTATGGTCGTATTCCAAAGATAGGTTCTGAAATAGAGAAAACCATCTTAAACAAACTCTTCAACTATACAAAGTTAGGATCTCTTATCAAGACTTCAGGGAGTCCAATCATATATAGGTTTGCAGGAGGGCGATATTTCAAAGTCGTAACAAATTATAGTACCGGTTCATCAGCAGAGAGAACTATCTATTTCGCTAATTCCAAAATCGCAGATGCTGTTGGCTGCATACTCAGTAGCAGTTTGTCATTTTGGTTCTATCAGATCTTTTCTGATAATTTAAATTGGAAGACATACGAGATAGAGAATTTCACAGTTCCACAGCTCTCAGCTGAGGATATTGACTATCTTGACAAGTTGTATTCTCGTTATCTTTCTGACATAGAGGCAAAAGCTAATATCAGAATAACTTCTGGAGAGTCCACCTATAATGTTGATTCATTCAAGGAATACAAAATTGTACGCTCCAAAGCCATCATTGATGAGATAGATGACTACATCTGTCCGCTATACGGATTGACGCAGGAGGAAACCGATTTTATCAAAAATTACGAATTAGAATTTAGGTTGGCTGGAGAATGAATGATAATTGGAGGATAATCCCTCCAATTATCATAATCTTTCCTTTCAGAATTAATGCTTATTCAGCATTTCGATATTGATAGTCATAATTGATTAAAAATTTTATTTCAATCTCAGATAAACCATATTTTTCTCCAATAAATTTATCAATTGCATCAATATGCATTTTAGATTGTCTTGCAAAAAAACATTTCAGTCCCGTTTTAGTTGTCTGGCTCTTTGAATATAAATCATTAAGATAAGTATCATATAAAGTATTTATTTTATCAAGTTCTTCATCTGAAAATGATTCGAATGGGATAGGAAACATTTCTAATTCGGATGATCGTAGGTTATGCCAATCTGAGTGTATCAGCCAAAACCAATAGAAAAGGTTACTTGACAAGGCTGCTCCTACAAGACTTTGATATTTTTCTCTGACTTTCAATTCCCCTTCTGCAGAAGAATGAGTAGGAATCTTAGTTATTATTTTATAGTACCTACCACCTGCCTTCCGGTAATAAATAGGTAAACCTTCTCGTTTATACACATCTTTTATTGTTGTGACACAACGCTCTAATTTGCATAATATTCCTAATTCTATTTCATTGCCTATCTTTGGAATTCTCCCATTGCGAATATGATGAAGGGCATTTACAAACTTTAGGTCATCTAAGAGTAACCACAGAGATTCATCAGAATAGCGTTTGTTGATATGCGTAGTCATAATTCTTGTGGCCTTGTTGCTGGATTTTTTAAAACTAATAATGGATACTTGTTGTTCTGCACTTTCAAATATACGGCGTGGTCTGTCTCCATATGAACTGACATAGATTTCGTCACAGTGATTTATTAGTAGTCTATGAAGTCCTGACATTGCATCGGAAGCAGTAACACTTAGTGGAACAATAAAGATTGCATTTCCTTTAGTGTGTAATATTTGGTAACCTAAATCAATGAAAAGCGAAAAAGTATCTAAAGATCCTTTTTGTATATTAGGTATAGTTTGAGCAGATGTAAATATATGTTTGAAGCATGCTTTGTCTATAGATGAAATTTTAGCACCGTACGGTGGATTGCCAATGACAATATCGAAGCCCTCTTTTGAGGGTCGCTTCTGTAGTACATAGAAATCAATGATAGATACCATACTCTTCCCATCCTTCTTGTTGACAGTTTATAGGCAAATGAAGCCCCGTATAAACGAGATAACGATATAATGTAGTTTTTGATACTTTCAATCTTTTAGATATAACTGTTTTTTCTGTTCCTTTAGCCAATTCTTTTACAATATAATCGTGCTTGTTGGCACATTTGGGATTAAGTCTACAACGAAAGCCACGACAATGTCCGAGCATTGCCCCTTCTGCTTTTTTTCTCGCTAACGCCTCTTTTGTACGTTGACTGATAAGATTGCGTTCAATCTCAGCTGACAATCCGAAAGCAAAGGCAAGGACTTTACTTTGTATATCTTCCCCAAGTCTATAGTTATCTTTAATTGTCCATACCTTACATTCTTTTGTCATACAGATATTCAAGATTTCCATAATCATAAAAAGATTGCGTCCAAGACGTGAAAGCTCACTACAGATGATAATATCATCTTTGCGTACTTTACGCAGTAAACGTCCAAGCTGTCGTTTTGTGTAATTTTTCGTTCCACTAATAGTTTCTTCAATCCAATCGCCAATTGTCAACTCATTATTATTACAGAAATTACTTATCTCAAAACGTTGGTTTTCTACAGTTTGTTTGTCACTGCTTACTCTAATGTATCCGTAAATCATAACTCTTAAAATTATATTAATATACACCAATATAAAAAATTCCTTCACAATTGATTAAAATGTAAAGGGATAAATTGGAGCAAACAGTATATACGTAGAAGCATATACTAATTTTCCCCTTTTATTGCTATCTGCTTTTCTATCAAGTTCTGATTCTGTTCCTTCACTGCCCTATACATAGAATAATACGCAAAGCTCTCTTCCTTATACTTCATACTACTAACAGAAACAGCAACGGCCCATATCATAATAACGACAATGAAGACCATGACATATCGTAGCTTAATATGATAGCCATATATAAACAACCCACTGATATTAGGTGGAATAACGGTTACAGGGCTTTTCAATTCATTGATTTTTGCTAATATCTCATCCTGCCGTTTCAATATACATCGGGTATTAGTTTCGATAGTTATACGATTCTGATTGTAATCGCAAACGTGCCGATAAAGATATTCAAGAAGTTTGGACTTCTGCTTGAATAAATCAATGAGTTTCGGAAACCATAGCGAAAACGGCAATGTGTTAGGCTGCTGTTGCCAGATATGTTTCTTGATCACAGACAAGGCTTCATTCCAGCAAGTACAGAAACTTTTGGCAATTCCAGTATAAATGGTCTTTTCATCAAATTCCACTTTTACAGATTGTTCCGATTTAGAAACAGTGACATTCTGTTTTTCAATACACTCTTTCAGTTCACTGATACTTTGGCGCAAATTTGCAAGATTTGCAGCTATTACATCTTCTTTCATTATCTTCTACGTTTTGAAGGTTTATAAAAAGGTTCGCTTCTTTGGTTATCCTTGTCTTTATCATCCCGCCCGCCTTGTTCATTGTTGGTTCCTCCACCTCCACCGGGAGTTATGACTTGATGGGGTTGAATAATCAGTTCCGCAGCTACATCACCCAACATAGTGCAAAGGTTGTTGAAGCTCAAATCACGGTCAAGTTTAGAACCAGCAATGCTAAATTCATCCATACAAAAGGATATACCACGAATTTTATCAGAGTTCTCAGCATGATTAAAACGCATATCTATGCCCTGACCTTTGAGCGTACTAATAAAGTCATTCCAAGAACGAGAATTTACCTGCGCATCAAGAACTGAAGAACGAAGATTATACTTCCGTAATTGGTGAGGACGCAAACGACTTTTATTTCTGGCTTTACTATTTTTAGGGGCAAAGTAAAATCCATACTCTTTAGTCAAAGCACGACAAACTTTTGCATTGCATATTCTTTCATTGCTGTCAGAAATAAGATTGCCTTCATTGTCTATCCGATTGAATACCAAATGGCAATGAGGATGTTTCGTGTCGTGATGCCGGGCTATGATATATTGAGTATTACGAATCCCCATTTGTTCCATCCATTTCTTGGCAATCTCCACCATCAGCGCATCTCCTTCTTCATTATCGGGAAAACGGCTAATGTCTTGCGAAGAAAAAGCAAGTGATACGTGTTTCACCGGACTTTTTACTTTCGGGCGCATGGATGCTTGTATCTGAAAAAAATCAGCGATGGCTTTATTACTAATGGTGCAGACTCCTTCGTGTGCCAAAAGTGTGGCACTCTTTTTCTTGTTCTTTTGGTCATTGGCGTAATTCACTATTCCTCCAAAATCGGTTCTTGTTTTAATCTTTGCTATCATGGCAGTTGTTCTTCACTTGGGTGATGATTCTATTGACTTCTGATATGATTGAGAAGCATTGTTGCTTGACAGCTTCCAAACCATAAGTGTGCATCTGGTGGGCAATCTGATTGACATTATTGGCGATACCGGAAAGGTCACGAATAGCCGATACCATTTCAGGACTGATGCGTTGACAGACTTGACAATCCATTGCAGCCTGATGGCAAAATTCATTGACAGACAATCCAGCCTGCTCCGCTTTGGATTGGATATAAATGTAGTCGTTCTCGGTAAACATTACCCGAAAACATTTCGTGCGTTTCTGATAACTCGCCAACTTAGGGCGACCACCAAGTTTCTTATCCTTCATACTTATCTAAACTTTTATGTTCATAAATTGATTTTTTGAGAGTGGCTGTTCTATCCGCTTGCCGCATAGGTTTTAGTGACACTAAAACACAAACTTGCCACTCAAAAAATCTTCCTATATTTCCCTTGTTCTATTCGGCTTAGTTTGCCATCTTTGATAAAGGCTTCTATCCACTTGTTTGCCGTACTTCCATTCTCGCCCAAAGTTAAAACCGCCGCATCATAATCTTTCTTTGTGAAAGTGTCAGGCAACATATTATAAAGGGTGTTCCTTCGTGCATAAACGCCTGTCTCTTGCGAAACGGTATTGAATCGTTTAGACTGATTTCCTGACAAATTCTGATAAATGAATACGGCATGATAAAGCAGGGTGTCGCAAATACTCATGGCTACGGAATAGTCAAACTCATGGCAAACCAATTGTACAGTCTCGTCAGAAGAAGATTTGTGAATCACATTATCCAAATGTCGGACAACGGTCAACACCATCATTATACGATAAGCAATCAGTCCCATCCGTCTGACTACTCCTTGCATCTTGTTATCCACTTCGTCACAACATTCCTCATTCACCCGACTGAGATATTCAATAAAGTGTTCCTGTAAATCAGAGGGAAGAGAAAAGGAATAATTACCCTGCCGTACAAAATTCTCATGTAAATGGCAGAATTTATCTCCCAACAGTTTGAACATGGCATTCTTGGATTGGGAAATGTCGCTTGTGGCAAACACATTTCTTATACCTCGTTTGAAGCGGATAATATAGAAACAAAAGCGACTCATCAATCCGTTCTCTGCATCAGGTATCAATCTTCTTACCTGTTCTGGAGTTCCAGCCAAAGCTACCGATACTCTCGGATTGGCTACTTCACAATACTCTCTATCCTTACGCCTACTCAAACTTACCAATTCATGATGGAATGCCTTTCGCAACACATCGGAGTAATTGCCGTAGTCCGATTTCAAAGTCTGACTTAACGTGTCGCCCTCCGATTCAAACAGCAGCCCGATTCCGTCATTATCTCCTAATATCTTCAAGAAAGAGCTTGCGCTACTATTGGCTGGAATCACGAGCATACGCATGGGCGGTTCAGTTGGCATAGCCATTCCATCGGTTTTCTTACCTTTAATATATGTGTTCATTGCTTCTTTATATTCCTGTTCCAATCGTTTGGAAAGTTCATGCAAATGGCGGTTGATGGGGGCTACCAATTCACGGCATAGAGTCAATGCTCCTTTTCCCATACCGGCATCCGCTACAACAAACAGATAGAGGTTGGGATAAACAATGCGTTCATCGTACACGCCACAAACATTATGAAAGCATACCGACAAACACACAATAGCCCCGATTAATATCGTATCACGGTCATCTACCGAAATGGAATTATTGACAACCTCATTTAGAAAAGGAGGAAGATGCTCAAACACACATTCAGGAAATGTAGGAAGTTCTTCTTCTGATTTTATCCATTTACCCGTTTTACCATTTTGGATATTTGGCAAAATGGATAAATGCTCTTTGAAGAACGGAGCCAATGAGATTCCAGCTTGATTTGCCAAATGGAAGAAAGAACGGATAGTAATGCCTTGCCCTTTGGAGTGCAGACAATGCGTGTATTGTTTATCCGTTTCTTCCTTTTGATAGGTAGGGTAAAACCTGCTGATGCGGTGGTAATACTCCCGCCCGTTCTCTCCCAATCCATCCACAAGCGCAAAGCCCAACTCCACCCAATCTTTATAATGAGGGGCTATATCAATGGCACACTGTTCTATCTCCCGAACAACACTTTCCACATCATCCTCCACCTTATTATATATAGGGGCAATACTTGGTGTATGTGCCTGTTGTATTTCAGAAGGGACATTCTCCCAATCTTGGGCGGAAAATATTTTCTTCGACATCATCTTTGTATTTAGGGTTAATATATGCTTGTGGGTCGTAGGGTAAGAAGCATGAACGAGCCACATCACTGCCGGACATATCCACCAATGGCAAACCTGTCGCTTTGATACAGTTGGTAACAGCCTTGAAGTACCGGGAATGTTCCCAGCCTTTCAAATCAACAGGTATTATCCACTTCAATCCATTACCGGATGGACTGACAAATAACAGTTCTGTATCAAAATACTCATGGTTAAGTAATTGTTGCTTTAACCTCCCTATGTTATCCACATGATCGAAATCCAAACACATCAATCCTGAGTGCATAATCAGTTCCTTTTCATTCCGTTTTCGGAATAATCCCGAAAAAGTACAATAGTCAAAATGGGTGGCTTTGTACCTTTTGGCTTCGGGAGAGGACTGCATCTGCCGCAGGTTCTCGGTTTGTGGTTGGGCATAATGTCCGATGACATAACGATACACATCCACAATACCTATAGCCCTCATCGGTTCGATGTTTTGAATGGGCTTGCGAAAGAATGAAAAGCAATAGTCGGTCGTTTCCATCATCTGATAATCTTTTTAGATTCGACAAATCGTCTGGCTTCTTCCATTAAGTCATCTTGGGTCTTGTGCGATTTGTTCTTCAGCCAATCGTCAATCTCTGATTGCAGGAAAGCCAAAGCCTTGTTTATTTTATGTACGGGAATCTGTTTGGTTGACACCCATCCATAAACCGTTTGTTTGGCAGGATGTGATGGCAGATAAGCGCAAAGCTCATCTATATCCATCCACTTGGGTGAGTTACTTGCCTGTTTATGCTGCAAGGCATTCACTTTAGATTGCAGTACTTCTACGGACTCAATCAGGTAGGACAACGCATTCGGCATTTCCTCCAATGAATTTACTTTATAGGCCATTTTTTCTTCGTATTAAAATTTATGCCACAAAAGTATAGGGATGCTTATAGGTGCTAAATAGGTGCTTGACCGCCACCAATCAACCGCTCATTTACCACTGACAGATTTAAGTTTCATTAATACGAAAATTTATTGGGCAACATAATAAAAGGGGAATAAACGACTGTTTGGACTAACACATTCTTTACTGAACACCTCTATACTACAAAATACCCCTCAAAAAGTTGATGCTTCATGAGGGGTAAACGGTGGTAAGTATATGATTGGTATTACATAAGTCGTTGGTGCTCAATGGTGGATATAACCACCACAACCTATAAATCCAAATTTTCTATATGCAGTGTATTGGCGGCTTTCTCTTTTTGTTCGTTTACAATATGCGTATAAATCTGCGTGGTTTTGACGTTAGTATGTCCCATCAAAGACTTGATGGTGTATATGTCAACGCCATTTTCCAGCAACAGCGAAGCATAGCTATGCCGCCCACAATGGAAGGTGATGTGCTTCTTGATACCGGATGCTTCTATCCAGACTTTCAACGGGCGAGAAATCCAAGAGGCATCAGTCAATCCTTCAAAAACAAGTGCTTCATCATCGTCTGGACGTATGCCGCATAGTTGAAGTGCCTGTTGAATGACTGGCTTGTAATCGGGCCTTTTTGTCTTTTGCTGAATTACTACTGCTTGCCATGTACCTTTGCTTGTTTGCTGAATTTGTTTCCATTTCAAAGTTTGAATATCACTATGCCGCAATCCAGTGAGAATAGAGAACAAGAACGCACGTTTCAAAACATCATCCTTGCAAGGAGTATCAACCAACATTTGCACTTCATTCATGGTAAGCGCAACACGAGGCTTCTCTATGTTTGTTATTCCCTTTACTTTCGCGCTTATATCAACGGTCAGATATTCATCAATGAACGCCTGTTTCAGTCCGGCTTTAAGTATGGAAAAATAGGTTGATGCCGTGTTTTGTGAGATAGTACCTTTCTTATTCCCTCCCATTGGAGCACGGAGAAGGAACATCTTTATATCTTCAAGCAGTTTAACGGAAATCGCCTTGAATGGAATTGGTTGCCCTTGTGAATACATTTTCAATAATTCACCTACACGCCTCCAGTTGACTATAATCGAATCGGAACTATTGGGATGACGTGTGCTTATAATACGATTGAAATACTTGATAAAATCCTGTTCGCTCCGCTCATTCTGTGCAGCGATTTCGTTTTCCTTATCAGTGTATAGGATGGCACTATCGTATTCATGCTGCCGTAACTTCCGCACATTGTCGGCATAGATGCAAGCCTCTTGGTCTATCGTTGAACGGCATTGGATAATTCCATTCAAATCACGTTTAGGCTTATAGTTGAATGTTCCATCCGGCAAGATTCGTGCTATGGATGACTTATCCCAAATGGGTGTGGATATAGTTCTGTTGATAGATTCCACCACACGGCTTGCCCGTTTAGAACCTCGCTTATACACTGGGTATGACTCTATAATCAGATACCACTCTTCTTTATAATTCGACCTTCTGAGTTTGACGGTCACTTTGGTATTGGGTAATGCTTTCTTCATAACGACTTATACAATTTATCAATTTCAGATTTGGGAACATAAACATAGTTACCGATTTGGCGTGTAGGAATAGAATGACGGCGCATGTGCTTAAACACACTGCTGTCATTGATATGGAACTTCTTTGCGATCTCTCCGATGGTGTAACAATCTTTGGGTTCAAAGGACAATGCCTCCTTTTTTCTCTTTCTACTCCCTGCCTTTGTTTTGAAGTGTTCATCCATATACTGCCGACTAAGGCGTATCAGACGCTGACCAAAATTGTATGACGGTATCAAGCCTTGCCGTATCATACGATAAAGAACGTCTTTACTAATTCCGTAAATCAGCATAGCTTCCTTTACGGTTAGATACCCCTTACTGGATGGTATTCGTCTAATCAGTGCTTGGCGTATCGCTTCTTTCTCTTTTGCGATTTGTCTTTTCTTATACGCCCTCTTGGAACAAGCAGGGCAACAATACTTCGACACTAATGTCGGAGGAGTAAAGATTTTACCGCACTCCTCGCAACTTCTTTGAATGATGTAATTTCCTCTTGGCATATTCTTCTCGTTTTAAATGGTTTATATCAATTTAAGTTGTACCTTATCGCCAAATAAGACGTGTCGCAAACATGTCGCAAATAAGAGATAAAAAAGCCCATAGAAAACACATAGCAACCATGACCCCCATAAACGCAAAAAGCGTGCAACTCATTGAGCTGCACGCTTTTGCTTATTGTTTATTATCTGTATCCTTATCGGAATCATTTGACTTCCTCGAAGTCAGCATCCTGTACATTATCGCCACCATGCTTGCTATTATCCTGACCTGCATTCATATCAGGACCAGCCTGTGCACCGCCCTGAGCTCCGCCTTGAGCGTACATCTCAGCACTTGCAGCCTGGAAAACAGTATTGATTTCTGCCATAGCAGTATCAATAGCAGCTAAATCCTGAGATTTGTGAGCATCTTTCAGTTTCTGCAAAGCAGCTTCAATCGGAGCTTTCTTATCAGCAGGCAACTTATCACCCAATTCCTTCAACTGATTTTCTGTCTGGAAAATCACGCTGTCAGCCTGATTCAGCTTATCGATCTTTTCACGTTCTTTCTTGTCTGCTTCTGCATTAGCTTCAGCTTCAGCCTTCATCTTTTCGATTTCTTCCTTGCTCAAACCGCTGGAAGCTTCGATACGGATTGCCTGTTCTTTACCTGTAGCCTTATCCTTAGCAGATACCTTCAAGATACCGTTTGCATCGATATCGAATGTAACCTCAATCTGAGGAACACCACGACGAGCCGGAGCGATACCTGACAAGTTGAACTGACCAATTGACTTATTCTGAGCAGCCATCGGACGTTCTCCCTGCAATACATGAATAGTTACTTCACTCTGATTATCGGCAGCAGTAGAGAAGGTCTCACTCTTACGAGCCGGAATTGTTGTATTAGCATCAATCAATTTCGTCATCACACCCCCCAGTGTTTCGATACCCATTGACAACGGAGTAACATCCAACAATACCACACCTTTGATTTCGTCTGTCAAAACAGCACCCTGTACAGCAGCACCAACAGCTACTACTTCATCCGGGTTCACGCCTTTAGAAGGAGTCTTTCCGAAGAAATCTTCTACCAATTTCTGTACGGCAGGGATACGGGAAGAACCACCTACAAGGATTACTTCATCAATATCGGAGTTGCTCAAACCAGCGTCGCTCATTGCTTTCTTACATGGTTCCAGACAAGCCTGAATCAATCCGTGAGCCAATGATTCGAATTTTGCACGAGTCAAAGTCTTCACCAAATGCTTGGGCACACCGTTTACCGGCATAATGTACGGCAAGTTGATTTCTGTGCTTGTTGAAGAAGAAAGTTCAATCTTAGCCTTTTCAGCAGCTTCTTTCAGACGCTGCAAAGCCATCGGGTCCTGAGTCAAGTCAGCACCTTCGTCATTTTTGAATTCCTGTACCAGCCAGTTGATGATTACCTGGTCGAAGTCATCACCACCCAAGTGAGTATCACCGTTAGTAGAAAGGACTTCGAATACACCACCACCAAATTCGAGGATAGAGATATCAAAAGTACCACCACCAAGGTCGAATACAGCAATCTTCATATCTTTGTGAGCCTTGTCCAGACCGTATGCAAGAGCTGCAGCTGTCGGTTCGTTAACAATACGTTTTACTTCCAGACCTGCAATCTGTCCGGCTTCTTTAGTAGCCTGACGTTGAGAGTCGGAGAAATATGCAGGAACGGTGATAACAGCTTCTGTAACTTCTTGTCCCAGATAATCTTCAGCAGTCTTCTTCATCTTCTGAAGAATCATTGCAGAGATTTCTTGCGGAGTGTACAGACGACCGTCAATATCTACACGCGGAGTGTTGTTGTCACCTTTCACTACTTTATAAGGAACACGTGTAACCTCTTTCTGCACCTGATCCCAGTTTTCACCCATAAAACGTTTGATAGAGAAGATCGTACGTGTCGGGTTAGTAATAGCCTGACGTTTAGCAGGATCACCTACTTTACGTTCGCCGCCATCTACAAATGCAACCACAGAAGGAGTTGTACGCTTACCTTCACTGTTTGCAATTACTACAGGTTCGTTGCCCTCAAATACGGCAACACAAGAGTTTGTTGTTCCTAAGTCAATACCAATAATTTTTCCCATGATCGTTATTCTTTTTATTTATTATTATTCAATTTCTTTTTGTCCGGTTGTTTTCTTTCTCTTTGTAAGGGCTTTCAAACGGACGCTGATTAAAAAACAAACCATGTGCCAAAAAGAAATCGGACGAATACGTGACATATTTTCTGCCAAAACGACAGTTTTAAATCGAAATGACTGCTGTCAAGTCACATAGAAGCCAGACAGCTATCGACTCATTAAACAAATGGAAACAGCTCTGGTTCAATAAAGCAAAAGAATAGATCATAAAGGAATAAAAAATATGCCTGTATCGTTATGTGCGACACAGGCATACCTATTTAATATAATACGTATATCTTACTTTTCAAGTACAATCACCAACGCATTATTTGCGTCATACAAACCGATTCCACCACCGGAAAGTTTATCGAACGACTTTACTTCATTCATTGCTTTCAGAATCTTACCTTCCACTTCCATATCAGGGCAAGCCATCATTGTGCTAGCCACCCCAGGGAAAGAGATTGATTTAGCATTAGTAGTGCTAGTTTCAAAACCACCATTAATCAAGTTACATCCGGCATTGCCATGAAGTGTTTTCTTTTTCACATCAAAAGCAATGAAAGGTTGCTTTTCCATTCCTGAAGGAATTGCTTCACCATTCACTTCCTTTATTTTCCATTCTCCGTTCAATACCGATAGTTTCACATCAGCCTCCTTTTTTTCAAGAACTACAACCGGACGATTGGACTCATTGCAAAGAAACATTTTATCCTTACCGGCTTTCTTATAACCTTTCACCTGTGCAAGCGCACCTAACACATTTCTCTCGGTAGTCATGTCCGGACACATCATTCTGGTGCTAGCCATTCCCTTAAGCTCCATGCTGCCCGGCTTGGCATTCACGTCAAAGCTACCCATCATACGGTTGCATCCACTGTTACCGGATACTCTTCCGGTCGCTGTATCAAAAGTAATAAAGGGAAGGGTTCTGCTTTCGCCCGGAGTTACTTTCGAGCCGTTAACTTCTATAATATTCCACTCACCATTGATTGAAGCCAATGGGACTGCCTTCTCAACCGAACGGCATGAAAACATTGCAAGTACTGTGCTGGCAATGCAAATTGAAACGAATACTTTCTTCATTTTGTTATAACGTTTAAGTTAAAATCGGGGGCAAAGATATCAAAAAGATTGGGAAATACCATCTAATGCGATATAAAATACATACATTTGCCATTATCTATAAAACAAACAATAAGATTACATAGTTCATCTAAAGTAAATAAATATGAGAACAATCGTCCTATTTCTAATCCTGCTTGGTTGTGGTACCTCTCATATCACAGCGCAAAATGATTATCTTGTCACTACTATTCCCAATCAGGAGGATCCTCTAAGTGAAGAAGAACAGTTCATAAAAGAGAACTTCCCACTGCAACTTTTATGTAAATGGACACCCGGAATGAAATTCATGTTTATTCCATCCGGACGTGACATGTTCCTCCCCACCCTTTCGGTGTATGAGACAGAAAAAGGAGCAGATAACAGCGTTTTGAAACACAAGATTCTTACTTTCGCCGGATATGAAGAAAAATCTCAAAAACTATCAAATGACATGAGCTATTCCACTCGACTCATCTTCGAATGTGACGGAGAAAAATATTATTATGAGATTAAAAATACACGTCCGGATGAAATTTGCGAAAAGAATCCCCGTGCCTATATCAACGGATTAGTTAATCTGAAAGATGTAGACACGGCAAAAGATTTACTGACAGGCAGAAAGATATATGTTCAGTCCGATATGGCACAGGTGGACGATGCCAATAGTTACTCCGGATATAGGGAAGTGTCTATTCCGGTCAACACCGAAGCAACCATTACCGCCATAGGAGTTGGCAGTCAGGCATATCCCGTGAAAATCATATTTCAGGATTCGCAGGGACATACCTATTATCTGGAAGTAGCTCTTTCCCGCACTAATTCCGGTATGGACGTGAGCGATTTCCAAGCTGAAAAGAAAATGAGATATTTTTCCAACGCCATCAGTTTCAGTAGCAAAAAGTCCGGAAATCTGGAAACCTTGAAAGACAAATATATTGATCTGACCGTCTATCCGAAACGGACATTGGCTGTAAAAAGAGTCTTCAACCTTGAAAACAAGCAAATGGAAAACCGCATACATTTGCCTCGCTACACTGTTTTGAAAATAAAAGAAGTAAAAATCTCCGGTCCGGGAAGTCTGGTTATCCTCTCACTGGAGGATCGGCATGGATCACTTTATGAAACAGAGGTTGACCTAAAATATGACGTTATCGTCAAAAACGAGAATTATATTGAAGACCTTTTCGGATTTGGAGACATCCATCAGAAGTATCCGGCTATCACAGATAAACGTTGGGCAATCATCGCACGGGGTGATTTGGAAGAAGGTATGAACACCGACGAATGTCGTCTGTCAATAGGTGATCCTGTAGAAATACAGTTAAAAAAAGACAGTCGTTTCGAAACTTGGTTCTACAACGGAAAAACGCTGGAATTTGAGAGTGGCATCTTGCAACGTTTCAAATAAAAAGGAGTAGCGACGCGGTGATTATCTGAAAATAATCACGTATATTTGCCAAGCTAACAATTCTAAAATCTTAATTTTTGATTTATAATTTATTAATTAAAAGAAATGGGTAGAGTTCTTATTATCGGTGCAGGCGGTGTTGGTACTGTCGTAGCACACAAAGTGGCACAAAATGCCGATGTATTCACAGACATCATGATTGCCAGCCGTACAAAGGAGAAATGCGATAATATCGTCAAAGCTATAGGCAATCCCAATATAAAAACCGCCAAAGTGGATGCGGATAATGTAGATGAACTGGTAGCTTTATTCAATGACTTTAAGCCGGAAATGGTAATCAACGTTGCTCTTCCTTATCAGGATCTTACCATTATGGAAGCCTGTCTGAAGGCGGGTGTCAACTACCTGGATACAGCCAACTATGAGCCGAAAGATGAAGCTCATTTTGAATACAGCTGGCAATGGGCTTACCACGACCGTTTCAAGGAAGCAGGTCTGACTGCCATTCTTGGTTGCGGTTTCGATCCGGGAGTCAGTGGAATCTACACAGCCTATGCAGCCAAACATTATTTCGACGAAATCCAATATCTGGATATCGTAGACTGTAATGCAGGAAATCATCATAAAGCATTTGCCACCAATTTTAATCCGGAAATCAATATCCGCGAAATTACTCAGAACGGACGTTATTACGAGAATGGTCAATGGGTGACAACCGGTCCGCTGGAAATCCACAAAGATCTGACTTATCCTAATATTGGTCCACGTGATTCCTATCTTCTTTATCATGAAGAACTGGAATCGTTGGTCAAGCATTTCCCGACTATCAAGCGTGCCCGTTTCTGGATGACTTTCGGACAAGAATATCTGACTCACTTACGCGTGATTCAGAATATCGGCATGGCCCGTATCGATGAAGTTGATTATAACGGAACTAAAATCGTACCATTACAATTCTTGAAAGCAGTATTGCCTAACCCACAGGATTTAGGTGAGAACTATGAAGGTGAAACCTCTATCGGTTGCCGTATCCGTGGCATCAAAGACGGAAAAGAACGTACTTACTATGTCTACAACAACTGCAGCCATCAGGAAGCTTACAAGGAAACAGGTATGCAGGGAGTCAGCTACACCACCGGTGTTCCGGCTATGATCGGTGCCATGATGTTCTTCAAAGGCGAATGGCAACGTCCGGGTGTAAACAATGTAGAAGAATTTAATCCGGATCCGTTCATGGAACAGCTCAATAAGCAGGGACTGCCTTGGCATGAAGTGTTTGATAAAGATCTGGAACTATAATAGAACGAGTCAGAATGAAGAATATAGGAGATAAAGCACCGGAAGTATTAGGTATCAATGAAAAAGGTGAAGAGATCCGCCTAAGTGCTTATAAAGGAAAAAAGATAGTACTGTATTTCTATCCGAAAGACAGTACATCGGGGTGCACGGCACAGGCATGCAGTCTGCGCGACAACTATTCCGAACTGCGTAAAGCCGGTTACGAAGTAATCGGTGTCAGCGTAGACAGCGAGAAGTCGCACCAAAAATTCATCGATAAGAATAATCTTCCTTTTACGCTGATAGCCGATACGGACAAAAAGTTGGTAGAAGAATTTGGTGTATGGGGAGAGAAAAAGCTGTATGGACGTGCCTATATGGGAACCTTCCGCACTACTTTCCTGATCAATGAAGAAGGAATCATAGAACGGATTATCACTCCCAAAGAAGTGAAAACCAAAGAGCATGCCTCACAGATTTTAAATCAATAAATCCATTAATTACAAGAATAAGGTATGGCAAAGAAAGACGAACTTAATTTTGAAACAGATAATAAAATGGCATCAAGCGAAAAACTGAAAGCCTTACAGGCTACCATGGAAAAGATAGAAAAGAACTTCGGTAAAGGTTCTATCATGAAAATGGGTGATGATAGTGTTGAACAAGTGGAAGTGATTCCTACCGGCTCCATTGCTTTAAACGTGGCACTTGGCGTAGGAGGATATCCTAGGGGAAGAATCATCGAAATCTATGGTCCGGAATCTTCCGGTAAAACGACTCTGGCTATTCACGCCATTGCCGAAGCACAAAAAGCCGGTGGTATCGCCGCTTTTATTGATGCCGAACATGCCTTCGACCGTTTTTATGCAGCGAAATTAGGCGTGGATGTAGACAATCTCTGGATTTCTCAACCGGACAATGGAGAGCAGGCCTTGGAAATAGCCGAACAGTTAATCCGTTCTTCCGCTATTGATATTATTGTTATTGACTCCGTAGCAGCATTAACTCCGAAAGCAGAAATTGAAGGCGACATGGGTGACAATAAGGTAGGTTTGCAGGCACGTCTGATGTCACAGGCTTTGCGTAAATTGACCGGTACAGTCAGCAAAACACGTACGACTTGTATCTTTATCAACCAGCTCCGTGAAAAGATTGGCGTCATGTTCGGTAATCCGGAAACAACGACAGGTGGTAACGCATTGAAGTTCTATGCTTCTGTACGTATAGATATCCGTGGTAGCCAGCCAATCAAAGACGGTGAAGAAGTTCTTGGTAAACTGACTAAGGTGAAAGTGGTGAAGAACAAAGTAGCACCTCCTTTCCGCAAAGCAGAATTTGATATCATGTTTGGTGAAGGTATTTCTCACTCCGGAGAAATCATCGATTTGGGCGCAGAACTGGGAATCATCAAAAAGAGCGGTTCATGGTATAGCTACAATGACACTAAACTTGGTCAAGGACGTGATGCAGCCAAGGTATGTATCAAAGATAATCCCGAACTTGCTGAAGAACTGGAAGGATTGATCTTCGAAGCCTTGAATAAAAAATAAGTTGTTTCAACCGATTCAACTAAGAATAAATAATATAAGCTGTCTCAAAATATCGGATGAGACAGCTTATTTTTAGCTTAAACATAAAAATGTCCCCTATCTGAATTTGTACTGTGAGAATTCAGATAGGGGACATTTCTTTCACTTTTTATATGAAATAGATATAGGCTAATGTACTTAAACTAATAACTACCCATAACAAAACGCCTTGGATCAAAGGTTTGACACCGACAGATCTTAGAACATCCAAAGAAAGGGAAGCGCCTATAAAAAACATGGTAATAGTTAATGTCTTGCGTGCAATTCCATTGATGGCAGCACCCAACTGTGGCACGCTATTCAGTAAATATGTATTCGCAATCATAGCCAGAATAAAGAAGAAAATAAACCAAGGAATACTTATCTTCTGTCCTTTACTTTTAAATATAAAAGAAGTGGCGAATGCCATTGGTATGATCCAAAGAGCACGGGTCAACTTGATAGTTGTAGCAACCTTCAGTGCTTCTTCACCATAAGCAGCACCTGCTCCCACCACAGAACTGGTATCATGAATAGCAATGGCAGCCCACGTGCCAAACTGATGTTCGGTCATATCCAAAGCATGTCCGATAGCCGGGAAGATAAAAAGCGCAATAGCATTCAGAATAAAGATCGTTCCCAATGCCACGGACATTTCACTGTCTTTGGCCCTCAGCACCGGCCCTACTGCCGCAATAGCACTACCACCACAGATAGCAGTTCCCGAACTAATCAGATAGGAAGTATTTCTGTCTATCTTGAATATTTTACGACCAATAAACCAGCCGATG
This sequence comes from Bacteroides sp. B1-V-101, assembly GCF_023656585.1. Lineage (NCBI taxonomy): Bacteria > Pseudomonadati > Bacteroidota > Bacteroidia > Bacteroidales > Bacteroidaceae > Bacteroides > Bacteroides sp. B1-V-101. The sequence goes on along the minus strand of NZ_JAMOKH010000019.1, from coordinate 21,504 downwards.
AGCAACGTGCCCACCACAGAAATAACAGTGAACTCCATCCCTTCTTTACCGGATGCCAAAGCCGACTGAAGATTCATACCGAATCCCAATCCTACTACAGAATATTGCAGCAAATATTTAGATGTCTTTTTATTAAATTTGGGATGTGCCTGTCCGCAGGTTAATGCGAAAATAAGTCCGAGAAACAAAGCTACTGGAGGAGTCACCCATGCGGACCATGCTTGTAAACCAGGAATATAATCTAAAAATAAGAAAAAAGTTAAAGTAGAAAGTATTGCAACGTAAATTGTCTTGTTGTTGGTTTGCAACGTTTTTGTAGCGGTTGAAATCATTTTTTTATCTTTTTATAATTTTGCGGGTGCAAAGGTACGGCAAACAATCAAGACAAACCAATTGTTTCTAATTATCTATTATAACTTTTTGTTATAGTCACTTCTCTTATTGTTACATTATGCTCCTACGATGTCCTTTCCAAATGGTGATAATGCTAACGCAGCCAACTTAAAGTGCTGCAAACCAAAGGGAATACCGATAATGGTTATACACAGAACAATTCCGAAAGCCAAATGTGACAGACAAATCCAAATGCCACCCAAAAATAACCACAGGATATTCATCAGTATATAAAGACATCCACTCGAACGCCTGCCACTTCTCACCTCTTTACCGAAAGGCCATAAAGCAAGTCCGGCTAACTTTAACGTCTGTATACCAAAAGGAATACCTACGATCGTAAACATCATCAGCAGACTTGAAATAAGGTACTCCACTGCAGTAAAGATACCACCAAGCAGCAACCACAATAAGTTCATAAAACAACCCATATATATAGTATTAGTTATTTTCCACATTCGACTATACAAAGATACAGAAGAAATATGAGAATTTAAATGGCTTTTTTATAAACTTTCTCTTTTACTATTTCATTGAAGCTTTATGCAAAATGATACGTTCAATGGCTATACCTTCGTTTCCTTGCAGATCAAATACTATCCCTTTTTACTGAGAAATGATGAGAGACTAAATCTTTTTTTATTTTTTTAGTAGATAGTGAAAATCTATCTGCTCTGCCAAGAGATACAGTTTCACCACATCATGAGGTAGCCCTGCAGTTGGGATATGATTCGCATGAAAAGAAGCAACACCTACAAGTTCTTGCTATGATGCCCCGCAAAGCGCATAAAAACTTGAGATAATCCTCCCTCCTGCCCTTGTAGCTGCACAAAATTAAATTCGCGCAACATTGGCATCCCTTTTATCTCAACTACCCGTAAAGTGCCGGCCACAAGTTCTTTATGCACCGACCGGATAGAAACAATTCCCATACAATCAGTATGTTCCAAAAAGAGCTTGATACTCTCCGTACCACCAAGATACATCAGAACATTCAAAGAAGACAGCTTCAGATTGTGTTGCGACAGGGCTCGTTCAAATACATCCAACGTCCCCGAACCTCTTTCACGCAAAACCAAAGGGATATTCGGTAATTCTGCAGGTGTTATCTCCTCCTGAATATTTAGTTTACTGTTCACATGCACTACCGCAACAAGTTCATCTTGCAAAAACAAAGTATATTTCAGATTAGGTAAACGAAAAATACCTTCCACCAATCCCAATTCAATCCGGTGTTCTTGCAAAGCGACCTCCACTCCCCGAGAGTTTCCATTAAGGACGGAAAGATTGACTTGTGGAAACTTCGCAATAAAATGAGCCAATAAAGGGGGCAGAACATATTGAGCAATCGTTGTGCTAGCTCCCAGTTTCAACTCTCCAATATACTCGTTATGCAACAAATGCATTTCATATTCAAGCCGTTTGTAATCATCTAAAATCTTTTCGCTATGCTTCAGCAGTAATTCACCGGCAACAGTCAATGAGATTTTACTTCCCTGACGTTCGAACAAACGAGCCTGATAATAAGTCTCCAATTCCTGAATATGCTTAGTGATAGCAGGCTGGCTGACAAACAATTCTTGCGAAGCCTTTGTAAAACTCAGATTCTTCGCTACGCTCTGAAATACTTTTAAACGAAAATCGGACACCTTTTTATTTGAGTTATTTGAGGATTAAAATTCAAAATCAAGAATTAAACACAAGGACTATAGTTCTTCAGCTCTGATTCCTAATGCCTGCATAACAGGAAATGCCAACATATCCCACTTATACTCTACCTGCACTTCAGGCTCATTCATACGAAACTGGATAATCTCCTTGCCTTTCACTTCATGCAACGCATCGGATACTTTCTTTCCATATTCTTCATTGAAAGAAACGACAATCATCCTTTTCACATCAGCCGAATCAGCAACGATAGACAATAAATCCAAAAACAAATCTTCGCGTGAAACCATCCCTTCCGAAGGAACACTTGCAAATGAATATTCACCATAAGGACTCTGAAAAGCGACTCCATTCAACTCCTTCACCAAATCGGAAGGATGGCAATGTACAAGCTGATCGGACTCTTCATCGTAAACAAAAAGAAATTGTACTTCATTTTTCCCTTCCGTGATTCCGGCATCCAGAGTCAGATAAGTGGTCAACATAGAAAGGTCGATATCCTGTAAAGAACGTCGCAAAGTCTCTTCAAAGTAACCTTTCATATCTGTAATTACAAAATTCAAGAAAGCAGCATCAATCAACACTACTGTTTCAGACAGTTTTATTTGAGGTTTATCATTCATACCTTATTTATAATATGATTACAGCGGATAAAGATACTACAATACTTTTATTTATTCACTTCATTTCGCGGCAAATTCGTCAGTATCATTCAGATGAAAAACGTCATTTTGTCTTCTAACTCTCTTATTATCATGCTATTTTGTCATATTTTTCTACTTGGCAAATCTTTTGAGCCCTTTCAAGTGTTATTAAAATCATGAAAAAAGAAAGGAGAACAACCATATGAACTTTAACAATTTTACCATCAAATCTCAAGAAGCGGTACAGGAGGCCGTAAATCTCGTACAAAGTCGGGGACAACAGGCGATTGAACCTGCTCATATCCTACATGGAGTAATGAAGGTAGGCGAAAATGTGACTAACTTCATCTTCCAAAAATTAGGAATGAACGGGCAACAGGTAGCCCTAGTCGTTGACAAACAGATCGATTCTTTGCCTAAAGTATCCGGAGGAGAACCTTACCTAAGTAGAGAATCTAATGAAGTATTGCAGAAGGCAACCCAGTATTCTAAAGAAATGGGAGATGAATTTGTTTCATTGGAACATATTCTGCTGGCTTTGCTAACTGTGAAAAGTACCGTATCCACCATCTTGAAAGATGCCGGAATGACGGAAAAAGAATTGCGTAATGCTATCAATGAACTCAGAAAAGGAGAAAAAGTTACTTCTCAATCCAGTGAAGACAACTATCAGTCATTGGAGAAATACGCTATCAATCTGAACGAAGCCGCCCGCAGCGGCAAGCTGGATCCTGTAATCGGACGTGACGAGGAAATCCGACGGGTACTGCAAATATTAAGCCGTAGAACTAAGAACAATCCGATTCTGATTGGTGAACCGGGTACAGGTAAGACAGCTATTGTAGAAGGATTGGCACATCGTATCCTCCGGGGAGACGTACCCGAAAACCTGAAAAACAAACAGGTCTACTCTCTCGATATGGGAGCATTGGTTGCAGGAGCAAAATATAAAGGAGAATTCGAAGAACGACTAAAATCAGTTGTCAATGAGGTTAAGAAATCAGAAGGTGATATAATTTTGTTTATTGATGAGATTCATACACTGGTAGGCGCCGGCAAAGGCGAAGGAGCAATGGATGCTGCAAATATTCTGAAACCGGCATTAGCACGTGGAGAACTACGTTCGATCGGTGCAACCACTCTCGACGAATATCAGAAGTATTTCGAGAAAGATAAAGCATTGGAACGTCGTTTCCAGATTGTACAGGTAGATGAACCGGATACTCTGAGTACCATTTCCATCCTTCGTGGATTGAAAGAACGCTACGAGAACCATCATCATGTACGTATCAAAGACGATGCCATCATAGCAGCTGTAGAACTGAGCAGCCGTTACATCACTGACCGTTTCTTGCCGGACAAAGCAATCGACCTGATGGATGAAGCAGCAGCCAAACTACGTATGGAAGTAGATTCTGTTCCGGAAGAGTTGGATGAAATCTCACGTAAGATCAAACAGTTAGAAATCGAACGTGAAGCCATTAAGCGTGAAAATGATAAGCCGAAACTGGAAATTATCGGCAAAGAACTGGCCGAACTAAAAGAAGCTGAAAAGTCCTTCAAAGCTAAATGGCAAAGTGAAAAAACGCTGATGGATAAAATCCAGCAAAACAAAGTGGAAATCGAGAATCTGAAGTTCGAAGCAGAGAAAGCAGAACGTGAAGGAGACTATGGAAAAGTCGCCGAAATCCGTTACGGAAAGCTTCAGGCTCTGGACAAAGAGATAGAAGATACGCAGGAGAAACTTCGTGGTATGCAAGGCGATAAAGCCATGATCAAAGAAGAAGTGGATGCTGAAGACATCGCTGACGTTGTTTCACGCTGGACGGGCATCCCTGTCAGCAAGATGATGCAAAGTGAGAAAGATAAATTATTGCATCTGGAAGACGAACTCCATCAACGAGTGATTGGACAGGACGAAGCGATTGAAGCGGTTGCAGACGCCGTACGCCGTAGTCGTGCCGGATTACAGGATCCCAAACGCCCGATCGGTTCTTTTATCTTCCTCGGAACGACCGGTGTCGGTAAAACCGAACTGGCAAAGGCATTGGCGGAATTCCTCTTTGACGATGAATCGATGATGACACGCATAGATATGAGCGAGTATCAAGAAAAGCATAGTGTTTCTCGTCTGGTCGGAGCACCTCCGGGATACGTTGGATACGATGAAGGCGGCCAGCTGACAGAAGCCATTCGCCGGAAACCTTACTCAGTTGTTTTGTTCGATGAAATCGAAAAAGCGCATCCGGATGTTTTCAATATCCTGTTGCAAGTACTGGATGACGGACGACTCACTGACAACAAAGGAAGAGTAGTCAACTTCAAAAACACCATCATCATCATGACTTCAAATATGGGAAGTTCTTATATACAAAGTCAGATGGAGAAACTGAGCGGTTCGAATAAGGAAGAAGTTATCGAAGAAACGAAGAAGGAAGTGATGAATATGCTAAAGAAAAACATTCGTCCGGAATTCCTGAATCGTATTGATGAAACAATCATGTTCCTGCCGCTGACGGAAACTGAAATCAGACAAATTGTACTCTTACAAATCAAAGGTGTACAAAAGATGCTTGCAGAAAACGGAGTTGAACTGGAAATGACAGATGCTGCTTTGAATTTCTTATCCCAGGTAGGATATGATCCTGAATTTGGAGCCCGTCCGGTAAAAAGAGCTATCCAGCGTTATTTACTGAACGATCTGTCGAAAAAGTTATTGTCTCAGGAAGTCGACAGAAGCAAAGCAATCATTGTTGACTCAAACGGAGACGGATTAGTATTCAGAAACTAAATTATAGTTAGTTGTTATAAGGACAGCCGGTATGTTCCCAAGTGAGCATATCGGCTTTTTTATATTCCTGAATATATAATTCTTCTTACTTCCGGCTGACAATTAGGATGGCTCATGACTAAGACATAAGTACCTTTTCTGGATATCTCTAAAGTGAGCGAAGGCAAGGCAAATCTATGTTTCTCTTTCAGCTCCCCCTGCGAATCATATAAAAATACCATTGTACCTACCAACATTCCCGTTAAGCACAATGTTCCTTTTTCATTATCAAGATAAACGTTTACCTCTTTATTTGTTATTACATCCATATTTTTGCGTATATTAGCAGTTACAAAGATAGAGAAAAACTATGTTTATTTACTATATAAACAATAAAATATTCATGCAAACATAAGATTGCTTAAAGAACACTAAAGGGGACCCTTTAATTACGCAGACATATAAAAACACAAAAAAGCGTGACAACTTGTAACATTATCACGCTTTCCTTATTACATTTATGCATCTAAGCCATCAATGTTTCATGACTTATTTTTCATCAGTCGCAACCTCTTCTTCAGCTTCCGGCTCTGATTTAAATTCTGTAATTCCATTCGAAATTAAGATGTTATACCAGGAAATCAATTTCTTAATATCCGCGATGTATACTCTTTCACGATCAAAGTTAGGCAATACCTCCCCTAAATACTCGCGTAACTGCTCCGGAGTGGCTTTTTTAGGGTCAATAGAGGCAACTGCAGTATTTTCTTTTTTCTTCATAGCTTCCAGCACATCATACAAAGGTACTTCAGCATCATCTGTATACATTGCTATATCTGCCAAAGAGATAATTTTCTCATTACCATAAGCGGGGAAACGTTTTTTATCTGCACTGATTGATTCAACAATCAACATATTTTTTCCTTGCGAAATTAGTTTGTACAATCCCGGTTTACCGGAGATAGACAGGATAGTCTTCAACATAGTATATATTCTTTTATTTATTAATTATTTTTTTGCGGAGCAAAGGTAATGATTATTTTTAGATAGCAAAGAAATAAACTTCAAAACCTGCGGAATTAAAGGGGTTTCATCATCATTCACGATTACAAAATCAGCATGACTCCGCTTTACCTCATCGCTCATTTGCGCTTCGATACGTTTCATTATCAACTCCCTTGAAGAATGGTCACGCCTAATTGCTCGTTCCACTCTCACCTCCAACGGTGCATATACCATTACTACAAAGTCTACTTCCTGCTTAAAGCCTGCTTCCAGAAGGATGGCAGATTCCATACCGACCATAGCTATATCACCTTTCCCTTTCACCCATCGCCTGAAGTCTTCTTTCACCTGCGGATGAATGACAGCATTCACTTTTTTCGCATGTTCGGGGCTTCCAAATATATAAGATGCTAATAAAGGACGATTCAATTCTCCATTCAGGAAAACATCTTGTCCGACCAAGGCGCAAAGTTCCCGGCGTATCACGTCATTCGTATGAGTGATACGCTTCGCCTCAATATCGGAAATATAAACGGGGATTCCCATAATCTCCAGCAATCTGGAAACTACACTTTTTCCACTACCGATACCGCCGGTAATACCTATTTTAATAGCCATCGGAAGAAACTTGTTCTATCAGAAAATCAACTTGCTCGGGTACAATACGGATTTGATTGATTCCACGGGGAGCCGACTTCAACTTCACCGTATATTTATCCGATCCTAATTTTAGCAGTTCCTCATAAGAAACATTTATCACAAAATCACTGGCTTTAATGCTACGAAAACGCTTTAAACCCACTTGAAAAGTAATTTGAACCTTCGATGGAAAAGCACGGAGCACTTTATCTGCCGGGAAGTTAATCCCACGTAACGGCACCTCCACGGTTTTCTCAGTATAAATATCAACAGGGAAAGTCAGTTCAACCGAGGCGGGAACAAACTTCACTCCTTTTTTATTATCCAAGGCAACCCGTTGCCGAATCGTATCCGATATATTTTCAAGATTTACCTCTTGAGTATAAGCGGTTGTTATAGTATCCAAAATTCCGGCCGGAGCATATACCAATACGGAATCCGGACTGCAAATGGTATCAGAAACATAATATTGAAGCCCTGCAGTCACTTTTCCTTGAAAATGAACGGGTACTAATTTGGACTTGCCTGTCGAATAGATATAATCTAACGTATCAGGTTTTATTGAAAGTATCTTAGAAGAAGCATTCAATTGACTGAGTATCTTCTTTTCAAACTCAGAGGCAAAGATTTTCACGTGATTATTTTGCCCTTTATAGTCAGGGAAACTCAGATTTACCGGAAAGAAACTCTTCCCCAACATATAATTGAGAAGCACTGTTCCTTTATCTTTTACCCGGACGCGAAGTTCGGAAGGAGGTTCCGAAGTGAGCACAATATTATTAGGGACATCCTTCATCCTCACCGGGATAGAGAATTCCGCTTCATAGTCATTATTAAGAGTCTGAATCAGCCAGAATCCACTGGCTATCAGGAAAAAAAATAAAAAAATTAAGAACTCCCTGCTTTTATCACTAAGCAGGAAATCCTTAATTCTCTTGGATAGTCTTAAATATGTATATCTTAATTTCCTACGATCAAGCATAGGGTATTTGTTTACTAAAGATTATTTAGACTGATTGCCGGCAGCCGAAGCATCAGCAAAAATAGAATTCTTATCTATTTTAATCTTCACGTTAGAAGCGATTTCAAGTACTATATAATCATCAGTAATCTCTTTGATTGTACCATGGATACCACCTGCAGTAATTACCGACTGGTTTACCTGAAGAGATTTACGGAAATTAGCAATTTCTTTCTGCTTCTTATTTTGAGGGCGAATCATAAAGAAATACATGATAACAAACATAGCTATCAGCATGATCCACATCATACTTCCACCTCCCGCTGCGGGAGCTTGCAATAATACAGTCAATAAGTTCATAAATAATCAAGTTTTAGTTTCTACTATATGGACAAAGGTATCAGTTTTTAGTCAACTTACCTTCTTTTTTCAATTGATTAACTATTCCATCCAGCGTTCCGTTGATAAAGCTACCGCTCTTGGCAGTGCTATACAACTTCGCAATTTCTACATATTCATTTAACGAAACACTTACCGGAATGTTCGGGAAACTTAAAATTTCAGCTAAAGCAGTCTGCATAATGATAATATCCATAAATGCGATACGATCCAAATCCCAGTTCTTCGTATTCTCGCTCACAAGATGACGGTAATAGTCAGCATTCAGAATTGTACGACGGAACAAGCGGCGTGCAAATTCCTGATCTTCGTCATCCTTGAATTCGGGAAGTAATTCCTGATTTGCTCCGTTCTTTTCTTCAAAACGCTTAATCGTTTTCAAGACAAAGGTATCTACAATCTCTTTATCGTCATTCCAATACAGACTCTGGTCTTCCAGCACCTGATCAAGAGAATCATTATTAAAGATATATGTTTTATAGAGTTTTCTCCACAATTCGCGGTCAGCTTCATATGAATTGTCACCGGAAGCCATATAATCTTTATAAATATCGCTTTCTACTATTTTCTCATAAAGCTCTTTGACGAAATCCTGATCATTTGCCCAAGTTCTCTTCTGATTAGATATAAACTCGGTCAGTTGCTTGTTCACCTCCAACTGTGCAACAAACTTATTATCCACAAACTTTGTGTTGGGATACAACTCTTCTTTAGTAGGAGCCAGTTTTGCTTTTGCCGCATCAATGCGTTTTTGTGCATACTCTGTTAATGCCATCATCAGCATTAACAAATAATTATAAAGGTCATACGCCTTTGAAAGGCTGAAGAATAACTCTTTCTCCGCTGAGTCTAGATTTTTGCTGCCATTTTGGTAATAGGCATACACTATTTGTATAATCTTAAGACGAATAAGAACTCTGTTGATCATAATTCAAATTAATACTGTTATTATCGAACTGCAAAAGTAGATATTTTTAATGAGTTTCCACAAATAAATCACATTTTTTAATGCAGTATTTGATTCTCTGCGCTTTTTCTTTTGACAGTTTAAAAAAAATATCCAATTTTGAGGCCGATTATTAACGGACCCAATGATATGGAAGATTTTAAAAAGAAAATGAACGCAGACATGAATGATAAGGAGATCGTTTTCTCCAAGTCCATCAAAGCAGGTAAACGCATCTATTACCTCGATGTGAAGAAGAACCGTAAAGATGAAATGTTTTTAGCTATTACGGAGAGTAAGAAAGTGGTGATGGGAGAAGGAGATGACTCTCAAGTTAGCTTCGAAAAGCATAAAATCTTCTTATATAAGGAGGATTTTCAGAAATTTATGGCAGGATTGACAGAAGCCATCAGTTTTATTAACCACAGTGACATGAACGATTATATCAGCCGCCTGAACGAAGAAGCTGATATAAAAAGAGAACAGGAAGCTCTTGCCGAAGAAGCACAAGAGGACAAGCTGGAAAACGAAATTAAGATTGATATTGACTTTTAAAGAGGTTACTCTTTGATATTTCAAAAAAAAACAGTACTTTTGCACCGCTTTTTTGCAACATCATGTGATAATCCACATCGTGTAATGGTGAATTAAGCAAAATAACTTAATTTAGAGTAACACAATTTTTTAAGAAATGAAATCAATTGAAGTAAAAGGAACTGCAAGAACTATTGCAGAACGCTCTTCGGAACAAGCAAGAGCTTTGAAAGAAATTCGTAAGAACGGTGGTGTACCTTGTGTACTTTACGGAGCCGGTGAAGTTGTTCACTTTACAGTGACTAACGAAGGTCTTCGTAACTTGGTTTATACTCCGCACATTTACGTAGTAGATCTGGATATCGATGGCAAAAAAGTAAACGCTATCTTGAAAGATATTCAATTCCACCCGGTAAAAGACAACATTCTTCATGTTGACTTCTATCAGATTGACGAAGCTAAACCTATCGTTATGGAAGTTCCGGTACAGTTGGAAGGTCTTGCAGAAGGTGTGAAAGCCGGTGGTAAGCTTGCATTGCAGATGCGTAAGATCAAAGTGAAAGCTCTGTACAATGTAATTCCTGAAAAACTGATTGTTAACGTATCTCACCTGGGATTGGGTAAGACTGTTAAAGTTGGCGAACTGAGCTTCGAAGGTCTTGAACTGATCAGCGCTAAAGAAGCAGTTGTATGTGCTGTTAAGTTGACTCGTGCAGCAAGAGGTGCAGCAGCAGCCGCTGGAAAGTAATTTGAGATTATCCCTGTAAAGAGATATAGCAAAACGCAGATTAATGCAGATTAAAGCAGATGTTCAGTCTGCATTAGTTTGCGTTAATTTGCGTTTCTCTTTTTATATTCACGAACTGTTTTTTACGAAAAAACAATGATTAAATATCTAATTGTCGGACTAGGAAACATTGGACCCGAATATCATGAAACCCGGCATAATATTGGTTTCATGACAGTAGAGGCATTGGCAAGAATCAACAATGCTCCTCCCTTTATTGACGGACGCTACGGATTTACCACTAGTTTTTCGATCAAAGGACGCCAGTTAATCCTGCTCAAACCGTCAACTTTCATGAACCTGAGCGGACTGGCCGTTCGCTACTGGATGCAAAAAGAAAACATCCCTTTGGAAAATGTGTTAATAGTAGTAGACGATCTGGCTCTCCCCTTCGGCACTCTGCGTCTGAAAGGAAAAGGAAGTGATGCCGGACATAATGGTCTGAAGCACATAGCAGCCATTTTAGGAACTCAGAACTATGCCCGTTTACGCTTTGGTATCGGAAATGACTTCCCCAAAGGCGGACAGATTGATTATGTACTCGGACACTTTACTGACGAAGATCGCAAGACAATGGATGAAAGACTGGAAACAGCCGGAGAAATCATTAAAAGTTTCTGTCTGGCAGGTATTGATATTACCATGAACCAGTTCAATAAGAAATAGGAGTATGTACAATTGACTATTTCACAGCGTATATATGCAAACGGTCATTAAGTACTCCACCATGACACATGGTACACTGTTAATTAATAAATTATCAATATATGGCAGAAGCAAGAATAGATAAATGGATGTGGGCTGTTCGTATTTTCAAGACACGCACAATTGCCGCCGAAGCCTGCAAGATGAACCGTGTCACTATCAACGGAGCATACGTAAAGGCATCTCGCATGATAAAGCCGGGTGATGTAGTTCAAGTTAAGAAGCCGCCTATTACCTATTCATTCAAAGTGTTGCAAGCTATTGAGAAGCGAGTAGGCGCAAAGCTTGTACCCGATGTAATGGAAAACGTTACCACTCCCGACCAATACGAACTATTGGAAATGAGTAAAATCAGCGGATTCATTGATCGCGCACGGGGAACCGGACGTCCAACCAAAAAAGACCGCAGAAGTCTGGAGGAATTCACAGCTCCGGAATTTATGGATGATTTTGATTTCGACTTTGATTTCGACGAAGATAAGTAAATAATGAACGGTGAATAAACTTATAGCATGAAGTTACAAGTTTATTCACCGTTTATTATTTTACCAACTGTTGATTACAGATTTGCTTTCACAGCATCAATTAGCTCCTGATATTCAGCATCGGTCAAATAAACTTTTCCCGGATTCATCTGAAATACACCGCCATAATCAGGTCCGTCTACATATTTCGGAGCCAGATGGAAATGCAAATGAGATAATTTATCTGAGTAAGCACCATAGTTGATCTTTTCCGGCTGGAAAGCTTTCTGCATTGCACGGGTAACACGTGCCACATCAGCCATAAATGCATTACGGTCTTCATCGCTCAATTCGTTCAAATCATTTACGTGATCCTTGTAAGCAACGAGGCAACGCCCCCGATAAGTTTGCTCTTTAAACAAAAACACACGTGATACACTAAGCTGCGCAACCTCAATCATCAGATTATGCAACGTTTCATTGTTCTGGCAATACAGACATTCTTTTGGATCACTCTTCATGATATTCTTATTTTTATGTTTTGACAAAGCAAAAATAGTCGTTCTGCTTTTATTTCACCTGTATTTTTTCGTTTTTTTGATCGACTAATTGGTACACGTTCTCTTTTTCACCAACAACCCACACTACATCCCCCTCTTCGAACGGTGCATTTACATCCGGCACCATCAGAGTGCCATCTTCCCGTTCCACACCGGCTATCATACAATGATACTTATCCCGTATACCCGATTCACGGATTGTTTTACCCAGAAAAACGGAGTCTGCATCAATAATGAACTGCTTCAAAGTCATCTCTCCCTTCTCATACATCTCCCAGTCTATCTTCGCACCACTTTGCATGGCACTGCTAAATACATTCAATTGTTCGTCCGTTCCTATTACCTGTATCTTGTCCATAGGAAAAAGACGCACCGAGCCACCGGGAATATTAATCCTTCTCTTCCCTCGCAGGATAGAAGCGATATGAATGCCATATTTCTTTCCCAGATTTAGTTCCATCAACGTTTTTCCCGCCCAAGTGGATTCCCCCGGAATCTCCAAATCCGCCAAATGCAGATCATGCGATAACAGACGTCCGGCATATTCGGGTTTCTTCTCTCCCAAATATTCCGCACGCACCTCCCTGGAACGCAGATTTTGAAAGAAACGCCGTTCTATCAATATAGATTGCTTTTTCAAACGACGCGACCATACCATCAACAGGACTGCAAGCACAGCTACTCCAATAATCAATCCAATAGATGCCTTAAACAATCCCGATATCACAAAAATAACAAATAACGCCGCAATCATAATACGTATGACAATAGTAGACACCAATGGTGCACGATTGGCACGGTTATCATGCCACAGGGTCATAAATTCCACCGAATGGTTTTTCTTCACCATGATAGCACGCAGGAAAGGCGAAATGCAAAGGATAATAAAGACAGCCCCCAATAATGACGCCCAGAAATGAGGCAGGTTCTCCTTAAAGAATGGGACGACAAAACGGAAAGACAGTGCAATAATGGATATACTGACTATTGAATATACCACAGTTATGCGTACCATTGCCAGCAACAGCTTCTTCCACAAATTCTCATGATTAAGTGCTGTTTGCGAGCCCGAAGAATAACGCATTAAGAACTTTCGCCAGGAAGCGGGTAAATGAGCATCCACAAAAGAAGAAGCCGGTTCAGCCAGACGAATCATATAAGGAGTCAGGAAAGTGGTTATCACAGAAACTGCTACCACTATCGGATATAAGAAATCGCTCGTCACGTGCAGAGATACACCCAATGAAGCTATAATAAACGCAAATTCACCAATCTGAGTCAAACTGAAACCACACTGCATAGCCGTCTTCAAGGGTTTGCCGGAAAGAATCACGCCGAATGTTCCGAAGGTAGCCTGCCCCAAAATAACTGCTATCGTAATCACAATGATAGGTATTGCATATTCAATAATCATCGCAGGATCGACCATCATCCCCACCGATACAAAGAAAATTGCGCCAAAAAGATCTTTCACCGGCTTCACCAACCGGTCGATAGATTCCGCTTCGATTGTTTCTGCCAGAATAGATCCCATGATAAACGCACCGAATGCAGCAGAGAACCCTGTATTGGCTGCCATCACTACCATACCGAAACACAGTGCCAATGATACGATAAGCAGAGTTTCCTCTCCCATCAGTTTCCTGCAACGCTTCAAAAACTCCGGAATCAGATAGATACCTACTACAAACCACAAAATAAGAAAGAACAGCAGTTTCCCAATACTCTCCAGCATCTCGGTACCTTCAAAGTTATGACTTACCGCCATCGTAGAAAGCATTACCATCAATACAATAGCCAGTATATCCTCCAAAATCAGAATACTCAGTACAAGCCCGGTGAACTGCTTCTTCCTCAGTCCCAAGTCATCGAACGCCTTATAAATAATAGTGGTAGAAGACATCGCAATCATACCACCTAGAAACAGACTGTCCATCCGATGCCAGCCGAATCCCATACCGACACCTATCCCCAGCAATATCATACAAAAGATGATGGTGCAGGCAGCGATGATAGCAGAACCTCCGACTTTTACGATTTTCTTAAAACTGAACTCCAGACCAAGAGCAAACAACAAGAAGATAACACCAATATCCGCCCATGTCTTAATGTTGGCGGTATCCATTACTGATGGTGTATAAGGCATGTGTGGACTTGCCAGAAAACCGGCAACCACATATCCCAACACCAAAGGTTGCTTTAACTTCTTAAACAACAAAGTCATAACGCCGGCACAGATCAATATCAGCGCAAGATCGGCAATGAGTGTAGGTAATTGAGACATTGTTTCATCGTATTTGGTGACAAAATTAAAATAAATCTATCGTATAAACAACAGATTCACGGATATGTTTCACATCAACCATCATAAAATAATTTAGCCCCGGATAGTATCAAAACCTATCCGGGGCTAAAAATTTTATAAACTCAAGATTTATTTTCTAAAAGGTGGCTTCACCACTATTGCCTTCAATTTACGTCCACGCATATCAATACAAATTTCCGTGCCAACTTTGGCATATTCCGGTTTCACATATCCCATACCAATACCAATCTTGCGAGTGGGAGACATTGTTCCGGAAGTCACCACGCCTATACCTTCCCCTTCCTCATTCACGAGTTCATAGCCATGACGAGGAATGCCTCGGTCAATCATTTCAAACCCAACTAGTTTGCGGGTAGTTCCTTCTGCCTTCTGCTTTTCCAGCATCGGACGGTTAATGAACTCCTTACCCTCCACAAACTTAGTGATCCATCCCAATCCAGCTTCGATCGGTGAAGTCTTATCATCCAGATCATTGCCATACAGACAGAAGCCCATTTCCAAACGAAGCGTATCACGGGCACCCAGTCCCACCGGCTTGATACCGAATTCTTCCCCCGCCTCAAATACAGCTTTCCATACCGCCTCGGCAGCATCCGGATAGAAATAAAGTTCAAAACCTCCGGCACCGGTGTATCCGGTATTGGAGATAATCACATTCTCTTTTCCCGCAAACCGGCCAACGGTAAATGTATAATAAGGAATAGCCGACAGATCGATATCCGTCAACTTCTGCAAAGCAAGAATAGCCTTCGGACCCTGAACAGCAAGCTGCGCCATATTATCGGAAGAATTCTCCAGTTCCGCCCCCTCCGTATTATGAGAAACACACCAGTCCCAATCCTTTTCTATATTGGCCGCATTCACTACCAGCAGATATTTTTCCGGCTCATAGCAATATACCAGCAAGTCATCTACAATTCCCCCTTCTTCATTAGGGAAGCAGGTATATTGTATCTTACCGGGAACAAGTGCCGCCACATTATTGGAAGTCACCTTCTGAAGAAAGGCTAACGCTTGCGGCCCTTTCACCCAGAATTCTCCCATATGGGATACATCAAATACCCCGACTGCATTACAAACAGTCAGATGTTCATCAATAATTCCAGAGTACTCGATAGGCATATTATAGCCTGCAAATTCGTGCATTTTAGCACCTAATGCAATGTGTTTCTCTGTAAACGGAGTGGTTTTCATTTTTTGTGTATTAAGTTTTAAGTAATAAATTGATATTCGTGGAATGTAATCACTTAGAAGCTACTAGTTCGGCAATCTTCACAATGACGTTCATTGCCTTCTCCATATTCTGAATAGGAACAAACTCATAACGTCCGTGGAAATTAAGACCGCCGGCAAAAATATTCGGGCAGGGTAAACCTTTGAATGATAGCTGCGCTCCATCCGTACCGCCACGAATCGGCTTCACATTCGGCTTCACTCCTACCGCCTCCATGGCTGCAAAAGCTGTGTCGATGATATGCATCACCGGTTCTATTTTCTCACGCATATTATAGTATTGGTCACGTAACTCTAGTGACGCCGTACCTTCTCCATATTCGGTGTTGATCTCCGCAACCAGACGTTTTATTTCTTCCTTACGTTTCTCAAACTTAGCACGGTCATGGTCGCGAATGATATAAGACACTGTACTTTGCTCCACATCTCCCTGAATACTGATCAGATGATAGAATCCTTCATACCCTTCAGTCTGCTCCGGTGTTTCCATCGATGGCAACATTGCGATAAACTGATTAGCGACACGAATCGAGTTTATCATCTTATTCTTTGCATATCCGGGGTGTACATTACGTCCTTTAAAAGTAATCTTTGCAGCGGCAGCATTGAAATTTTCAAACTCCAGTTCCCCTACTTCACCACCATCCATCGTATACGCCCATTCGCAGCCAAACTTCCCGACATCGAACTTATGCGCACCTTCACCGATTTCCTCATCCGGATTGAAACCGATACGAATCTTTCCATGTTTGATTTCGGGATGTTCTTTCAGATAAACGATTGCTGATACGATCTCGGCAATTCCCGCTTTATCATCCGCACCAAGCAGCGTCTTGCCGTTTGTTACAATCAAATCCTCTCCTTTATGATCGAGCAGTTCCGGAAATTGTGCAGGAGAAAGAATGATATTTTCTTCGGCACAAAGCACTATATCCGTCCCATCGTAGCCTTTTACAATACGTGGAGTTACATCTTTTCCTGTCATATCGGGACTTGTATCCATATGAGCGATAAACCCGATAGTGGGTACTTTTTTATCTATATTAGCAGGAAGCGTGGCAAAAAGATAGCCATGTTCATCCAAAGTAATATCTTCCAACCCCAAAGATTCCAGTTCAGTCTTCAGATATTCAGCGAATACCATCTGTTTCGGAGTACTGGGAGTAAGCCCTGTTGATTCATCCGACTGTGTATCAAAGCTCACATACTTCAAAAATCTGTCTACTAAAGTCATATCTATTTTACGATTTAATGATTTGCAATTTACATTTTGATAGTTTATAGTGCCGTAAAGGTAAAAAAAGAGCCGTGAATTGACAAACAATTCACGGCTCTTTTTTCTCAGTATATTACTTAAAAGTGACTGCTACCATCAAAACAATGCGTACACACTTTACATTTCGGCAGCCCGATAGCTTCAATCAAAGTCTCAAGCGTGTTGAATTTCAATGAAGTCAGTCCGAAACGCTCGGCTATGATACTAACCATTTTCTCGTATTCGGGAGACCCCGTAGTGGCGTATTTCTCCAGATTCTTATTCTCATCGCCTTCCAGTTCTTTAATAATACGACGAGTAATCAACTCCAAAGCATTCTTAGAAGCCGAGAAACCCACAAACGGACAGGCATAGATCAACGGAGGGCAAGCGATACGCATATGTACCTCTTTCGCTCCATAATCATATAGAATCTTCACATTATCACGCAACTGTGTTCCACGCACAATCGAATCATCACAAAACAGCAGACGCTTTCCCTGAAGCATGGCACGATTCGGAATTAGCTTCATCTTTGCAACCAGCGAACGCATTTCCTGATTGCTGGGTGTGAAGCTACGAGGCCATGTCGGTGTATATTTTGAAATGGCACGATGATAAGGAACTCCTTTACCTTCCGCATAACCCAACGCCATACCTACTCCCGAATCAGGGATACCACAGGCACAATCCACTTCCGATTCGTCCTTCTGTCCCATCTTCATTCCACTGGTGAAACGGACTTCCTCTACATTTTTGCCCTCATAACAAGAGGTCGGGAAACCATAATACACCCAAAGGAAAGAACAAATCTGCATTCCTTCATTCGGTTGGCGAAGCTGCTCGATATGATCGGGATACATGCGTACTATTTCCCCCGGTCCCAGATACTTTTCGATTTCATAATCCAGATTCGGGAAACTGGATGACTCGCTGGTAGCGGCATACGCACCATCTTTCTTGCCGATCACCACCGGAGTACGTCCCCATTGGTCACGAGCCGCGATAATACTGCCATCCTCTGTCAGAATCAGCAGAGAACAAGAACCCTTGATATGTTTGAATACGTTCTCGATACCTTCGGTGAAGGTTCTTCCTTGTATGATAAGCAGTGCGATGAGTTCCGTTTGATTGGTGTTGCTCGAACTAAGTTCGGCGAAGTGCATATTTTGGTTGAGAAGGTCTTCTTCCAGTTCCTGGATATTCGATATTTTAGCGACTGTGACGATGGCGAAGCGGCCGAGGTGGGAATTGATGATAATGGGTTGTGCATCTGTGTCGCTGATAATGCCTATGCCGGCATTGCCTTTAAATTTATCAAGCTCTCCTTCAAACTTGGATCGGAAATATGTACTTTCCAGATTGTGAATGGAGCGAATAAATCCTTTCTCCTGACTATAAGTCGCGAGTCCGCCCCGCTTTGTACCCAGATGTGAGTTATAATCTGTACCATAGAATAAATCAGTCACGCAACTCGATTTCGAGACTGTTCCGAAAAAACCTCCCATGTTGTTCTCTTTATTGATAATGTTTAAAAAAAGATGGCGCAAAAGTACAAAAAAGAATCCATCCGATAAAAAAAGCACTCCGCAAAGTTTTAATTTTCTTTGCGGAGTACTTCTAAATTTTATTAAAAATACAAAGAAGATTGAACAATCGTTTTAGTCGCGTCTCATTTCCATTTCTTAATTGATTTCCGGTCGGATGGAGCTGCTTCGATAAGACTCAATGCAAAACCACCGCTGCGTGCCAGCTTGACGGACATCTTTGTTTTATTCGTAACGATCCCTTTCTTTATCTGATAGGAAGTCGGATTCTTTTCGTAGTCAGCCTCTTTTCCGTCGGCATACAGGGTAGCCACATACTCTTTATCCGGTTCCAGAAAATCAAGAGTAAACGCGGCAGTACGGGAGTTTTCGTCAGTAATACCGCCAACAAACCAATGATTGGTTCCTTTTGCTTTGCGGGCTACTGTAATATAATCCCCCGGTTCGGCTTCCAGATATTTGCTGTCATCCCAGTCCAAGGCTACATCTTTAATAAACTGGAAAGCATCCGGATAACGCTCATAACTTTCCGGCAAATCGGCAGCCATCTGCAAAGGACTGTACATTGTTACGTAAAGAGCCAGTTGTTTCGCCAGAGTAGTACGTACAACGCTATGCTTCCCATCCAGAAAAGAAATTCTCGTGTCGAAGATACCCGGTGTATAATCCATCGGGCCGCCGATCTGCCGAGTGAATGGAAGCAAAGTAGTATGAAAAGGTTTATTACCGGCAAAAGCTTCATATTCCGTCCCCCGTGCCGATTCATTGCCGATCAGGTTGGGATAAGTACGGCATAATCCAGTAGGACGTACAGCTTCGTGCGCATTCACACAGATTTTATAATCGGCGGCTTTCGTCACGGCATATAGATAATGGTTGTTCATCCATTGTCCATAGTGATGTTCGCCCCGAGGAATGATATTGCCAACATAACCACTTTTCACGGCATTATATCCGTTGTCAACCATAAATTGGTAGGCTGTATCCAGATGGCGTTCGTAGTTACGCACGGAGGCAGATGTTTCATGATGCATCATCAGCTTCACCCCTTTCTCTTTGGCATATGCGTTCAGCATCTTCACGTCGAAATCCGGATAGGGAGTGACGAAATCAAACACATAATCTTTTGATTTGCCGAACCAATCTTCCCAGCCTTCATTCCAGCCTTCTACCAATACCTGATCGAAACCATGCTGTGCTGCAAAGTCGATATAACGTTTTACTTTGTCATTGTTGGCAGCATGACGTCCGTTAGGGCTTGTCTTTGAGTAATCCGTCTGTCCGAGTTTGACGGAATAAACATCATCTGTATATGCCCAACTGCTTTTTCCGGTAATCATCTCCCACCACACACCGATATACTTCACCGGTTTAATCCAAGAAACATCTTGATAAGCACATGGTTCGTTCAGATTCAAGGTCAGTTTGGAAGCAAGGATATCGCGTGCATCATCGCTCACAATCACCGTACGCCACGGAGACTGACAGGGTGTCTGCATATAACCTTTATCTCCCATTGCATCCGGTGTCAGCCATGATTCAAAAATCAGTTTTTTGTCATCAAGATTGAGATGCATGCAGGAATAATCTACCAAAGCGGCTTCGTGCAGGTTAATATACAGACCGTCGGCTGTTTTCATTTGCAGAGATGTCTGCACGCCTGTTGGTGAAAAAGACGTTTGAGAAGCATTGTCGGTAATAGCCCCTTTCATCAGTCCACGGATTTCTGTTAGTCTGGATTCTGTGTAATCATATTCCTGGGTATCATAATCTCCCGGAATCCAAAAGGCAGTATGGTCACCCGTCATGGCAAACTGCGAATGTTCTTCCTTAATAACAAAATAATTCAGATTCTTCTGCTGCGGAAATTCATAGCGGAAACCTAATCCATCATTGTAAAGCCGGAAACGGATGATCATATTCCGGTCCTGCGCCTTCTGATTCAGTGTGACAGCCATTTCATTATAATGATTGCGAATGGATTTCACTTCTCCCCACACCGGCTCCCAAGTTTCGTCGAAGGTGGAAGTTTTTGTATCGATGCACGCAAACCCATTCATCAGTCCCGGATCATTCTTCAACTCAAGTCCCAACTTTGATGGTTTAATCACTCCCTTTCCTTTATAAGTAAGTTCGTATACCGGTTCTCCCTGAACATTGACCGAAAAATCCAGTTTTAATTGTCCGTCAGGAGAAGTGATACTTTCTGCCATTGCCGTTGCACCCATAGAAAAAGAGAGTAACAGACAGAGTACTGCCGTAGTTAATATTTTCATGTTCTTCATGATATAAATGAATTAGTTAATAATCATATGGCAAATGTAGTGAGGAATAGCAAGCGCCACTTCGGATTATAATTAAAATATAGCGTTTCCGAATGTTTCAACACTGATAAATACCTATCAATAAAGCATATACCAAAGTACTTCAACAGAAAAAATATAGTGCTTACATGGAGCAATATAGCACCTTTTCACATCCGACAAACGGGATTTTTCTTTATTTCCCCGCCTCTCTTCAGAAATAAAAAAAATATTTTAATCTCATACTGTCTTACCCTGGATTTGGTTGACTACTATAAGTATCAACTAAAATGAATAAAAGATGAAAAAGAGTGACATGACCTTTAGTCCTTATCAGCTTGAACTTCTTGGCGATTTCTATCGTT
>NZ_JAMOKH010000018.1:0-111108 GCF_023656585.1 Bacteroides sp. B1-V-101 | reverse complement strand
ATATATTCTATACCCTGCATATTACGACCGTAAAAATAATCAGAACTTATTATATAAAAAAGATGCTGAATTTCAATATATTTAGAATGTCAAACAAAAAAATAAGAAAGTTCTGATAATGGCTCTCATCTATGAAGATGTGGTCGATGCCCATCTGCTTGAAATCCACCACGTCGTCCGTGCGTGACTTTATGGCGTGTTCCACCTTCTCCAGCTTCGCTTCAAGGTTGTGCTTGCGCTTCTCCAATCCTTTCAGCATCGCCCGCGACACGTTCTTTCCCTGCTGCCGTAGCACTTCGAGGTTTTCCTCCACCGTGTCAAGCTCTGCTTGCAGGATGCGCTGCTGCAATTCCGGCGACTGCGGTATCTTGCCGAACTGGTCGTGCGACATGATGACGCAATCGTAGTCGTTGTTCTTTATATTATTGAAGAAGCGCACACGGTTGGCGGTCGAAAAGTCCTTCTCCGAAGCGTACAGAATACGTGCGTTGGGATATGCCGCCTGATAGGTGGCTGCAATCTCCGCAACGTTGGCTTTCAGCCCGATAATCATCGGCTTGTGTGCCAAATTCAGACGCTTCATCTCATGCGCGGCGATGCACATTATCAGCGTCTTACCGGTTCCCACCTCGTGGTCGCAAATTCCGCCGCCGTTCTGTTTCAACATCCAGACGCAATCCATCTGTGAGGGATAGACGCTCTTGATACCCCGGCTTGCCAGCCCTTTCAGGTTGAGGTCGGGAAAGGTCTGATGGGAGCCGTCGTAGCGCGGGCGCACGAAACAGTTGAACTTGCGGTTATACATCGTCACAAGCCGCTCCTTGAACTGCGGCGACTGCTCTTCGAGCCATTCGGAGAAGCCGTTTCGTATCTCGTCAATCTTGGCGTTGGCGAGTTGTATTCCCTCGCTGTCGCGCATCTT
Source organism: Bacteroides sp. B1-V-101 (assembly GCF_023656585.1). NCBI lineage: Bacteria > Pseudomonadati > Bacteroidota > Bacteroidia > Bacteroidales > Bacteroidaceae > Bacteroides > Bacteroides sp. B1-V-101. The sequence goes on along the minus strand of NZ_JAMOKH010000018.1, from coordinate 110,186 downwards.
GATGTCGTTGCCATGCTCGTCCTTGCCGATGGACTTCATCATGTCAGGGCAGGTGTTGTGCAGGGCGTGTTTTAGGAGGTGCATACCGTCATAGTTCCGGTAATACCCCTTCACCAGAAACTCGTCCGTGATTTTCATGGTGCGGTAGCCGCACACCACCGAAAACTCGTCCATGCTTGCGGAATAGGCGATTTTCACCTCCGTGTCGAACAGCCGGCTCATGTAGGCGGCATAGACACCCGTCGGAATCCAGCGTTCCCCGAAATTGAAGTCCAGATCCTCGAAGGCGATGCGCTGCGGCTCGGCATCTTTCAGAGCCTCCAACGCCTGCTTCACCTCCGGCATACGCTCATTTTCGGGATTGTCACCCATCCATGCCTCTATGCGTTCCGCTTTCTCTATGACATTTCCGGCGATGAAACGGTCTTTGATTTCGTAACCGGTCACGAGCGGATTGTAGTAGATGCGCCCTTGCAGGGCAGTGAGCAAATCCTCCGCCGTGCTGTCGGTTATCTCCCGCATATAGTCGAGATTGACCGTACCATATTTGTTGAGCGACGCAGACAGGGCTTCTTCGGGAGAGCCTACGTTGGCATGGCTCTCCACCGCGAAGGAAACAGGATGCTCGAAGATGTCCGCCTTGACGAACTTTCCGTTTTCCATCCGTTCCAGCGAAAGGATGTCGCGCCCGCCCGCATCCATCATCACTAACTTCACGTTCTGCTTGGCGTTGAGGTTGCCGTAGCGCATGACAAACTCATCGTAACAGGTATTCAGATGCTCTCGCCACGGAACATTTGCCTCGCGCCGGAGCGATTCATAACGGTACAGACGCTCGTAGGCGTCACGCAGCGACACATACAACAACGCCTTTTCCTTCTGGTATCCTTTCAGGTCGAGCGGCTGGAATGTCGCCCCGTATGGCGTGATGTCTTTCAGGTAGCCGATGTTATGACGCCCCCGGTCAGCCACCAGCGACCCTTCGCGCAGGTGCATCTCCGGCGTGCGGTGGTAGGCACGCGGAGAAAGGTCCACGACTTCCTCCTTCGGCTTTTCCGCTTCGATGTCGGGGAAAAGGAAAGTCCCCACCGCTTCCGATGGGGTATCTGTAACGGCAGGTGCGGCGACTGCCTCCGGCTGTGTTTCCTCCTGTCGTGGCTGCTCACGGGAAGTTTCCGGCACGGCTTTCACTTCCGTCTTTTCCGCCACTTGTTTCTCGTTATGCTGCCTTGCCAGTTCCCGAAGTTCTTTCCTACGCTCCGGCGTCAAACCCATCATCATTTCATAGAAACCGTTGATGGGAGGATTGGTATCCCAGTCCAGTGTGGCATAGATGTCGTCCGGGTCGGCAGGCTTGGCGGTGTTCTCCGCTTTCACCTCCTTATTCTCCATTGCGGGTTTTGCAGTTGGAGCTGTCGGTGTAACCGTGACTTTCGGTTTGGGCGGAGTGGACTTTGCCGTAACTGCCTTTTTCACCGTCTTTTTCTTTTTGGAGGTTTTCGGTTGGCTGACCTCTTCCGTCATCCCCCAGAGGTCAAGCAGGGTGAGCTGCACGCCTGCGGAATATTGCGGGCGCGGTTCTATCTCCGGCTTTTCATCTGCGGGTTGCGGCTTTTCTGTCGGAGTTTCCACCGTCTGCGCCGAGGATACTGTTTCCAATTTTATGGCAGGACGCTCTACTTTATTTTGAACGGCAACTTTTTCTTCCGTTCCTGCCTGCCGGATTGAACCCGAATACAAGCGCATGGCAAGCCTGTAATGGAAATCCTCGTCGAGCATACGGCGCAAATCCCCGGCGATGCCTGCTGCCTTGCCCTCGTGCAGATAAACCATAGCGGGCTTCCCGTAGGGGTCTGTGTCAAGTTTCGCCATCGTATGCACGATGCGTTCCGGGTGGTGGATGAAATAGGCGTTGTCGGTCAGGGCGGTTTTCGTGTCCGTCTGTATCACGGTCATCAGCCGCTCGTCCTGCGACATTTCCTTCTTGCTGAGGTTCTTTTGCAGGACAATCAGGTCACTGCCCACCTCCGTGCCCGCGTTGTCCGTGAACAGGTTGTTGGGCAGGCGTATCGCGGATACCAGATTGGCCTGACTGAACAGCTCGTTACGCACGGAGGTCTTGGTGCTATTCAATACCCCTTGCGAGGTGATGAACGCCACGATACCGCCGTCACGCACGGCATCCAGTCCTTTGAGAAAGAAATAGTTGTGGATGGTTTTCTGGGCGGAGCGTCTGCCGAAAGAGTCGCTCCGCTGAAACTCCGCGTCGAACACGGCAATGTCACCGAACGGAATGTTGGACACCGCCAAGTCGAAATAATTGTTGAACGGTCTTTCGATTTTCTCAAAACCGCAGGTGCGCATTTTCTGGTCGGGATAGAGATGCCTCAAGATTGTACCCGTGAGCAGATCCTTCTCGAAAGCCATCACATCCGCATTGGGGCTGTGCCGCAGCATGGAATCCACGAACACGCCGACACCTGCCGACGGTTCGAGCATACGGGCGGGGCGGACGCTGTAATCTGCCAGCACGTCCGCGATGGTGTCGGTTATCTCTTTGGGGGTGTAGAAAGCGGTCAGCACGGACGCTTTCAGCGAATCCACAAACCGCTTGTACTCTGTTTCGTCCTTGCTGTTCTCACGGATAAGCCTGTGCAGCTCCACCGTCGGGGCGAACAGTTCGAGGTCGGATTTCGCCCACCGGACGGCATCCGTCAGTTCCTTTGCAGGGTTGAGGATACATTTCAGACCGCCGAAACCGCAGTACCTTTGAAGTATGGCACGCTCTTCGGTTGTCGCTGTCCTATTTTCCCTGTCAAGGATGAATGCCGTCCGTATCGCCTCGATGTTGTCCCGCAGTTTCTGTTTGCGGTTAAACGCCATATTCGTCTAAGTAAAGGACGGTTGCTCCCGTCAGCTCCGTGTAGAGCAGGTCGTAATCGGAAGACAGGGCGAAATTGTCATCCGAGAGGTCATAGACGGAGAACACGTTGCCGACAAGCGGCAGCAGTTTCAGGACAAAGGCTTCACGCTTCTCTTCCGGCACTTCATCGGCAAACTCGTTTTCCACGACTTCGCGGAGGATGGCGTAACGGGAATAATGCAGCCCGCGCAGCAGCGTGTCCATCGCCAGTTCCTGCGCACCATCGGCGGGATAGCCTTCAAGCCGTGCCCTCTCATACGTTTCGGCGGCACGGTCGGCCCGTTCCCGTATGAAAGCGGTGTCGTCAGCCTGTTCAAACTTGTTCGTGCGGAGATAGTCCAGCAGGTACAGACCGTAATAGGAAAAGTCGGTCTGACCCTCGTTTTTCTTCTTGTTGTTCATTACTTTGGATTTAGCGGATTGATAATTAACGGGATAATCGGTTGGAAAAAGGAAGAAAAAGGCACTCGGTATCCCTCCGAGTGCCACCACTAAATCCAAAGTATGAGTGTAATCCGGTATCGAAGAACAATTCATTACTCTGAACAAGTGGCAAAGTTAATACTATTTCTTCCGTCCTGAAAATTTCTTGTCCTTTTTAGCCTCCGGGAACACAAAAGTCGTGTTATATTCCCCGTCAAAGGCGACAACAGCATCGAAACTCTTGCCCTGTTTGCTCTTGAACCCTTTGAGCAGCTTGGTATGCCCTTCGGTGAGCAGGTCTTTGATTTCATCGTCGGACAGGGTGCGTCCCGCTTTCAGCCGGAACACGGGCAGTCCGCACTCCGTGTTGTCGCAGCGTACCACCTTGCCGTAGAACCGCATCCTGCCCGTGCCACACTTGGGACACGCGCAGCCGGAGTCACGGCTGCCGAAGAGCTTGTCGCACGAGATCAGTTCGGAGGTTATCTCACGTGTGTACGCCTCTATCTCCTTGCGGAAGGTGTCGTCGGACAGTTCCCCGCGCTCGATACGCGCCAGCTCCTTTTCCCATTCGCCCGTCATGGCAACATCGGCGATGCGCATCGTCTTGACGACGGAATTGAGGGCAAGTCCTTTTTCGGTGGGAACAAGCGACTTCTTGCAGCGTTCCATGTAACCGCGCTTGAAAAGCGTTTCGATGATGGAGGCGCGTGTGGCGGGAGTACCGATGCCACAGTCCTTCATCGCCTGCCGCAGTGCGTCGTCCTCAATTTCCTTGCCCGCCGTTTCCATTGCCGAGAGCAGGGTGGCTTCGGTATGCAGCGGCTTGGGTTTGGTCTTTCCTTCGGTAATGGACGAGCCTTTCGGTGTCAGCGTGTCGCCTTCCTGCCAGCCGGGGATGGTAATTTCCTCTTTTTCCTCGCCATAGACGGCACGCCATCCGGTTTGCTTCACGACGCTGCCTTTTACGGTAAACTCCACTCCGGCACATTCCGCCGTGACAGTGGTCACATCCTTGACGCATTTCTCAGAGAATGCCTCGACCATGCGCCCGGCAATCATCTGATAGATGGTATTGTCCTCTTTGGAGAGGAAGAGCGGTTTCTCACCCGTGACGAGCAGGGCATGGTGGTCTGTCACCTTGCCGTCGTCCACGCTGCGGCGTGTCGGGGCGGCTTTTGCCCGCACCTTGTCTTTCCATTCGGGCTGTGTGCCGATGAAAGCGAGCAGTTTGGGAATTTCGGCAAACACGTCTTCGGGGATGTAGCGGCTTCCCGTTCTCGGATAGGTTATCAACTTCTTTTCGTAGAGTTTCTGCGCGATTTCAAGCGTCTGTTCCGCCGTGAAGCCGTGCTTGGCGTTGGCTTCTTTCTGGAGCGTGGTCAGGTCGTAGAGCAAGGGAGTTTCCTCCGTCTTCTCCTTGCGCTCGGCTTTCGTGACAGTGGCGCAACCTGCCGCCTTTACCTTATTATATAGTTCCATCGCCGGTTCTTTCTCTTTCCATTTCTCGGAGGATGAGAATTTCACGACTTCGCCGTCGCAACCGTCCGTTGCGATATGGAGCTGCCAGAATGCTTCGGACGTAAAGCGGCGGTTCTCCCAGTAGCGTTCACATACCATAGCCAACGTTGGTGTCTGCACCCGCCCCACGGAATACGTGCCGTGTCCGGCGGCGATGGATAACGCCTGTGTGCCGTTGATGCCCACGAGCCAGTCGGATTCGCTCCGCGCTTTGGCGGCGAGGTAGAGGTTGTCGTATTTGCTGCCGTCTTCGAGTTTCCGCAGTCCCTCGCGGATAGCTTTGTCGGTGAGAGAGCTGATCCACAGGCGCACGAAAGGAGTGGTGCAACCCGTATAGTGGTAGAGGTAGCGGAAGATAAGCTCTCCCTCGCGTCCGGCATCGGTCGCCACGATGATATGTTCGCTTGTGTCGAACAGTCTTTTGATGACTTTTATCTGCGACACCACGCCGCTGTCGGGCTTGTAACCTTTCTCCGTCCTGACCTGACGGGGGACGAGCGTGAATGTGTCGGGAATAATCGGGAGGTTGTCACGGACAAATCCGCGCACGCCGTAGCCGTCGGGCATGGCAAGCTGAACGAGGTGTCCGAATGCCCATGTCACGGCATAACCGCCTCCCTCGAAATATCCTTCCTCTCTCTTTGTCGCGCCCACGATGCGGGCGATTTCACGTGCCACGGAGGGCTTTTCTGCAATGATTGTCTTCATGTCTTCTTCTTTTTTGTTGATACTTTGGATTTTATTTTGGATTCAGTGGCGGACACGGGATTACATTTTCATGCCCTTGCCCGTTTTCTTCTGCGGCTTCTCCTGCTGCTGTTGCTGGCGGGCGTCCTTCGGGTTGGTCTGACCTTTCTGCAACGGCTCTCTCAGATTCTTTGTAGCCTCGTTGGTCTTGCCATCGTTGTTCACCGCCACCTGCGTGCGGCTCTCGTTGGACGGAGCAACCTGCTGTGCATTGTCAGGGTTCGTGTCGTAGCGGTACGGGCGTCCCTTCTCCGGGTTGAACTTGATATACATCGTGGCATGGAAGCCCTGCTTGTCGGTCACGTTCTCCAGCTTCACGGCTTTACCCGCCACATAGTCGGCTTTCTGCTGGTCGGTGAAGCTCACGCCGCTCCATTTGCTGATGGGGCGGATGCTGCCGTCCTCGTTCGTCCACGTGTTGCGGCGTTGCTCCTTCTTGGTCTGTGCGGCATTTTCCCCGCCCTGCGCCTGACTTTTCGATGTGTCGCCTTTGGTTTCCTGTGTCTGTGCGGTACGGGGCGACTTGCCGGTTCCCGGCACGAACTCCACGCCGCGCTGCTCCACGTTCACTTGCAGGGTGGTGACGAACTTTCTGCCGTCGTTGCGCTCGATGAGCTTGTCGCGTACGGGCAGTCCGGCGCGGAGCATGTCCCGCTCCTGCGTGGTGATTTCCGTCTTGCCGATGCGCTCCGGGATGCGCACCCTGCTTGCCGGAATGTCCGTGATTTCATTCGTCTTGCGGTCGATGCTGATGTAGGAGGGGATGATCTCGCCCGTTTCCCTGTCCACAATGTCCACGACCCTACCGAGATTGCCCGTTTCGCGGAGGTTCTTCCGGTCATTGTCGGAGAATTTGTGTTCCTTGTACTCATCCAGCTTCTGCTCCTTGCGGATGAAGTGCGGCACGAGGCTGATGTTTCCCTCACCGTCCTTCTTGAAGGAGAGGCGGGCGTCCAGCTCGAATGATTCGCCGCCGAAGGTCGGTTTGACCTTTACCAAGTCGGACTTGCCATAGTTGAGCATCTTCGTAAGGTCGCCGGACTTTTCAAGGTTGTCCCGCTTTACGCCCCATCTGTCCTCCAGCTCCTGCCAGTTGATTTTACTCTCGTCGATGGGCTGGTAGCCACGTTTGCCCTGCATCTGTTCGGATTTGTCCTGTTGCTGTTCTTTCCGTTGTTCCATGTTCTCCTGTTTTTGAGGTTCTTGTTTCTCTGTCTGTTGTGCTGCCATCTCTTCCTGCACCTTCTTCTCATAGTCGGAGGTGTCCACCTTGTGAGGGGCGAGCAGCTCCTTGTTCGCTTCGGGGTCTTTCAGCAGTTGCTTCATCACCTCTAAGAGATTTTCAGCTTGGTCTGCCGCAATGCGGTAGAAACCGAAGCGGCTGGGTTCCTTGCACTGCCGGAAGAAGTTCTTGAAGAAGTTGTCCAGCACGTCGCCATGTCGGTCGAATTGCAGGAAACTCTGCGCGTTCTCCGCTTTTGCGGGGGTGCGCTTGGGTGTGCCGTCCGCGTTCAGCCCGGCTACCACGCTGATCTCGCCTGTCTTCTCGTCACGGACTACCAGCACGTCCTTTTCGTCTTTTTTCTTTGCCATCTGAAAAATGTTTTAATGGGTTATTTATGAAAGAAATTATGGATACGAGCCTTGTAGAAGGCTATATCTTCCTTTTTGAAGTCCTTGATATGGTTGGAAAGGAATGTCAGCACGTCCTCCTCGCTGTAATAGGTCTTCTTGCCCAGCGTCTTGTAGGGCAATGCGCCTACGCTGCGGTAGCGTTGGAGGGTGCGTTTGCTTATCTGGAGCAACATGCACAAATCCTGATTGTCGAAAAGGCGGATGCTTTCCGTGATAGTGGGCTGTTTCCCCTCAGCCTTCATCGCCAGCAGCAGTTCGTCCTGACGGTCGAGCCGTTCCATCAGCTTCTGCATCCAGCCCTCGAAGTTGTTTCGTGTGAGCAGTTCCATGACCTATGTCCTCCTTCCTTTTGGTTTGCCGCCCGTGCGCAGCGTGTGGTTGTGGAACAGGGTGTCTATTGTCCCTTCCTCGTTCCTTACTGTGTTGTCCTCCAATAGCCGCAGTATCTCGGAAAGGCGGTAGCGGCAGCTTCCGCGTACCACCACATACTCGATACGGTGGTCGGTGCGCATACGCTGCATGGTGCGCTTGCTCACGTTGAGCATCTTCGCCGCCTGTGCCGTGTCAAGCAGCTTGTCTTCGGTTTCCCGCTTCCGTTTCTTCTCGTCCCTTGCCTCGCGGATGTACCCTGCGATGTTCGCAATCTGCGCCATCATCTCCTTGTAGGCGGAACTTTCCATTGTTATCACTTTCATGTTCAGTCCTTTCTTTTTGTTTCTGCGACAAAATTCGGCAATAAACAAAAGGGGCTTTAACAACTCACTACGTGACTCACGTAAGATTTTTGCGGAAGATGGCTCCGTAACCCGGTCAAACGGCGCAACAGGCAGCCTTTCAGCGGAAAACGATACGTCTTGTATGCCGTTTCGTTACCTTTGCGGCAAACTCTAAATGACATGAATATGGAAATAGTATCTATCGAGAAAAAGACTTTCGAGATGATGGTGGCGGCATTCGGCGCACTCTCGGAGAAGGTCGCCGCCCTGAGGCGCAAAAGCGACACGGGGCGCATGGAAAGATGGCTCACGGGCGAGGAGGTCTGCGGGCAGTTGAGAATAAGCCCGCGCACGTTGCAGACGCTGCGTGACAGGCGGCTTATCGGCTACTCGCAGATAAACCGCAGGTTCTATTACAAGCCAGAGGAGGTGAAGCGGCTGATACCGCTTGTCGGCACGCTCTATCCGCACGGCAGATGATTTGATTTATTCACCCACTGAATCCGAAGTTATGATGAACGAGAACAACGATGTTTTTACGATGGAAGACGAGCCGATAGCCTCTGTGGTGCAGGATATGCGCAAAGGCTCGAAATGGCTGTCCGCATTTCTGGAAAGCTACCGTCCTCCGCTGGACGGGGAACGTTACCTGACGGACGGCGAGGTGTCGGAACTGCTCCGTGTGAGCCGGCGCACCTTGCAGGAATACCGCAACAACCGCGTGTTGCCCTTCATACTTTTGGGAGGGAAGGTGCTTTACCCGGAAACGGGGCTGCGCGGGGTACTGGAAGCGAACTACCGCAAGCCGCTGGAGTGAGGCGGTTTCATGAAAAAGTAAACGGGTGACACCTTTTGTGGTGCTACCCGTTTACTTGTCTTATGGGGTATGTGCAATCAGCAATACCCGGCTTTTCCGTTCTGTATGAACATCACGTATGTCTGCCGTTTCTCTTGTGAGAGTGCCTTTCCCACCAGCCATGTGCGGAACAGGTGGGTGTTGTAGGTATTCACCCTGAAAGCGACCGGGATGATGATTTCAAGGGCGTACACGTCCGCGTGCAGCCCGTTTTCAAGCTGCATGTAGCGGCACACCTCGTAGTCGTTCAGCACGTCCGACTTGCGGACGGCTCTGATGGCGGCGTTCACTGCCGGGACGGTCGTATGGAACAATCCGGCTATTTCGGTGGCGGTCATCCACACGTCGTTACCGGTTACGCTGACTGCCTTGTCCTCGATGATGATTGTGTCACGTTTCATGGCTTTTCTTTTTAGATGGTGCAACCTGCAAATTCCTCGACGCCGTTCAATCTTGCGGCAAGGTTCTCCATGTCCTGATTGAGCTTCTCTTTGGTTATCTTTGCGTAAATCTGCGTCGTCTTTATGCTCTTGTGTCCGAGCATGGAGCTGACCGTTTCGATGGGAACACCGTTGGAGAGGAATATCGTCGTGGCTGCCGTGTGGCGGCTCTGATGCCACGTGATATGCTTGGTGATGCCGCAACGCTTGGCGACGGCACGGATACCGGCAAGGCACGTGTTATAATGCGGAACGGGAAATATCCTGCCGTCCCCGCACAGTCCCCGGTATTTGCCGATTATGCGGTTGGCGATGTCGAGCAGGCGGATGTTGGACACCACGCCCGTTTTCTGGCGGTTGATGTTTATCCACTCGTGTTCGTCGAAGTAGGTGCGGATATTCTCTTCCGTAAGGTTGCGCATATCCGCGAACGACAGCCCCGTGAAGGCGCAGAACAGGTAGAGGTCGCGGTACAATTCCTGTTTGGCGTTTTTCAGTTTCCCCTCCATCAGCAGGCGGATCTCATCTTTGGTCAGGAAACTGCGTGTTGTTTCCTCCTTCTTGATTTCATACTCGCGGAACGGGTCGCGCGTCAGCCACTCGTTGTTGATGGCGATGAATACCATCGTCCGTAACGGGCAGACGTACAGCCACACGGTATTGGTGCAGCAGTGCTTGTCCGTGCGCAGGAACATCTCGAAGTCGGAGATGAAAGCCGGGGTAAGCTCTTTTAGGGCGATGTCCTTCACATGGTAGCGGATGTCGAGGAACTCTTGCATGTGCTTGTAAACGGTGCGGTACTTCAGCAGCGTGCCTTTGGCTTTCATGCCTGCCTCCACCTGCTTCTCGTAGTCCTCGTTGTGCTGGCGGAACACCTGCATCAGCGTGTGGTAGCGGTGTTCCAGTCCGAGAAAGGCGTTCTTCACCTTCTCCGCCGTGACGAAGTTGTCACGCTCCATGATTTCCTGATAATGCCTGTTGATGCGTACCCGCATCTTGTCAAGCATACGGTTCGTTTCGAGTGCCGCCGTGCTTCTGCCCGTGACACGTCCACCTTTGGTGTCCCACAGTTTCGGATCGACAGTCAGTTTGCAGCTGAACTGTGTCTGGCTGCCGTCCACCGTGATGCGTCCCATGACGGGAACTGTCCCGTCCTTTTTCACTACCTGACGCTTGAGGTAGTAGATTACTGAAAATGTACTCTTCATTGTCCTTAATTTTTGGGTTTCAAAATTAGTTGGTGAAGAGTCCGGTGTTGGTACGCAAAACGGGGAGGAACGGCGCAATCTTTTTCCGTAACCTGATTTTTCGCATGAGTTATGGATAACTCACTATTCCTTAGAGCCTTGTTTCGCTATTCGTACCCGTTTGTCGCATTTTCGGGCATGGTTACGAACAAGTAACGTAGCGGCGTCAGGATTTGGCTTCGGCAGGGATTGTAATGGCTTCACGGATTATCGCCACTTCAACCAAAACCCTTGTAACTCAATTCTATCACTATATCTTTCCGCATTTCACTTTTTTGTAGTAACTTTGCAACCTAAAAGACCAAGAATGCCCTGCTAGCGGGATAGAAAGAGGAAAAAGGGTGAGTTCCTTTCTTTTTTCTTCTTTCAAAGAGAAGAGTCAACCGGTTAAAGGAATAAGAAAAAAATAAGTAAACCGGAGGCAGGAATAATAAATAATAAAGTAAACAGCTGCCAGGGTTAGTAATATTTCTAGTCAACACATAGCAGCTATTAGAGATAAACAAGTCAACCATTATTAGGGAAGTACATTTAGTACGTTTCATGTATTCGTTTCACGTGCGTGGACCGTTCGGTTCACGTACATGAACCCAATAGATCACGTACGTGGACTGATGGACCCATGTACGTGAAATGACTTCTTCTTACTGACAGAATACATTAATCTAACCTACATAATAGCCTAATGAACGGTTCTCCTACTATTAATCCCGGGTGGTTATCTTCCCCTTGTACGGATAAATGTTTGTGTATACTATAATAAAAGACAGGAGTTGCCTTAAGCAAACTTAAAGCAACTCCTGTCTTAACTATTTAAAAGTATAACTGATTAAAGTTCCAGTTCTTTCCGATCATTGCGGATAAATTCCAGCAACCGTTCCACCGCCTCTTCTTCGGGTATGTTTTTCTCTACGCAAACTTTACCTTTATAAAGGCTGATTTTTCCGCGTCCGGCACCTACATAGCCGTAGTCGGCATCCGCCATCTCACCGGGACCGTTGACGATACATCCCATGATGCCGATTTTCAAGCCTTTCAGATGTGAGGTAGCCGCCTTGATACGCGCAATTGTCTTTTCCAGATCATAAAGCGTACGACCGCAGCCCGGACAAGAAATATATTCCGTTTTAGAAGTACGGGTGCGTCCTGCCTGCAAGATACCGAAGGCAGTAGCATCTACTACCGCATGACTCAGACTTCCTTGATTGAACAGGAAAATCCCGTCACATAAACCGTCAAAAATCAATGCTCCCATATCAACGGCGGACTTAATCTGCAAATCTTCCGCCTCGTCCTCCGCATAATGCTGGAAGAAAACAACCGGATTCTCCAGACCTTCCGTCATAAGTTGATGCACCAATGCACGGTGCTCGCCCAGGCGATTCGGATGATTGCTCTGAGAAATAACCACAACTTCGGGATGCACCTTAAGACAGGCAATCACTTCATCCGTTTGCGCCATGTAAGGCATAAACAGGAATTTCAGTTCTGCACTGCACTCGCCCATCAACGGCAACTGCGCATGATTGAAAGCAGGCCATGTTCCGGCCTCCCCTTCCCATACATCGGCATCAAGGATATATTCCACTCCTTCTTCCCGCTGTTCGGGCAACGTTCTTCCGGCATAGATATAATCCGGAGTAAACTGCGGATTGACTTCCGTCTTCCCATCCATGCGGTCGGCAATAACGACAGGGAGATGTTCGCCCCCGATATTCCGCACTGCCCGCGTCTTGCGGCGCGAAGGAGAAAGATAATTAAATTCCGGTGCCTCCATACCCGGGATATACGGATGATCCTGCCTCAACAGAACATAATCCACCAGCTTGCGCGCTACGGGAATTTCCGCTTCGGGAGCCTCACTAAGCGACACACGAATCGTATCTCCCAATCCGTCACAAAGCAATGCACCGATGCCCAAGGCAGATTTTATACGTCCGTCTTCTCCGTCTCCGGCCTCCGTCACTCCAAGATGCAGGGGAAATGACATTCCCTCCTGTTCCATCACGGCAACAAGCAAGCGGACGGTCTTCACCATCACCACCGTATTGGAAGCCTTGATCGAAATCACCACATCCGTGAAATGTTCCGCCACACAGATACGCAGGAATTCCATACAGGATTCCACCATCCCTTCGGGAGTGTCTCCGTAGCGGGACATGATACGGTCGGACAGGGAACCGTGATTGACTCCGATGCGGATAGCCGTATGATTCTCCTTACAGATATTCAGAAACGGCACAAAACGGTCGTGAATCTTCTGTATCTCCTGCGCATACTCCTCGTCGGTATATTCCAGTTTCTTAAAAGTACGCGCTGCATCTACATAATTGCCCGGATTGATCCGTACCTTTTCTGCATATTGAGCTGCTACATCGGCCACTTTCGGATTAAAATGCACATCAGCCACCAACGGAACCATATATCCCTGACTTCGTAGCCCGATATTGATATTCATCAGATTTTCCGCTTCCTTGACACCCTGCGTGGTCAGTCGTACATACTCGCCGCCGGCATCGACGATGCGTTTGGCTTGTTCCACACAAGCTTCTGTATCCATAGTGGACGTGTTCGTCATCGACTGGATACGAATAGGATTGGGGCCACCCAAAGGTACAGCCCCAATATTTACTTCGGATGTTTCTCTTCGAAAGTAATTGAATAAATCCATCTTTTCAATTGACAATTGACAGTTGACAATTGACAATTGAGAATCGAGAATCAACAACAAGCTCAACAAAGCACCCACAGCGCCAGCCCATTGTCAATTGTCAATTGTCAATTGTCAATTAATTAGTTTTATATTCGAACTTCACTTCTTTCAGTTCTTCGTTTGCCTTTACGATTTTCTTTTTCAGTCCTTCTTTGTAAGCAGCAAAAGCCTCAGCCAATGCGGCATCGCTCAATGCAAGCATCTGAATGGCAAGGATAGCCGCATTCATCGCTCCATTGATAGCAACCGTAGCCACAGGAATGCCCGGAGGCATCTGAATGATGGAGTACAGAGCGTCTACACCATCGAGCACAGAGCCTTTTACAGGTACTCCGATCACCGGAAGCGTTGTGTTGGCTGCGATGACACCCGGAAGGGCGGCAGCCATTCCGGCAGCAGCGATGATTACTTTAATGCCACGGCTACGGGCATTTTTGGCAAACTCTTCCACAGCCTCCGGCGTGCGGTGAGCAGAAAGGGCGTTCATTTCGAACGGTACATGCATATCATTCAGCAGTTGCGCAGCCTTCTCCATAACAGGAAGGTCGGACGTGCTACCCATGATGATACTTACAATTGGAGTCATTTTCATCTAATCTAAAAGTTATTACATACATTCATTTACCTACCACCTCCCCCTATGGGGAGAGGCAGAAGTACTGCTTATTCAGTTTCAGCCGTTCACTACCGCCTTGTATGCTTCGGCATCGAGCAGGTCTTCCGCAGCACTGGCATCGGCAGGCTTCATCTTGATCAGCCAGCCTTCGCCGTAAGGGTCTTTGTTTACCAGCTCCGGATTTTCTTCCAAAGCTTCGTTCTGTTCGAGTATCTCGCCTGCCAACGGTAAGAAAAGATCGGAAATGGTCTTTACCACTTCAATCGTTCCGAAAGTTTCTCCGGCTTCCAACGTTTCTCCTACGGTAGGAATATCAACGAATACAATATCGCCCAGTTGTTCCTGTGCGTAATCTGTGATACCTACATAAGCGATGTCTCCTTCTACGCGAATCCACTCGTGTTCATTCGTGTACTTCAAGTTCTGTGGAAAGTTCATAATAATTAGTTTTTAGGATTTATATTGTTTTTAAAATAAAAATACTCTGAATATAAGGTTGTACGCCGGATGGAGTATCAAAAAAGAGCAGACCAGCCCGACTACAAAACCGGAAAGGACCTCGCCCAAGGTGTGATGCCCCAGCACAATCCGCGCCGAGCCCAGTATGCCTGCAATCAGAATAAACAGGCACAACCACACTACCGGATTATAGCTGAACAGCGCACTGAACGAAACCAGTCCGCCGATAATACCGCCCATCCCCGCCATGTGTTCGCTCAGTTTCCATTTCAGATTGACCAGAATGCAGATGATCGATATCACCAGGGAAACAAAAATGATTCCGGTCATATACCAGGGAATATTCAGTTTCCGCATCATCAGCAGGCAGAACACATACGAGATGATAGTCAGCAGGATAGGTACATAACGTTTCTTACGCTCACTCAGTTCCTGACGGGCAAACCCATTGATCTTCCGGAACAGGAAAATGGTGATGGTGGGCGTCAGTATGGTGAAGCAGTAAACGATTCCCAACACAATTCCCTTATAAAGTATCGGCATGATACGGAGATAAGAAAACAGGAATAACACCAGAAACGCCAGAAACGGTATAGAAAATGGAGTAAACACGATGGAGGTGATCCGTGCCACCCGCAACATTGTTTTATCCGCTATGATATGCTCTTTTTCTTTATCCATCAGCACCTAATACTTAATACTTTATAGTTAATACTTTAAACTCACTTTCTCAGTCTTGCCACCGGTATATTCAACTGCTGACGGTATTTCGCCACCGTACGGCGGGCGATAGGATAGCCTTTTTCCTTCAGGATATCCGCCAGTTCGTCATCTGTCAGCGGTTTCTTTTTGTCTTCTCCGTCAATGCATTCTTTCAGAATCTTACGTATCTCGCGTACGGACATTTCCTCTCCGTCTTCCGTCGTATAGCCATCGCTGAAGAAGAATTTAAGCGGATAGATGCCGAAGTTGGTCTGTACGTATTTGCTGTTGCTGACACGGGAAATCGTAGAGATATCCAGTCCGGTACGTTCTGCCACATCTTTGAGAATCATCGGTTTCAGCAATGACTCGTCGCCTTCGAGGAAGAAAGGACGCTGCAAGTCGATAATCGCCTGCATGGTAGTCATCAATGTATTCTGCCGCTGCTTCACCGCATCGATAAATCCTTGTGCCGCATCCATCTTCTGTTTCAGGAACATCATGGCTTCTTTCGACTCTTTGGACTGGTTCGCCTTATTTTTGGTATGCTCCTCCACCATCTCGGTAAAGTCGCGGCTCATCCGGAGTTCGGGAACATTGCGGTTATTCAGGCTTACGTTAATCGTTCCGTCATCGTAGGTATCCACCAGAAAATCGGGAACAATCTGCTGAAGGTTTCTTCCGATGGTTTCTCCGAGCGAAGCACCCGGACGGGGATTCAACTTGGTTATTTCGGCAATCGCCTCATTGAAAGTCTCTTCTCTGACATCCAGTTTCTTAATGATTTTCTCCCAGTGCTTCCGGGTAAATTCTTCATAACAGTCACTGATGATGCGCTCTTCCAGGTTCAATATCGGTGACGGCTTCTTCTCTTCGCTCTTCTTGCGCAGAATCTGTATCATCAGACATTCCTGAAGGTTGCGTGCTCCGATACCTGCCGGGTCAAAATCCTGCAGGATGCACAGAGCCTCTTCCAGTTCTTCTTCCGTAGATTCGATACCGGCGTAGATAGCCAGTTCGTCACAGATACTTTCCAGCGATTTACGGAGCAGTCCGTCATCGTCCAGCGAACCGATCAGATATTCCACCAGTTCGCACTGGTGCTCGGTCAGGTTACGTTCACGGAGTTGTTCTTTCAGGATTTCATAAAAAGAGGTGGCGTCGGAGAAAGGAATATCTTCCGCCTGCTCGTCCCTCGAGCGGTTGTTTTCCTGCAATTTATAGTCGGGGATATCGTCTTCGGTGAGATAATCACTTAAAGAATCATAATCATTGGCATCGTTATCCATGCCTTCTTTCGGACTGACGCCATCGGCATATTCATCTGTAGCAGCGTCTTCTTTGCCTTCTTCAAGCGCCGGATTTTCCAATAGTTCAGCATGGATACGGTCTTCCAGCTCGACTGCGGGAAGCTCCAACAACTTCACGACCAGAATCTGCTGTGGCGAGAGCGTTTGTATCTGCTGTTGCGCCTGCGATTGTATTTGACGGGAACCTTGTGCCATATTCGTTTTTGCTTTCTACTGTTTCTCGCTACAAAAGTAACTTTTTAACGAGAGATTACACAGATTAGTGGGATTATTTTTAATCCTATCACAGTAATTTATAAATTAAACAAATATTTATTCTATGAAGTTCATTATACTTTTGTAAATTAGTATTATCTTTGAACAGTTGATTAAAAAAAACAGGCATGACAAATATCACCTTTATTGACCTTGAAATTAATCCAACTAATCGTCAGATTTTGGATATAGGAGCTATTCGCCATGACGGAGCTTCTTTTCATTGCAACTCGCCCAAAGATTTGATGCAATTCATTGCACAAACAGAATATATAGGCGGACATAACATCTTGAATCATGATCTTCAATATATTTCGCCTTTATTTGCGCAAGTCGGATACAAACACCCCAAAGTAATAGACACTCTCTATCTCTCGCCTTTATTATTTCCGGCAAGACCTTACCATCATTTATTGAAAGACGACAAATTACAAACAGAAAGCCTCAGCAACCCACTAAATGATTCAATCAAAGCACAAGAGCTATTCCTCTCTGAGGTAGAAGCATTTAATTGTCTGGACAAAGATTTAAAGGATATCTATTTTGCACTATTATATCATACCAAAGAGTTCGGTTACTTTTTTGATTATATTACTTATAACTACGAAAAGCAGCAGGAGGATTTAGATGCTATCATAAACCGCAGATTTGACGGTGATTTATGTAAGTATGCCCCACTTACAAACTATATCAACCAATCTCCTGTCGAATTAGCTTATTGCCTTGCCCTAATCAATTGTAAAGATCGCTACTCTATTACCCCACCTTGGGTACTGCATTCGCACCCGAAAGTAGAGTCAATCATGTATGCATTACGTAATACTCCTTGCTTGACTGGATGTGATTTTTGTAATCAGGTTTTTGACGCACATAAAGGATTAAAAACTTTCTTTGGTTTTGATTCTTATCGAACTTACAACAATCAATCTTTGCAAGAAGACGCAGTAAAAGCTGCTTTAAAAGGTAAATCACTCCTCGCAATCTTCCCTACAGGAGGAGGAAAATCTATCACTTTTCAAGTCCCGGCATTAATGAGTGGAGAATTAGTTAAAGGACTCACAGTAGTTATTTCTCCTCTACAGTCTTTAATGAAAGATCAAGTGGACAACCTACGAAAATATTCCATTACAGATGCAGTCACTATCAATGGTTTGCTTGATCCTATAGAACGTTCTGAATCTTTTGAAAGAGTTGAAAACGGAACTGCTTCCATTCTTTATATATCTCCCGAATCATTACGGTCAAAATCAATTGAAAGATTATTATTGGGACGTAAAATTGTTCGTTTTGTAATTGATGAAGCACATTGTTTTTCTTCATGGGGACAAGATTTCCGTGTTGACTATCTCTACATAGGTGATTATATCAGACAACTACAACTGAAAAAAGGTTTGGTACAACCAATACCCGTCTCTTGTTTCACAGCAACAGCCAAACAGGAAGTGATTGAGGATATTTCCATTTATTTCAAAGAAAAGCTAAATATACAGTTAGAATTATTTCGCTCCAACAGTTACCGGACCAACCTTGAATATCAAGTATTCCAAAAAAGTCAGCAAGAAGAGAAATATACGTGTCTAAGGGAGATTATTGAGTTAAAGAAATGCCCGACAATTATTTATGTAGCACGCACAAGAACAGCTTCCACCCTCGCAGCGCGTTTAAAGCAAGACGGTTTTTCCGTTAGAGCTTTCCATGGAAAAATGGACATTAAGGATAAAACAGAAAACCAAAACGATTTCATCTCCGGCATCGTACAAATTATGGTAGCCACTTCTGCTTTCGGAATGGGAGTAGACAAAAAAGATGTAGGACTCGTAGTCCATTATGAAATATCCGATTCACTTGAGAATTATGTACAGGAATCGGGCAGAGCTGGCCGAGACGAGAATATCGAAGCCTCTTGTTATATTCTTTTTGACGAAGAAGATTTAACAAAGCATTTCATCCTGCTTAATCAAACGAAGTTACATATCGGAGAAATACAACAGGTCTGGAAAGCTATAAAAAATAACACTCGCTTGCGCCCGACTGTTTCGCAGTCAGCTTTAGAGATAGCTCGTAGAGCCGGATGGGATGAGAATGTCACCAACATAGAAACTCGTGTGACCACGGCCATAGCAGCACTTGAAGAATCCGGATATTTACGCCGTGGACAAAATATTCCACGTGTATTTGCCGACAGTATATTGGCAAATACAGTTCAGGAAGCTATTGATAAAATTAACCTGTCTCCTCGCTTCAATGAAAAACAAAAAACGCAAGCTATTCGCATCATTAAAAAGCTCATATCAACCAAAAGTCGAAAGTATGCAAATGATGAAGCACCGGAGGCCCGTATTGATTATATCTCCGATCATTTAGGTATCCCCAATGATGAAGTCATCCAGATAATAACTTTACTCCGTGACGAAAAGATATTGGCTGACAATCAGGATCTCACTGCTTATATAATCAAAAAAGAGCAGCGAAACCGTTCTCTTGAAATCACCAGACTATACAACTGTTTGGAAGATTTCCTCCTCACACAGTTTAATGAAGAAGAGAAGTTATTTAACTTGAAAGAATTACGTGAACAAGCAGAAATTGAAATAAAAAAAGAGATTAGTCTTGACAAATTAAAAACACTCATAAATTTCTGGTGTGAAAAGAACTGGATTATACGTTCACACAAAGATGATAATAGAAACTATCGTGCTATTTATCGGTGTTCATCCTCCAGTACTTCATTTGATAAAAAAACAAAGGACAGACATCTTTTATCCGAGTTTATAATAAATTACCTATATGAAAAAACTGAATCAGAAACTGGTTCAGCTAAAAGAGATGAAATTCTCGTTGAATTTTCCGTAGTAGAATTAAAAGAAAGCTATGAAAAACAACAAGTATTGTTTCAAGAACTGACTACTCTCGAAGATATAGAAGATACGCTTTTTTACCTTTCCCGGATAGGAGCTCTGCAAATAGAAGGTGGATTTCTAGTCATATACAACCGAATGACGATTAAACGATTGGGAGACACAAATATACGGTATAAGCAGGACGATTATCGCAAACTAGAAAAATTCTATAGTAACAAAACACAAAAGATTCACATTGTAGGAGAATATGCACGAAAAATGAGCCAAAACAACCAAGAAGCACAGCGATTCGTTGATGACTATTTCAGGTTGAACAATATGTCTTTCATTCAAAAATATTTTCCAGGAGGACGAAAAGAAGAGATTAGCAGACGAATCACTCCAACCAAATACAAGCAATTGTTCGGAGAGCTATCCGAAAGCCAACTAAATATTATTAATGACAATCAGCCGGGACACATTGTTGTCGCAGCTGGTCCGGGAAGTGGCAAAACCCGTTTACTCGTACATAAACTGGCTTCTCTGTTATTAATGGAAGACGTAAAACATGAACAGTTACTCATGCTTACCTTCTCACGAGCAGCAGCTAGTGAATTCCGAAAAAGGCTTCATGATTTAATAGGAAATGCAGTAGGTTACATTGAAATAAAGACCTTTCACTCCTATTGTTTCGACTTATTAGGCAAACTAGGTTCGATTGAGAAATCAGAATCTGTCATTAAAGATACAATAGACAAAATCAAGAATGATGAAGTTGAAATAAGCCGTATCACCAAAAGCGTACTTGTAATTGATGAAGCACAAGATATGACAGAGGATGAATTCAATCTCATTACTGCTCTTATAGATAAAAATGAAACTCTAAAGGTCATAGCTGTAGGAGATGATGATCAAAACATCTATTCCTTTCGTAAATCAGACTCCAAATATATGCAATACCTCATCAGCAAATACCAAGCACGCTTTTATGAGTTATATGAAAACTTCAGAAGTAAAAGCAATCTTGTGACATTCGCAAATTCATTTGTCAATCAAATACCTCATCGGATGAAGCACAATCCTATTGTCTCTCATCAACCGGAGAATGGTTCGCTTCGTATCACCTACTACCCATCAAACAATTTAATTATTCCTTTAATAAAGGATGTAGTTGAAAGCCCGCTTGCAGGCACGACTGGTGTACTCACCAAAACAAACGAAGAAGCAGTTTTTATATCATGCCTCTTACAGGAACAGGGTATAGCCACCAAACTAGTTCAAACGAATAGCAGTAATTTTTATTTAGGCGATTTAAATGAAATCCGCTATTTCACCCAAGTACTAAATCTTACTAAGGATACCCATATTATCGACAATGAACGATGGGAAGTAGCTAAGAGAAAGCTGAAATACGAATTCGGCAATACTTCTTCGTGGGAAATATGTCGTTCCATCATACTTACTTTCGAACAAATCTACTCCCGAAAGTATTTGTCGGACTGGAAAACCTATCTATTTGAATCCAATCTAGAAGACTTTTATTCAGCTCAAGGTGAAACAGTTATTGTCTCCACCATCCACAAAGCAAAAGGAAAGGAGTTCGACAATGTCTTTTTACTCCTTAACAATGGTAACTCACTCTCAGATGAAAAGAAACGTGAAATATATGTTGCCATCACTCGTGCAAAACAAAACATATCTATCCATCTAAATGGACATTATTTTAATAATATTGTCAATGGACTAACAGAAATTCGGACTGACAACAATCAATATCCTATACCTCAAAGACTATGTTATTTATTAACTCACAAAGATTTAAATCTAGACACATTTATTTCCTCATATTGTCAGGCCGCTATATATAATCTAAAAAGTGGAATGCCTTTACAGCTAAAAGCAAATGGCTGTACAGACTTTCATGGTAACGAGATATTACGTTTCTCCAGAAAATTCCAAAATACACTTGAAGAGTTAGATAAAAAAGGATATAGACTTAAAGAGGCAGCTGTCAACTTCGTAGTATATTGGGAAAGACGGAAAGACAAACAAGAGGTTAAGATTGTATTACCTAAAATCATTGTAGAAAAGAACACAGATTGATAAGAGATTAAATCTTAATTTACAACAAATTAAGTTCAAAATCACTGTTATCTACTTTGCTTTAATGTTAAATATCAGTATCAATTAATAAAAAGAAAAGCCAGCACTTGAGCATGATACTAAATTTAGTATCTTTGCATAAACCATTATACATTATGGGTACAAAAGAAAAGCTAATAGAACGTTTCCTTACATTGCCTAAGAACTTCACTTACGATGAAGTAAAACGGTTATTTGGGTTATTTGGTTATAGTGAAGGAAAAAAAGGAAATACTTCTGGTTCACGGGTTGAATTTATAAGCGCTGATAACAAAAGCTCGTATATCATGCATAAGCCGCATCCGTCTAATATTATTAAAGGATACGTGATGAAGCAGTTACTTGCTTATATCCGTGAGAACAAGCTGATTGAGAAATATGAACAAAGTAAAGAATAAAGTAATTATGGGACAGTTAAAGTACAAAGGTTACGCTGGTAGCGTAGAATACAACGAAGAAGATAATTGCCTGTTCGGTAAAGTTCTCGGTCTTAAAAAAGATTGCATCACTTACGAAGGTGAAACCATCAGTGAATTAAAGAGTGACTTTGAAGGGGCTATTGACGACTATTTGGCAAGTTGCAAAGATCGTGGAGTGGAGCCAAGTAAACCGTATAGTGGAAAATTAGTCCTACGTATGCCTTCCGACCTGCACGGAATGGTAGCAACAGCCGCCGCTAACGCAGGTACTACTATTAATGAATTTATCAACAGAGCTGTAACAAAGGAATTAGAAAAAGAATTTTCTATGTAAGTCGTAGCTTAATTGTCACTTGTTGATTATGTAATATTTCATTCTTTATTATATCTTTGTTGCACGAACTTAAAAATTAGGACAGTATGTTTGCCAAAGAGACGTATATGCAGCGCAGAGCCCTGCTGAAAAAGAATTTAGGCTCCGGAGTTTTGTTATTTCTGGGAAATGACGAGTGCGGGCTGAATTATGAGGATAACACGTTCCGTTATCGTCAGGACTCCACTTTTCTTTATTATTTCGGTCTTTCGTGTGCCGGACTTTCGGCCATCATCGATATTGACGAAGACAAAGAAATTATTTTCGGTGACGAATTATCCATCGATGCCATCGTATGGATGGGCTCACAGCCTACGTTACGCGAAAAATGCGAACGTGTCGGCATCAGGGAAATGATGGCTTCCGCCGATATCGTCGGCTATCTGCACAAATGCGTCCAGAGTGGAAAAGCAATTCATTATCTTCCTCCCTACCGCCCCGAACATAAACTGAAACTGATGGACTGGCTCGGAATACCACCTGCACGTCAGGAAGGTTCCGTACCTTTCATCCGTGCCGTCATAGCTCAGCGCAACTACAAGTCGGCGGAAGAAATCGTAGAAATAGAAAAAGCCTGTGACGTGACTGCCGATATGCACATCACCGCCATGAAGGTGCTTCGTCCGGGAATGTACGAATATGAAGTAGTAGCGGAAATGAATCGCGTGGCAGAGTCCAACAACTGCGAACTGTCGTTTGCAACGATCGCCACCATCAACGGGCAGACGCTGCACAACCATTATCACGGAAATAAAGTGAAACCGGGCGATCTGTTCCTGATTGACGCAGGTGCGGAAGTCGAGTCGGGTTATGCAGGCGATATGTCGTCAACGATTCCTGCGGATAAGAAATTTACAACCCGCCAGCGCGAAGTTTACGAAATCCAGAATGCGATGCATCTGGAATCTGTCAAGGCGCTTCGTCCGGGCATTCCTTATATGGATGTATACGAATTGTCCGCCCGCGTCATGGTAGACGGCATGAAAACTCTCGGACTAATGAAAGGAAATACGGAAGATGCTGTCCGCGAAGGCGCGCATGCCCTGTTCTATCCGCACGGATTAGGACACATGATGGGACTGGATGTTCACGATATGGAAAATCTGGGTGAGATATGGGTAGGATACAACGGTCAGCCGAAGAGCACGCAGTTCGGACGCAAGTCGCAACGCCTCGCCATTCCACTGGAACCGGGATTCGTACATACCGTAGAACCGGGCATTTACTTCATCCCCGAACTGATCGATATGTGGAGAGCAGAAAAGAAGTTCACCGATTTTATCAATTACGACAAAGTGGAAAATTACAAAGACTTCGGCGGTATCCGCAACGAAGAAGATTATCTCATCACGGAGACAGGTGCCCGCCGACTCGGCAAGAAAATTCCGCTGACACCCGAAGAAGTGGAAGCTTTAAGATAACCCCTGCTTTATTCACAGATGGCGCCGGAATTCACATAAAACGATAAATGCCTGTACTACAACAAGTATAGGCATTTATTATTTCAAGGGGACGGTCATATTTTTAAGTATTAGTGTCAAAATTCTTATGTCTATCCAAGACAATAAGCACTATATTTGCAAGTATCCCCCATCATAACAAACTATTAATACTTTAAACTAATGGCACGAACTACTTTGTTACTTTTATCTATTCTTTTTCTGCTGCCCACGAATGCAGCAATCAAAAAACTACAGGTTGAATATCTGACCAATCCTATCGGGCTGGACATAACAGCTCCCCGATTCAGCTGGCAACTAGAGTCAGCGGAAAGAGGAGTCAGACAAACAGCCTATCAAATCACGGTAGCGACCGATGCAGCCTGTCTAAATCCGGTCTGGACTTCCGGAAAGGTGGCATCTGACGAATCATTGCACATCTGTTATGCAGGACCGGCTCTCACCCCTTCCACCCGCTATTATTGGAAAGTAACCGTGTGGAACAACAAAACCGGAGAAGAGACTTCGACGGAAAAGGCTTTCTTCGAAACAGGACTGCTGTCCGACGGATGGTCGGGAGCGCAATGGATCAAGGCAACTCAAATAAACAAGAATTCCAAAATCAATCCGGAAGACAAGAAACAGACAAAGGCACGAATGCTGCTGGAAATGGATGTCACACTGACTTCCGGCAACGCATCCGTTCTTTTCGGCGCACGCGATGCTTCCAACGTATTCATGTGGTCTGTCAATACGCTGGACAATGAAAAAGAACCTTTGATCAGAAGACATATTTATGACAGGGGACGCCTGCAAAGTTCGGATACTCCGATCGGCAAATTCTTCACTAAATCCGACTTGCTGAATAAAGAACACCATCTGGCAATCGAAGCAAAAGATGGAGTGGTCAAGACTTATATTGACAAGGTACTGGTGGATACCTATACCGACACCGATTCCAAACTATCAAATGGATATATCGGCTTCCGGGCATTCAGAGGAAATAACACCAACGAAACGGCCATGTTTGACAATATCGTACTGACAGAGTACGAACAGAAAGGCGACAAGGAAGAAGCCAAAGTCGTTCTGAAAGAGGATTTCGAGAAACCTCAGTCCGCTTTTGAAGGCGGAGAAATCGTATCTGTGGGAGGTAATCGTAAACTGAATATGGTTTCCGGTTCCGGCGATTATCGGGTATTGCAGGTTGACATGAGCGGAGTACCCATGTTCCGTAAAGAATTCAAGGCAAAAAAGAAGATTGCATCCGCCCGCATCTACAGTTCGGCTCTAGGCGTCTATGATTTGTTTATCAACGGACAACGGGTAGGAAACAAGATGGAAGACGGCAGCATACGCTATGACGAATTGAAGCCGGAATGGACGGATTTCAGCAAAACAGCCCACTATCAGACGTATGACATCACCGATTTGCTCCGGAAAGGAGAAAACGCAGTCGGCGCCCAGGTATCCTCCGGCTGGTGGAACAGTGACGTCTGCCACGGAGAGTATGGCAGTCACGAAGTAGGATTCATCGCAAAGATATTACTGAAATATACGGACGGCACTTCGGAAACGGTAGTAACGGACCTTTCCTGGCTGTCATCCATGGACGGTGCCATACGAATGGGAGACATCTACCACGGAGAAACTTATGACGCCCGAAAAGAAAGTGGATGGACGAAGCCCGGATATAATACTGCCAACTGGAACAAGACGGCTGTCAATCCTCATTTCAAAGGAGAGTTAATCGCCTTTGCCGGTCCCACCGTTCAGGTACGTCCGCATCTGAGCCGTATCCCTTTGTCCACTACTGTTTACCAAGGTGAAAAAGACGGTAAAATCAATGTAGTGAGTGTTACGGACAAACCGGCTCCTATCCGGCTAAAGAAAGGGGAAACGGCCGTCTACAACTTAGGTCAGAACATGGTCGGCTGGGTTCGGTTCAAAGTAAAAGGTGCATCGGGAACGGAGATGAAACTCCGTTTCGGCGAGATGCTGAACGACACGGGAGATAAATCACGCGGAGACGACGGCCCTGCCGGAAGTATATATACCGCCAACCTCAGAAGTGCAAAAGCAACATTGAAGTATATCCTGAAAGGAAGCAAGGAAGGCGAATCATTCCATCCGTCCATGACCTTCTTCGGTTTTCAGTATTGTGAGATAACGGCAAGTGAAGACATCGAGGTACTTTCCCTGATAGGGGAAGTGGTCGGTTCCGCTACCGAAGAGGGAGCTTCGTTTGTCACCAGCAGCCGGTCAATCAATCAGTTATACAGCAATGTCATGTGGGGACAAAGAGGCAACTATCTGAGCATCCCTACCGACTGCCCGCAAAGAGACGAACGTCTGGGCTGGACCGGAGACACACAAGTGTTCTGCCGTGCCGCTTCTTATAATGCGAACGTATCCGCCTTCTTCGAAAAATGGATGAGAGATATGCGTGACGGTCAGCGAAGTGACGGCGCCTATCCGGATGTAGCCCCACACTCATGGGTAGGCTACGGACAGGCAGCCTGGGCTGATGCCGGTATCATCGTTCCCTGGACTATCTATCTGATGTACGACAACAAAAAGATATTGCAGGACAATTATGCATCTATGGAGAAATACATGGAGTTCCTGTCCCATCAAAAAGGAGACGGTTATAACTATAACGGTGCCGGAACAAATTATGGCGACTGGCTATCGTACGAAGATACCGAACGCCGCTATGTCAGTGTATGCTACTACGCATATACGGCACAATTGATGGCCAAAATTTCGGAAGCATTGAAAACGGACGACTGTGATGCCTACGCCTCCAAAGCAAAGGCTTACAGAAAGCTGGCACAGGAAATCAAGAAAGAATTCCAGACACGCTACATCGATGCAGACGGAGATTTGAAACAAAAGAGCCAGACGGCCTATCTGCTTGCCTTGAAACTGGATTTATTCCCGACAGAAGAAGCACGTAAGAAAGGAGTGGAAACACTGGTCCGCAAGATTGCCGGCAACGGTAACCGCCTGAGCACAGGATTCGTGGGTACAGCCATCCTGAATCAGACATTAAGCCAGTTCGGAGAATCAAATACGGCTTACGATCTACTGCTGCAACGGAACAACCCTTCCTGGCTGTATAGCATAGACCAGGGAGCAACCACTATCTGGGAACGCTGGGATTCGTATACCAAAGAGAAAGGTTTTGGCCCCGTATCGATGAACTCGTTCAATCATTACTCGTATGGAGCAGTCTCCGAATGGATGTACCGCACAATGGGCGGTATAGATATCGACGAAACACGTCCGGGATTCAAGCACATCGTATTACAGCCGGTTCCAGACAACCGTCCGGAAGTTGCCGCCGGTCAGGAACGGATTGACTGGGTAAATGCTTCGTTCCCTTCCTGTTATGGAGATATAAAGAGCAGCTGGAAAAAAGAAAATGACGGAACAGTTTCTTACCAAGTGACGATACCTGCCAACACCACCGCCACTCTTCACTTACTATTACCTACTCTCGACTATGTAGTAGAAGAAAGCGGAAAAACTGCCGTGAAAGCGGAAGGAGTTTCTTCGGTTACTTTCATGAATGGAAAGGCAGTATTAGAACTACAGTCCGGTACATATCAGTTTGTGGTTAAAAAGGAAAACAAATAGACAGAATGAAAAAAATATATTTAGTGACTGCACTTGCATGTTGTGCACTGCAACCGACCCTTGCACAAAAGCAAGAAGAATGCAAGCCCGTGAACCTTCATTGCGACCACCTGATCAATCCGCTGGGCATCGACAATGCCAATCCCAGATTGTCGTGGATGCTGAACGATGCCCGACAAAGAGCCCGGCAGACTGCTTATCAGATAATAGTCAGCACAGACTCACTGAAAGCAAACAACGAAAACGGGGAAATATGGAACTCGGGGAAAAAAGAATCGGATCAAATCCTTGTCACCTATCCGGAAAAGAATCTTCAACCCTTTACCAAATATTACTGGAAAGTGAATGTATGGGATAAGGACGGCAAAAAGGCTACTTCGGACATCAACAGCTTCGAGACTGGAATGATGGGAATGGAAAACTGGCAGGGCGCATGGATTGGCGACAACAGAGACATCAACTATAAGCCCGCCCCCTATTTCAGAAAAACATTCGACACTCAAAAGAAAGTCAAATCCGCCAGAGCGTACATCGCCGTCGCCGGTTTATACGAATTATACATCAACGGAGAGAAAATTGGAAACCATCGGCTAGACCCGCTGTATACCCGTTTCGACAGACGGAATTTCTATGTGACTTATGATGTGACCAACCAACTTCAGAAAGGTAAAAACGCGATTGGCGTACTGCTGGGAAATGGCTGGTACAACCATCAGTCAAAAGCAGTCTGGGACTTTGACCGCGCACCGTGGCGTAACCGCCCCGCTTTTTGCATGGACCTGAGAATTACCTACGAAGACGGTACTACAGAAGTAATCCGCTCCGAAAGAGACTGGAAGACTTCATCGGGCGCCTTGATCTTCAACAGCATCTATACAGCGGAACATTATGACGCCCGCCTGGAACAGAAAGGCTGGAATACGGCAGATTTTGACGATTCGAAATGGAAGGAAGCAGGTTACAGAGCTGTACCTTCTCAAAACGTCGTATCCCAGCAGGTACAACCGATTCGTATCGTAGAAACAATACCGGCAAAAGCGCTTAAGAAAGTGAACGACACGACGTATGTATTCGACTTTGCCAGAAATATGTCCGGAGTGACCCGCATCAAGGTATCCGGAGAAGAAGGAACGGTAGTAAGGCTCAAACACGGCGAACGCATCTATGACAACGGACGGGTGAATATGTCAAACATTGACGTATACCATCGTCCGGTAGATGACAAAGACCCATTCCAGATGGATATTCTCATCCTGAGCGGAAAGGGAGAAGACGAGTTTATGGCACGGTTCAACTACAAAGGCTTCAGATACGTAGAAGTGACAAGCAGTAAGCCTGTCGCACTCGATCAAAACAGTCTGACTGCTTATTTCGTTCATAGCGACGTTCCGCAAAAAGGAGAGATAAACACGTCAAACCCACTCGTAAACCGGTTGTGGTGGGCGACCAACAACGCCTATCTGTCCAATCTGATGGGGTATCCCACCGATTGCCCCCAACGGGAGAAAAACGGATGGACGGGAGACGGACATTTTGCGATAGAAACAGCACTATATAATTATGACGGCATCACAGTCTACGAAAAATGGCTAGCCGACCACCGTGACGAACAGCAACCCAACGGAGTATTACCCGACATCATTCCGACCGGAGGATGGGGATACGGCACGGACAACGGTCTGGACTGGACGAGTACAATCGCCATTATTCCCTGGAATATTTATCTGTTCTATGGAGACAGCAAATTATTAGCCGACTGCTACGAAAACATCAAACGATATGTAGACTACGTAGACCGTACCAGCCCAAGCGGACTGACTTCATGGGGAAGAGGAGACTGGGTTCCTGTGAAATCGCATTCGTCCAAAGAACTGACCTCATCGGTATACTTCTATGTAGATACTAAAATACTGGCCAATGCCGCAAAGCTGTTCAACAAGCAGGAAGATTACAAACATTATCAGGCGCTTGCGGAAAAGATCAGGCAAGCGATCAATGACAAATATCTGAACAGGGAAACCGGCATATACGCCAGCGGCGTTCAGACGGAACTGAGCGTACCGCTGATGTGGGGTATTGTCCCCAAGGATATGAAAGCAAAAGTAGCCCGCAACCTGGCGAAGAAGGTGGAAGAAGCCGGTTTCCATCTGGATGTGGGTGTATTGGGAGCCAAAGCCATACTGAACGCCTTGAGTGAAAACGGAGAAGCCGAAACCGCTTATAAAGTAGCTGCACAAGACACCTACCCGTCATGGGGCTGCTGGATTGCCAACGGAGCCACCACCCTGCTCGAAAACTGGGATTTGAATGCTACACGTGACATTTCGGACAACCACATGATGTTCGGAGAAATCGGAGGATGGTTCTATAAAGGCTTGGGCGGTATCTTCCCCGACCCACAGCAGCCGGGTTTTAAACATATCCTCCTGCGCCCCAACTTCCCCAGTGATTTAAAGCAGTTTGAGGCCAGACACCGTTCTCCGTACGGAGAGATTCAGTCCCAATGGGAACGTAAGAAAAAAAGTGTTGTGTACAGCGTGACGATTCCTGCCAACAGCAGTGCCACTTTATACGTGCCCGATACTGTGAAAGGAGAACGTGTCATAGAGTTAGAAGCCGGAAAACATACATTCGAGTGGAAGTTGCTCTAAATTTACACTTAATAGAACATTTTATCGACCTCTGTTTTTCTAATCTTTCCTAATATTGCGGCGTAATTAACAAACCGATCAGATGGAAAATAGAATGAGAAAACGAATGACAGTTATATTGAACAGTAAAATGAATATGAGAAGATTTTACGTATCAGCAGCGTTGTTACTGACAACGCTGCTCGCGGTTGCCGAAAATAATCCCTACCGGAGTGACGTATTTTGGGTAACCGTACCCGATCATGCCGACTGGCTTTACAAAACTGGAGAACAGGCAAATGTAGAAGTACAGTTTTACAAATACGGCATTCCGGGAGATAGCATAGCGATTAATTTCGAAATAGGCGGAGAAATGATGCCTGCCGATACCAAAGGAACAGTCATCATGAGAAAAGGAAAGGCAACAATCCCCGTAGGCACCATGAAGAAACCGGGCTTCCGAGACTGCCGCCTGACCACCACCGTAGACGGAAAGAAATACTCCCATCACGTCAAAGTGGGTTTCTCGCCGGAAAAGCTCCGTCCGTATACCACCATGCCTGCCGACTTTCAGCAATTCTGGGAGAACGAAAAGGCGGAACTGGCCAAATTTCCGCTGACATACACCAAAGAGCACGTAAAGAAATACTCGACCGACCAAATAGACTGCTATCTTATCAAGTTGCAGGTGAACCAACGCGGACAAAGTATCTACGGCTACCTGTTCTATCCGAAGAAAGAAGGCAAATACCCTGTCGTACTATGTCCTCCGGGCGCAGGAATCAAAACAATCAAGGAACCTTTGCGACATAAGTATTACGCCGAACAAGGCTGCATCCGTTTTGAAATAGAGATTCACGGGCTGAACCCGGAAATGAGCGAAGAAGAATTCAAAGAAATCAGTGCCGCTTTCAACGGCAGAGAAAATGGCTACCTGTCCAACGGTCTGGACAGCCGCGACAACTATTACATGAAACGGGTATATCTGGCCTGTGTCCGCAGCATCGACCTACTGACCTCACTACCGGAATGGGACGGAAAGAATGTAATCG
This sequence comes from Bacteroides sp. B1-V-101, assembly GCF_023656585.1. Lineage (NCBI taxonomy): Bacteria > Pseudomonadati > Bacteroidota > Bacteroidia > Bacteroidales > Bacteroidaceae > Bacteroides > Bacteroides sp. B1-V-101. Next base: position 79,086 of record NZ_JAMOKH010000018.1, on the reverse strand, counting down.
TTCAAGGCGGCAGCCAGGGAGGAGCATTAGCACTCGTCACCGCCGGACTGGATCAGCGGGTAACGGCCTGCGTAGCCAATCATCCGGCTCTAAGCGATATGGCAGGTTACAAAGCCGGTCGTGCCGGAGGTTACCCCCATTTCTTCCGAAATACCGTAGATATGGATACTCCCGAAAAGATCAGAACAATGGCTTATTATGATGTGGTGAACTTTGCCCAATTAATCAGGGCGGATACTTATATGACATGGGGATTCAATGATGACGTTTGTCCACCGACTACCAGCTACATTGTATATAATGTATTGAATTGCCCGAAAGAAGCATTGATCACTCCTATTAATGAACATTGGACCTCCAGTGACACAGAGTACGGACATCTGCTTTGGATAAAGAAACATCTGAAATAAAAGCAGTAGAAAAGGAAAAACCGCCGAAAGCAGAAATAACTGTTATCATATCATTATTCAGGCACGGCTTACAGAGTTTTTATGGTTCTGTTTTAATCGAAACCATATTAATCTGTGTAAGCCGTGCCTGAATAAATCCGCAAGAGAGTTTTAACGTCTCTCTATTCCTTTAATCTTCCCATTCCGATTTCGGAAAAGTTTTCTTCCCATACCATTTCATCCAGGCATAGGATTTTCTTTTTCTCATATAAACGGCATCACCACAATAGGTCAATGCCTCCCAGTTAAAAACCGAATGAGAACTAATTGCTTTTTCAAACCAGTAAAGCAAGTGATATGTCATGAACGGAAGCACCATCCACCACCATGAAAACCATAGTGACAAACCCAATGCTGGGATTAAAGTCAATAAAAAACACTCCCAGAATTGCCGTGCATGTATTCTTAACTCCATTTCTTCCCAAACTTCCAAATACTTGTACCGAGTAAAGAATAACCCTCCTATCATAAAATAATGCTTCTTTTTCCCTAAAAAGCATTTCGCTAGTAAATTGTTATAAAATATCATATACCCTTTTTTTGCTGTGTAATAACATAAACGGAAAGAACGTACAAATGTTCATTATTTAAGTCTAATCTTACAGTTATTTCCTTTCCCTGGAATACAACAACATATTGCCACGCTTGTTTTTTGCGGCGCGAAGTTACGAACTTATATTTATACAATAACTATAAATTCCAAAATAATTCTCTTAAATAAATTTATTATCTAATATTTGAAGCTACTTCCTCCCAAAAACTCCCTGAGTAAAGACGTCGGGGGAATTTCCTTATCTTGCACCGGAACGAAATATTTAATGAATTTCAGCAACCGGTACGCCTCACAATATTCCGGACAATTGCGCGGAACACCCATCAAAATAGGTTCCGCATGCAGGCGAAGCACTGCAAATTCAAACAACAGCGCCGAATTGAACATCACATCCGCATTCTCCTGATAAGGGAATATCCATTTATCTTCGCCGGCACGCACACTAGGCCAGCGGGAGATAGTCTCGCGGGCCGAATATCCTCGATAATTAAAGTCGCGGATAATGCGGCGAAGCAAACGATTGTCTGTTGTAGGAATCCAGTTATGGTCGTCCAAAGAAATAGTGGTCAATGCCGAGACATAAATTTTGAACTTCTTTTCATCCGGGATATGCGGTGTCAGTTCCGGATTCAACGCATGAATACCTTCCAGAATGAGAATCGTATTATCCTCAATTTTCAGTTTATCACCTTTATATTCCTTCTTCCCCAGAGAGAAGTTAAAACGCGGAAGCTCCACTTCCTCACCGCGCAGCAAAGCCTGTAACTGCTGGTTAAACAATTCCAGATCGAGCGCATACAGAGACTCATAATCATAGTTACCGTTTTCATCCAGAGGTGTCTCTTCACGGTCTACGAAATAATTGTCCAAGGAGATCGGGAAGGGTTTGAGCCCGTTCGTCATCAACTGGATGGAAAGACGTTTGCTGAACGTGGTCTTTCCCGAAGAGGACGGACCGGAAATCAAAATCAGTTTCACCCGGTCGCCGTTTTCCCCACGATGGAAGATCGTATCGGCAATCTGGGCTATTTTCTTTTCCTGCAATGCTTCCGCTACATTGATTAAATCCGTAGCGTGCCCTTCTTCGCAGGCGAGGTTAAAGTCGCCGGCGTTATTAAGTCCCATGATATAGCTCCAGTTGAGATACTCCTTAAATACATCCAGCATCTTCTCCTGCTTCACCACTTCCTCCAGCACATCCGGGTTCTCTTTATTGGGAATGCGCAGCAAGAGGCCATCATAGTATTTCACGATGTCGAACAACTTGATATATCCGGTACTGGGGAGCAGATTACCATAATAATAATCGACCGTATCGCCCAGCGTATAATAATAGGTATATAGTGAACCGGAAGTTTCGAGCAGCCTCACCTTATCATTCATCCCGCGTTCACTGAACACCCGTACAGCCTCAGCCGTATGGCATTCGATGCGGTGATAAGAGATATTTTCTGCGATAATCTCCTGCATACGCTGTTTGATACGCGTCACATCTTCCAATGTAATAGGGCGACCGATCCGCAGATTACAGAAATAACCTTTGGAGACCGGGTGTTCCACAAACAGCTTCCCTTCGGGAAAAAGCTCACTGACAGCCTTGAACAAGACAAAGCAGAGTGACCGCACATACGTACGCATACCGGATGAATCGCGTACATCCAGAAACTCTATATCCTTGTTATTATATACTTTGAAATTGAGACCTTCGGAACGGTTATTCACCTTGGCACTGACTACCTGATAAGGAAAATTAAGATTAAAACCGTAATAAATATCCAAAAGTGAGCTTCCGATAGGGAATTCTTTATAAATATTATTATTTTTGCAACATATTTGTAACATCTGTTTCATCGTAGTCTTTTTAATAAGGTGAATAACATGGGACTAAATATACTTAGTAATCAGATAGAGAACAAACAACCACTAAAATTATTATAGATGGAATATTCTTTTTATGATTTTTTAAAGCTCATAGGCTCGTTAGGGCTCTTCCTTTATGGCATGAAGATAATGAGCGAGGGCTTACAAAAAGTCGCAGGTGACAGGCTACGAAGTATCCTGACAGCTATGACCACCAATCGGGTAACGGGGGTATTAACAGGAGTGTTGATCACAGCCCTTATCCAGTCCTCCTCGGCGACAACAGTAATGGTCGTCAGTTTCGTCAACGCCGGTTTGCTTACACTGGCCGAGTCCATCAGTGTCATCATGGGTGCCAATATCGGTACGACGGTTACGGCATGGATTATTTCAATTTTCGGATTTAAGGTTGATATGGCCGCCTTCGCTCTTCCACTTCTGGCCATCGCCCTTCCGCTCATCTTCTCCGGCAAGAGCAACCGCAAGTCCATCGGTGAATTCATTTTCGGTTTTTCCTTCCTCTTCATGGGACTTTCTTACCTGAAAGCAAATGCTCCCGACCTGAACGCCAATCCGGAAATGCTCGCCTTCGTACAGAACTACACGGATATGGGATTCTTCTCCATTCTCCTGTTCTTATTCATCGGTACCATACTGACTATGATCGTACAGGCCTCAGCCGCCACGATGGCAATCACATTAATTATGTGCGCCAACGGCTGGATCAGTCTGGAACTGGGAGCAGCGCTCGTACTGGGCGAAAACATCGGAACTACCATCACGGCCAATCTTGCCGCATTAACAGCCAATACACAGGCTAAGCGGGCAGCATTGGCCCATTTTGTTTTTAATGTGTTCGGTGTGATCTGGGTATTGATCATCTTCCATCCTTTCATGGAACTGGTCAACTGGGTAGTGGATACCTTCTTCCAGAGCAATAATCCGGAAGTAGCCATTTCTTATAAACTGTCCGCTTTCCACTCTATCTTTAATATCTGTAACGTATGTATCCTGATATGGGGAGTGAAACTGATCGAACGCACCGTATGCGCATTAATCCACCCGAAAGAGGAAGACGAGGAACCTCGCCTTCGGTTTATCACCGGCGGTATGCTTTCTACTGCGGAGCTTTCTATCCTGCAGGCACGCAAGGAAATCCACCTGTTTGCAGAACGTACCCACCGTATGTTCGGAATGGTGCAGGACTTGATGCACACCGAAAAGGACGATGACTTTAACAAGCTGTTCAGCCGCGTAGAAAAGTACGAGAACATCAGCGACAACATGGAACTTGAAATAGCCAATTATCTGAATCAGGTATCCGAAGGGCGTCTGAGTTCTGAAAGTAAGTTGCAGATACGTGCCATGCTGCGCGAAGTGACGGAAATCGAAAGTATCGGCGACAGCTGTTACAACCTGGCACGCACCATCAACCGGAAACGCCAGACGAATCAGGACTTTACCGAAAAGCAATACGAGCACATCCACTTCATGATGAAGCTGACCGATGATGCCCTCGCACAAATGATTGTGGTGGTAGAGAAACCGGAACACCAAAGCATTGATATCAACAAGTCTTTCAACATCGAAAACGAAATCAATAACTACCGTAACCAACTGAAAAATCAGAATATTCTGGATGTCAACAACAAGGAATATGATTATCAGATGGGAGTCTATTATATGGATATTATCGCCGAATGTGAGAAACTGGGCGACTATGTAGTGAATGTGGTAGAAGCCAGCAGTGATGTAAAAGAGAAGAAAGCCTCTTAAATAAAGAGGAACTCAATCAAAGAAATGGATAGCCAATTTATGCGTTGCAGCATAAAATTGACTATCCATTTCTTTTTTATTTCCACACAGACAAAACAACTCATGTCCGTTTACAAGGACACTCACACTTTACAAAGACGTTACATTTTTTACAGACGTTACGATTACATTTCTTTTCCGTGAAGTTCCCGTTAAGCTTTTACTGCGCCTATTGCAGGTCTTTTTTTTGCATATACATTTGCGCCAAAATACACAGGGGCCTATGTTTAGTACCATTTTCCAATGACCGGACAAAGGCATTCCAAAAGAAAACCAAATCTCTAATTTAAAGCAAAAGAAATGAAAATTAAAAAAGTATTGATGGGAGTTGCACTGGCAGCAATGTGTTTAATGAGCGCACAAGCGCAACGCCGCAATGAGATTCAAGTTCCCAATCTGAACGGGTACACTACTTTAAAATGTGACTTTCACATGCACAGTGTTTTTTCGGACGGTCTAGTATGGCCTACCGTACGTGTAGACGAAGCATATCGAGAAGGACTGGATGCCATTTCTCTGACAGAACATATAGAGTACCGCCCGCACAAAAAAGACATTATAGCAGATCATAACCGCTCTTATGAACTGTCTCAGAAGCAGGCGAAGAAGTTAGGAATACTTCTAATCAGAGGCAGTGAAATCACCCGTTCCATGCCTCCGGGACATTTTAATGCAATCTTCCTGAACGACTCCAATCCATTGGAACAAAAGGCATATAAAGACGCTTTCAATGAGGCAAAAAAACAAGGAGCCTTTATCTTCTGGAATCATCCGGGCTGGGCACGCCAGCAGCCGGACTCCACCCTGTGGTGGCCTGAGCATACACAACTCTACAATGACGGCTGCATGCACGGCATTGAAGTAGCCAACGGTGGTCTTTTCATGCCCGAAGCCATTCAATGGTGTCTGGACAAGAATCTGACCATGATAGGAACTTCCGATATCCACCAGCCTATCCAGACAGACTATGATTTTTCAAAAGGCGAACACCGCACGATGACGTTTGTCTTTGCCAAAGAACGTTCTCCGGAAGGTATCCGTGAAGCACTCGACAATCGCCGCACTGCCGTTTATTACCGCGAACTGGTGATCGGGCGTGAAGAAATCCTCCGTCCCTTCTTTGAAAAATGCGTAGACATAAAAGAAGTGAAACGCACCGAAAAAGAAGTGACATTTTCTGTCATGAACGCTACCGATCTGGTACTGAAACTGAAAAAGACCGCACATGATCCTTCTTTGGTCTATTTCCGCGAAATGACATTGAAACCACATACGCAGCATACAATCTCTGTGAAGTTTGAAAACGGTATCAAAGGAGGTGACTGCAATTTTGAAGTTACCAACTTCATCGTAGCCCCCGATAAAGGTTTGGATTACACCATCAAACTATAAAGTTCCAGTCATCAAAGCCATGTAATATCAAGATATCCGACGGACTACATGCGGATAATCGTTTAATTTTAAATTATTACTTTATGAATCGTTACTTATCCCTAGCCTGCTGGCTGGTAGCTTTCTTCTATTTATCAAGTTGCGAAAGCTACAGTGAGCCCACCGAGAAAGCCCACCAAGCCGATCAACCGATTGTACTGACCTCCTTCTATCCCAAAGAAGGCGGAGCACGTGACAAAATTCTTCTGGACGGAAAAAACTTCGGCACCGACGTGAGTAAAATCAAAGTATATTTCAACAATGCCAGGGCCTCCGTCGTTTCATCAAGCGGAAGCCGTATTTATGCCATTGTACCGCGCCTTCCGGGCGATAATCCCCGTATCTCCGTAGTGGTCGACACCGATTCTGTCGCTTACGAAGAAACATACGCTTATCATACGCAGGCATTGGTCAGCACGGTCACCGGAAACGGTGAAACGAGCTTCCTTGCCGGAACACTCTCCACCGCTCAGGTATATGGCAAATATCTTGATCTGGATGCCGAAGGCAATCTTTTCATGTCATGGCGTGACGGCGGTACATTTGGAATCGCCCGGATAAACGAACAACAGAACATTGTGACTCCTCTCATTGAAGCAGATGCCGCCAACCGTATCTTATATGCCAACGGCTTAACGGTGGACCGTACCACCGGAATACTGACCGCCGCACACGAGTCAGTCAAAGAAGTGACGTTTACCTTCGATCCGCGTGAAGCCTGGTATCCCCGCCAGCGTAACATAAAATACTCACAGTCGGATCTGAACTCAATCGTAGATGCCGACAGATACAAGAATTTCGTCACCTTCTGCCCTTATGACGGCTATCTATATACACGATACCGTGATGGAAAGATCGCTAAAATAGATCCCAACACATTCGAAGGACACATTATCCATCAAGGTCCCAGCGGATCACAATACGGACAGGCGATTAATCCTGCGAAGCCCTGGCTTCTGTATATAACGCTTCACTCCAACGCCCCTACCGCATACAGACAAGGGATTTCGGTGCTCGACCTCCGCGATCCGGATGGAACAGGCGGATTTAAGCGTCTCAATGCTCCCGGCGGCAGCGCTTTCCGTGACGGTCCGATTGAAGATGCCCTCTTCAATTATCCCAAGGATATCAAGTTTGACAACGACGGCAATATGTTCGTAGCCGACTATGGCAACCATTGCATCCGCATGATATCTGCCGACAATATCGTCACGACAGTTGCCGGACAGCCCGGCGTCGCCGGATACAAGGACGGAGGACCGGTAGAGTCCTTATTCAAGAATCCCTGGGGAGTGGCTGTCAATGAACAGGGAGACATTTACATTGCAGACTGGGGTAATGCACGCATTCGCAAATTGGTTATCGAATAACAAAGTAAACTCACAATGAAAATCAAACAGATTTTATACTTAATGTCGTTCTGCTTATTGCTTTCGGCAACAACCTTCGCGCAGCAAGTTCAGGAATTTACCGTTTCAGGAACTGTCGTGGATAAGGACAAGCTATCCATGCCCGGCGTATCGGTATACATCAAAGACAAGCCCTCCAAAGGTACCACAACCGACAATGACGGTAATTTCAAGCTGAAAGTGGTTTATGGAGACAAAATGATATTTTCTTTTATCGGCTTCAAACCGTCGGAGCATGTGGCCATCAAACCCCAAACCGACTTAACGGTCACACTGCTTGAAGACAACAATTCCCTTGATGAAGTGGTTGTCGTCGCACTGGGAAACGTTCAGCGGAAAATCAGTTCGGTAGGTGCCATTACGACGGTCAGCACTAAAGATATCCAGTCCCCCTCCCCTTCCATCAGTAACTTGTTGGGAGGCAGGGCAGCCGGTGTCATTTCCTTGCAGAGCAGTGGCGAGCCCGGTCAGAATATCGCCGATTTCTGGGTACGTGGTATCGGTACGTTCGGAGCCAACAGCAGTGCCCTTGTACTGATTGACGGTCTGGAAGGCGACCTCAACACCATCGACCCTGCCGATGTCGAAAGTTTCTCCATCCTGAAAGACGCGTCGGCAACTGCCGTGTACGGAGTAAGGGGAGCCAACGGAGTCGTATTGGTCAACACCAAGAAAGGCCTTTCGGGCAAAATTCAGATTACCGGACGTTTCAACACCACGCTGTCCGTCCTCAACCGTCTGCCGAAATATTTGGGAGCTTATGAGTATGCGCAGTTAGCAAACGAAGCCAGAGCGGTACGGAACGAAACACCTTTGTATGACGATACGGAAATGGGAATTATACGCGACGGTCTCGACCCCGACCTCTATCCCAACGTAAACTGGCAGGATGAGATACTCAACAAAACATTCTGGCGGCACACTTATTATGTAAGCGGACGTGGCGGCAGCGATGTGGCACGTTATTTTCTGAGCCTGGGAGGTAAAAACGAAAGTGCGGCCTACAAGGTAGACAAGAACAGTATATACAGTTCGAACGTCAGCTACAACACCTATAATTACCGTATCAATCTAGACGTGAACCTGACCAAATCAACGAAAGTTTATTTGGGTTCTGACGGATTCCTCTCCCAGTTGAATCAGCCCGGCGTAGCCAATACCGAATATATATGGGGAGCACAGTCGCGGCTTACTCCATTGTCCATTCCCACCCAATATTCCAATGGTATGCTGCCCGGACGCGGTGCCGGAGAGCTGTCATCGCCTTATGTCATGATCAACCATACGGGAAAGGCTGCCAACGAAGTGTACAAGGGCAAATCAACTTTGGCAATCAATCAGGACTTTTCCGAATTGATCAACGGGCTTAAATTACGTGTACAGGGAGCATACGATATCCACAGCTACTTCAATGAACGGAGAAGCGTGCAGCCGGCCCTCTACAATGCGCTGGGCAGAGCAAGCGACGGATCACTCATCATGCAGGAGACCGTACAGGAGAAAAAAGCCTCGTACAGCAAGTCCACCCGCCAGTACCGCAAATACCACTTTGAGGCTACGCTCAATTATGACCGGCTTTTCGGTACAGATCACCGGACATCCGCGCTGGTCTATTATTACATCAGCGATTCTAAAGACACGGACGACGCTACAAGTAATTTATCGGCCATTCCCTTGCGCTATCAGGGAGTATCCAGCCGGTTTACTTATGGCTACAAGGATACTTACCTGCTGGACGTCAACTTCGGATATACCGGTTCCGAAAACTTCCAGCCCGGCAGACAATACGGTTTCTTCCCGTCCGTCGCATTGGGCTGGGTACCTACCGGCTACAAGTTTATACAAGAGGCGCTCCCTTGGCTCGACTATCTTAAAATAAGAGCTTCGTATGGTTCGGTAGGTAACGACCGGATTACCGACGTCCGCTTTCCTTACCTTACTAAAGTGAACGAAAGCACCGGATCAGCTTGGGGCGTTCCCGACATCGAGATTATCGGTGAGACACGTATCGGAGCTGATAATCTGGCGTGGGAAAAGGCCATCAAGTCCAATGTGGGTATTGAAGGAAAGTTGTTTAATAACAAGATCGATTTCGTTGTCGATATTTTCCATGATCAGCGTAACGGTATTTTCCAGCAACGCGTACAGGTGCCCGAGTTCGTAGGAGTGGTCTCCAATCCATACGCGAATGTGGGTAAAATGAAAAGTTACGGTGCCGACGGAAACATCAGCTTCACGCAGGATTTCACTCCCGATTTCGGCTTCACCTTACGGGGTAATTTCACTTACTCTAAAAATAAAGTACAGAACTGGGAGCAGGCTTATCTGGAGTATCCCTATCTGGAATACAATAATTTCCCGTACAATTCCATCCGCGGATATCAGGCAGTCGGACTGTTTAAAGACGAAGATGACATCAAATACAGTCCCAAGCAGACTTTCGGGGAAGTAATGCCCGGTGACATCAAATATAAGGATATCAATGGAGACGGTATGGTGGACAAGCTGGACATGGTGCCGTTGACGCACAGCACTTACCCGCTGCTGATGTACGGACTAGGGGCAGAAATCCGCTACAAGAATCTGACTTTGGGTGTATTGTTCAAGGGAACCGGCAAGACCTCTTTTTTCTATGTAGGTCAAAAAACGACGGTGAACGACGAAACCCGCCTCAACGGAATGGGATATATGCCTTTCTTCGAAGGTAATACCGGAAATGTACTCACCCTGGCAGCCAATCCGGCCAACCGATGGATTCCCAAAGATTATGCCATCGCACACGGGATCGACCCTTCCCTTGCCGAAAACAAGGACGCACGTTTCCCGCGCCTGCAATATGGAAATAACAGCAATAACAGCCAGTTGTCCACCTTTTGGCAGGGCGATTCACGCTACATACGCCTGCAGGAAATCACCCTGAACTACCATCTTGCAGCAGCATTTCTGAGACGCATAGGTGTTTCCTCACTGGATATCCAATTCGTAGGTAACAACCTCTATGTATGGGATAAAGTGAAACTCTTCGATCCGGAGCAGGCACGCTGGAACGGCCGTGTATATCCCATCCCTTCCACCTATTCCCTGCAATTATATGTCAATCTCTAATAAATACATCACCCGATAGAATGAAAACATCCCTAATAAAAAAAACAGCAAGAATGTTCTTCTTGGTTCAGGCAGTCATGTTGGTAACGTCCTGCAGCAACTTCTTAAACATAGACAATTACTTTGATGATGAATTCAACATCGACTCGGTTTTCACCAATGCCCGATATATGGAAGCGTATATGTGGGGAGCGGCAGCCATGTTCCCGGATGAGGCACAGACCATCCGTAACGGGTACACACCGGGACCGATGGCGACCGACGAAGGATTTAACGGACTGACCGGAAGCGGAACAGCCAATATCTATCACGGCATGGATTTCGCCAACGGAAAGATCACACAGGATTTCCTCGGAGACGGCTCCCCCAACCTGAACCAATGGGGCAAGTATTACAAAATCATCCGTAAGTGCAACAGCATCCTGCAAAACCTCGACCGCCCAAAAGACCTGACAAACTCGGAACGGCTCAGACTGGAAGGATACACACGCTTTATCCGTGCCTTCGCCTACTACAATCTTTTGGTCGATTACGGTCCGGCAATCTTGCTGGGAGACGAAGTAGTGAATACCAACGAACCTATCGAATACTACGACCGCCCCAGAGCCACCTATGACGAAACAATGAACTATACTTGTGAGGAGTTCGAAAAAGCGGCACGGCTGCTGCCCTCGCCTCAGGATGTTTCTACACTGGACTTCGGACGTCCCACCAAAGGAGCCGCACTCGGCCTGGTAGCCCGCCTGCGACTGATACACGCCAGCCCGCTATTCAACGGGGGGCCTGTTGCCAGCTCCTATTTCGGCAACTGGAAACGCAAGACCGACGGTGTACATTATGTCTCCCAGCAATATGACGAAAGCCGGTGGGCAGTAGCTGCCGCCGCCGCAAAACGGGTGATGGATATGGGAGCGTACAAGCTCTATACGTATGCAAAAGATGACAACACGCCGGAACTTCCCGCCGGAGTCACTTCCGACCCCAATTTCTATGACGCCTACCCGAACGGAGCCAACGGAATAGACCCTTTCAAATCTTATTCGGACATCTTTACCGGCGAAGCCGTAGCGTCTATCAATCCGGAATTGATATGGGGAAGAAACACGACGTACCTCAACGAAACCATCAGCAAAGGTTCTTTCCCTCCCTCGATGGGTGGATGGGGACGTTTCTGCGTCACTCAGAAAGTGGTAGACGCGTATCTGATGGACGACGGCCGTACGAAAGAAGAAGCCGCCGCCGACGGATATTACTCGGAGACAGGCTTCACTTCCGAACCGCGCAACTTTTCCGGCTATCCCCTCAACGCCGGTGTATATAAGATGTACGCCAATCGTGAAATGCGGTTCTACGCGTCTGTAGGATTCAATGAGGCAGTATGGCAGGCATTGTCCAGTTCGACTCTCAACAACCACACAGCCAAGTACTACTATCAGGATGAAGACGGTCGTGGCGGTGTTACCGCCACCTCACCCAACTATCCCATCACCGGATACGTAATCAAAAAGTACAATAACCCGATGGATGCCTGGACCGGCACCGGAGCCCGCCATATCCAGAAAGCCTATCCCATTATCCGCTACGCGGAAATCCTGCTATCGTATGCGGAGGCACTCAACAACCTGACTGGGCCACACACCGTGGAACTGGACGGACAACCTTATACCATGAGCAGGGACAAAGAGGAAATTAAAAAAGCATTCAATCAAGTCCGCTACAGAGCCGGACTGCCGGGGCTGACAGCCAATCAACTCAACAGTACGCCGGAAGTACAGAAACAGATAGAACGCGAACGTATGGTAGAGTTTTTATGGGAAAACAGACGTTTCTATGATGTCCGCCGCTGGGGTATTTATGAAGAAACAGAGCAGGAACCTATCCGTGGAATGAATCCCGACGGCGCAACCAAAGAGACCTACTACCAGCGTGTCATCCCTAGTTCTTCCTCATTCCTGACGAGGGTGGTTGACAAAAGGTCTGTCTGGGTGCCCATACCACGCAACGAAATGAGAAGACTGCCTTCTCTCGACCAGAATCCGGGTTATTAATCTAAATAACAAAAAAGAAGATGAAACGAGATTTTATAACGATACTCGCACTTATGACAGCGCTTTCGTCATGCAATGACGATGCGCTGTTTGAAAAGGAAATGTACAAGAATGTAGTGGCCCTAATCAGCAGTGACTACTATAACACGTTTGAAGAAGTGGTCACCTTGTCCCCTACCGGAGAAGAGGCGACAGGATATATCGCAGCCTGCACCGGAGGTACCCATGCCCCGAAACAAGACATGGTGATCGGGCTGGAAGAAGACCTGACTTCACTGGAATTCTACAACCGGTCTCTTTACGACGTCGATGAAGCCTGCTATGCCAAATTCCTGTCCAGTGACAAATACGAGATTGTAGATTACAAGATTCAGATCAATGCGGGCGAACGGACAGGCAGAACCATGATCAGGATACGTCCCGAAGGACTGTCACCGGATTCTACCTACTTCGTAGGATTAAAAGCTACGGATATCTCGGGCGTCGAGATTAATGAAAGCAAAAACACCATTCTATATCAGATACTTATCAAGAACGATTATGCAACGCAGGGCGAAAACGTTTACTATTCAATGACCGGTCTGGCAGACGGGATGGCAACCGCAGGTAACAAGAAGATGTTTCCACTCACCCACAACAGCGTACGCATGATAGCCGGAACGGAGTCTTTTGAAAGCAATGTGGATCACATCAACAAAACCGCTATCATACTGCAAGTGGAGGAAAACAATCATGTCACGATAAAACCGTACAAGGATATTGAGGTAACTCAGATAGACGGTGACTCCAAATACCCCAATACATTCAAGGTAGAGGAATCTTTCGGTCATACTTATAATGTATTTCTGCTGTCGTACCGATATACAAAGGATGGGAAAAGCAAGGTGATGCAAGAGGAATTGCGGCTGGAAATAAATAATTAACGCAAAAACCTCATAAGGTTAACCCTTTTCTCTTTAATATTAATAACTTTGTATGCAAATCTTCTTTCGTACCACTATAGTGGCACGAAAGAAGAACTATAGTTCCCCTTGTGCCCCACTATAGTGGTCCGCACGGGGAACTGTAGTAGAACGAATTAATATTTAAGCCGGATTCCTTAGTTTATAGGAACGGAAACATTAATAACACAACAAAATAACTTAAGTTATGAGCGCACAGTATGACCTTTACGAGATTCCCGATATCAAGCAGACAGGAGAAAAACAACCCCTTCATCCCCGCATTGTTCCCAAAGGGACTATCGGTCAGGACGAATTTCTGGACCGCGTGCACAAATTTACGGGAATCAGCCGTAGTTTGCTGGCAGGAGCAATGCAGTCTTTTCAAAATGAGTTAAAAGATTTACTGGCTAACGGCTGGATTGTAGAATTAGGCGAGATCGGCTATTTCTCCGTATCGCTGCAAGGACCACCCGTAATGCACAAGAAAGATGTGCGTGCACAATCAATCAAACTAAAAAACATCAACTATCTACCGACCAAACAATTCAAGCGGGAAGTAGGGTATGACATGAGATTGGAACGTACCGAATCCCTCACCCGCCCCAAAGGTAACGGACGTAGCGAAGCGGAATGTCTGGCACTAATAACCGCCCACCTTGAAAAATATCCTTGCATGACTCGCACTGATTATTGCCATATGACCGGTCACGACAAAAAACGTGCACTAAAAGAGCTGAACGCTTTTATCGAAAAAGGGATACTGATGCGCTACGGAGCAGGAAAACAGGTGGTTTATGCGAAGAAAATGATTTGAAGCATATAGCGTATATCCCTAATTGAACTCATTAGATGAATAAGCCTGTTTCCAACCTTCTTCGGGCAGAGGCAACAGGCATCTATATACAGATACTTTAAAACATCTTCTTTCGGAGACAATACACCCAAAAGTCGATCATTTTTCCGACAATGATGCCGAAGGAACTAAGTGCCAAAGCGATGTAAACAGCAATAATCAACGGCTGTTCGTCTATCCATTTATTGACAAGTCCGGACATCCGTGCAAAAACACCGCCCGCAATAGTCAGGACAATGGTCGAGATAATATGTATTTGTATAAACTTGTCTTTCTCGTCCGAGTCCAGCCTCTTATCTTTTAAATACCGGACAAGCCACAGGCACGGAACAAAGATGAATATCGCAATAAGCGCAACCGTCATCACTTCTTCCACAGGAACCTCATGCAAGCCTCCGTCGAAAAAACGTAAACTGTGTATTCTCAATAAACAGGAAGTCATCATTTATACTACATCCGTTAATTCTTGATTCATATTCTTCATTCCCTTTCCACCACCTAGCCGGTCGTTCTCCGGACATCACGGCTCCTGAGCCACCGGAGCCACGTTGGGTTCTTGAATCTACAAAGGTATGGATATGATATGAAAAGGACAATCTTCAATCGGAAAAAGATGAAAGGAGAACAACAAAAAAACATCTGACCATTTCTTTAGTTGAAGAAACTTATTAACGCACTTTGAGTTTTTTGCTTGGCAGTTCATTTGGAAACACATACATTTGCATCGTGATCACAAAACAAAAGAAACAGATTTACTAACTATTAAAAAACAAAAAAGATTATGGCACTTAGGTATGTCGTTAAAAAAAGAATGATTGGTTTCGGTAAAGAGAAAACCGAAAAATATGTAGCACAGAATTTTATTACCAATACGGTTAATTTCAAGGATTTGTGTGATGAGATTTCTAAAGTGGGAATGGTTCCCAGCGGAGCGGTCAAGTTTGTACTCGATGCACTGATCGATACGCTGAATATAAACTTAAACAAAGGCATTTCCGTACAACTGGGTGATTTCGGTCAATTTCGTCCCGGCATCAGCAGCGAAAGCCAGGAGACAGAAGCGGCAGTGGATTCCGACACGATTCGTTGGGTGAAAATCGTATTTACTCCGGGATACAAGTTTAAAGATATGCTGAAAAAGGCAAGTATTCAAAAACTGGTAACCGGCAGCGAGATCGTTGACAACGGAAACACTCCTACTCCTCCCAACCCCGACGGCGGTGGCGATGAGGAAGCACCTGACCCGACAGTATAAAAACAGGAACAAAAAAAGCTCAGCATGAGCTGAAACGCAAAAATGACCGGAAGCATTGCTTTCCGGTCATTTTTTCAATAATCTCTTCTCTCTCTTAATTTTTTTATCCTTCGTACGGTTCAAAGTCCTCTTTTCCGACTCCGCAAAGTGGACAAGTCCAATCATCCGGAATGTCTTCAAATGCTGTTCCCGGTTCAATTCCGCTCTCGGGATCTCCTTGTGCGGGGTCGTAAATGTATTCACAGACTGTGCAAATGTACTTTTTCATAACGTTCGTTTTTTTATTGGTTTACTAAATAATATAACGCAAATAAAATGCAAATTGTTCGAACTTATTTCTTATCCCGAGTAAAAAAGTTATCTTTGCAATATATTTGTAGAACAAAACCAACAAGTTACATCATGCTAATTGCATTGCTACCTCTCCTGCTAATTATATGTGCAATCCTCCTGCTCAGCTATCTATGGGAACGGAGAAAATGTCTTCGGATGCAAAAACGACTATTCCGGGAATCCAGAAAACTGGAACACACCAACCACATCGCCAGCGCCATTCTGAAAAATGTTCATGCCTATATCTTATTAATAGATAATGACTTCAAAGTATTAAAAACAAACTACTATCAACTCACCGGAACTCAAAAAGGTCTGGAAGAAAAGAGAGTGGGCGACTTATTGCAATGCCGCAACGCATTATCGGCGGAAGGAGGCTGCGGTACTCATGCTTACTGCGGTTCCTGCCCCATACGTTGTGCCATCCGTCAGGCTTTCGAACAAAGAAGAGGCTTCACTGATCTGGAAGCTACTCTGAACGTGCTTACCTCCGAAAAGAAATCTGTAGAATGTGACGCCGTAATATCCGGTTCCTATTTTCTCCTTAACGAAGAAGAGAACATGGTACTCACGGTGCATGACATCACCCAACTTAAACAAGCCGAAAAAGAACTGACACTGGCCAAAGAGAAAGCAGAAAATGCCGACCTTTCGAAGTCTGCCTTCCTCGCCAATATGAGTCACGAAATCCGCACGCCTCTCAACGCCATCACGGGATTTGCAGAAATACTTGCCAGCGCCAATACGGAAGAAGAAAAGGCACAATATCAGGAAATCATAAAAATGAATGCCGATCTGCTGCTGCAACTGGTGAACGATATCCTGGATATGTCGAAAATAGAAGCCGGCACACTCGAATTTGTATATACAAAGGTAGATATCAACCTGTTACTATCCGACCTGCGACAGCTTTTCCAAATGAAAGTCAACGATGCAGGAGGAAATATTCAAATAATAGCAGAACCAAGCCTTCCCTCCTGTAGCATAGAGACCGACCGGAACCGTGTCGCGCAGGTGCTCTCCAATTTTACCACCAACGCCATTAAATTCACGCAGGAGGGAACGATCAGCATCGGTTATGAGGCAAGAGATACCGAACTTTATTTTTATGTCACCGACTCGGGAGCAGGAATCCCTGCCGACAAACTACCGGAAGTTTTCGGCCGTTTTGTGAAGCTGAACAAAGACAAGAAAGGAACGGGGCTGGGACTTTCCATCTCTAAAACCATCGTAAACAAATTGGAGGGGCAAATCGGTGCAGACTCCGTAGAAGGCAAGGGATCAACGTTCTGGTTTACCATTCCCTATCGTACTTGCGGACGTCCCGAATAAAGTAACTTCATAAAAAGTTTTAATTAAACATTTTATCACAATTTTATGTTGTATTTTTGCGGTCCTAATCAAACGCATGTATTTGCATGAGTACTACAAAAAAAGACGATTATTATCATGTAGGCCTTACGGATGACGAAGTCCTACAAAGCAGGGAAAAGAACGGTGTCAATCTGTTAACACCCCCCAAGCGTCCTTCCTTATGGAAGCTCTATCTCGAAAAGTTTGAAGATCCGGTTGTGCGGGTATTGTTGGTAGCCGCCGTATTTTCACTGATCATTTCCATCATCGAAAATGAATATGCCGAAACTATCGGAATCATAGCTGCCATCTTATTAGCCACAGGTATCGGCTTCTTTTTCGAATATGATGCCAATAAAAAATTCGACTTACTGAATGCCGTCAATGAAGAAACACTCGTAAAAGTGATTCGCAACGGACACGTACAGGAAATCCCACGTAAAGACGTCGTTGTAGACGATATTATCATACTGGAAACAGGCGAAGAGATTCCTGCCGACGGCCAGCTGCTGGAAGCGATCTCCCTGCAAGTGAACGAATCCAACCTGACCGGAGAACCGGTAATCAACAAGACTGTGATCGAAGCGGACTTTGACGAAGAAGCAACCTATGCCTCCAACTTAGTGATGCGCGGAACGACAGTGGTGGACGGACACGGCACCATGCGCGTACTGCACGTGGGAGATGCCACAGAAATCGGCAAGGTAGCACGCCAAAGCACCGAAGAAAATCTGGAACCGACCCCTCTGAATATACAGTTGACCAAGCTCGCGAACCTGATCGGTAAAATCGGTTTTACCGTTGCCGGACTTGCCTTCCTTATCTTCTTTGTAAAAGATGTACTGTTGTACTTTGATTTCAGTTCGCTGAACGGCTGGCACGAGTGGCTTCCGGTTTTCGAACGGACCCTCAAATATTTCATGATGGCTGTTACTTTGATTGTAGTAGCCGTCCCCGAAGGATTGCCCATGAGCGTAACACTCAGCCTGGCCCTGAATATGCGCCGTATGCTCTCGACCAACAATCTGGTACGAAAGATGCATGCCTGCGAGACGATGGGAGCTATCACCGTGATCTGTACGGACAAAACGGGTACACTGACTCAAAACCTGATGCAGGTACACGAACCCAATTTCTACGGAATCAAGAATGGCGGCAACCTGGGCGATGATGATATCAGCGCTCTCGTCGCAGAAGGGATCAGCGCCAACTCAACCGCTTTCCTCGAAGAAGCGGCAACGGGCGAAAAGCCGAAAGGTGTTGGTAACCCTACGGAAGTCGCCCTGTTATTATGGCTCAACAGTCAGGGAAGAAATTATCTCGAACTCCGTGAACACGCCCGCATCCTCGACCAGCTCACCTTCTCGACCGAACGTAAATTTATGGCGACTCTCGTCGAGTCTCCGATCATCGGAAAGAAAGTACTTTATATAAAAGGAGCACCCGAAATCGTGCTTGGCAAATGTAAGGAAGTCGTGCTGGACGGCCGACGGGTAGATGCCGTCGAATATCGTTCGACAGTAGAAGCCCAGTTGCTGAATTATCAGAATATGGCAATGCGCACACTCGGCTTTGCCTTCAAAATAGTAGGAGAAAACGAACCGAATGACTGCACGGAACTGGTGTCTGCCAACGACCTTAATTTCTTAGGAGTCGTAGCCATCTCAGACCCGATTCGTCCGGATGTACCCGCCGCCGTGGCCAAATGCCAGTCGGCTGGTATCGGCATCAAGATCGTTACCGGTGACACACCGGGAACTGCGACGGAAATTGCCCGTCAGATCGGACTGTGGCAACCGGAAACGGATACCGACCGGAACCGTATCACCGGTGTTGCCTTTGCCGAACTGAGTGACGAAGAAGCGCTGGACCGTGTGATGGACCTCAAAATCATGTCTCGTGCCCGCCCGACGGACAAACAACGTCTTGTGCAGCTGCTCCAACAAAAAGGAGCCGTAGTCGCCGTAACCGGAGACGGAACGAACGATGCGCCTGCCCTGAATCATGCCCAAGTTGGTCTGTCAATGGGTACAGGTACGTCCGTAGCCAAAGAAGCCAGTGACATCACGCTGCTCGACGACTCGTTCAACAGTATCGGCACCGCTGTCATGTGGGGACGTTCTCTTTATAAGAATATCCAGCGTTTCATCGTATTCCAGCTGACAATCAACTTTGTAGCCTTGCTGATCGTGTTATTGGGATCGATGATCGGAACGGAACTTCCGCTGACAGTGACACAAATGCTGTGGGTGAACCTGATCATGGATACTTTTGCCGCTTTGGCCCTCGCTTCCATCCCTCCCAGCGAAACCGTCATGCAGGAAAAGCCGCGCCGCAGCACTGACTTTATCATCAGCAAAGCGATGCGTAACAATATATTAGGTGTAGGTACGATCTTCCTCGCCGTATTGCTCGGAATGATTTATTATTTCGACCACAGCGCACAAGGTATGGATGTACATAACCTCACCATTTTCTTCACTTTCTTTGTCATGCTGCAATTCTGGAACCTGTTCAATGCCCGCGTATTCGGCACTACCGACTCGGCATTCAAGGGACTTTCCAAATCGTATGGCATGGAGTTGATTGTTCTGGCCATTCTGGTCGGACAATTTCTGATTGTACAGTTCGGTGGAGCTGTATTCCGCACAGAGCCGCTCGACTGGCAGACGTGGCTTCTGATTATAGGCGTTTCGTCCACGGTGTTATGGGTTGGAGAACTTATTCGCCTTGTTCAACGTAGTATTCACAAATGAGAAAATAATGAAAAGTAAAGGAATTAAAAACTTACTTATTGATTTAGGCGGTGTACTGATAAATCTCGACCGCGAACGTTGTATTGAGAACTTTAAAAAGATCGGGTTCCAGAACATAGAAGAAAAGTTCTGCACCCACCAGCTGGACGGAATATTTTTGCAGCAGGAGAAAGGACTGATCACTCCTGCCGAATTCCGTGACGGCATTCGGGAGATGATGGGAAAGATGGTAAGCGACAAGCAGATCGACGCAGCCTGGAACAGCTTTCTGGTAGACATCCCGACCTACAAGCTCGACTTGCTGCTCAAACTACGCGAGAAATACGTAGTCTATCTGCTCAGCAACACCAATGACATCCACTGGAAATGGGTATGCAAGAATGCCTTCCCCTACCGTACGTTCAAAGTAGAGGACTATTTTGAGAAGACGTATCTCTCTTATGAAATGAAAATGGCCAAGCCCGAACCGGAAATATTCAAGGCGGTGACCGAAGATGCGGGTATTGACCCGAAAGAGACTTTTTTTATTGACGATTCCGAAATTAACTGTAAAGTAGCTCAGGAACTGGGTATCTCGACCTACACACCGAAAGCCGGTGAAGACTGGAGCCATCTTTTCAGAAAAAAATGAGAATGTAAGTATGCAGATTATAAATGACACATCGGCTATGATTCCCGAACCATGCGTAGCTACCATCGGTTTCTTCGACGGAGTACACATGGGACATCGCTATCTGATTCAACAGGTGAAGGAGATAGCGGCAGCCAAAGGTCTGCGTTCTGCATTAGTCACATTCCCCGTTCATCCGCGCAAAGTGATGAACGCCGCTTACCATCCGGAACTTTTAACTACTCCCGAAGAAAAAACAAACCTGCTCGCAGGCACGGGAGTAGATTATTGCCTGATGCTCGATTTTACACCCGACATCTCCCGTCTGACCGCCAAAGAATTCATGACTCAGATACTAAAAGAACGTTATCAGGTAAAGTATCTGGTGATAGGATACGATCACCGTTTCGGTCACAACCGCAGCGAAGGATTTGACGATTATGTACGCTACGGGCAGGCAATCGGCATTGAGGTCATCCGTGCACAGGCTTACACAGATGATATACAGATAGATACCATCCAAAGTGCTCCGGTCAGTTCTTCTTTAATCCGCAAGTTGCTGCATCAGGGAGATGTAGACGTAGCTGCCCGCTGTCTGGGCTATGAATACTTTCTGGACGGAACGGTAGTAGGCGGCTATCAGGTAGGCCGGAAGATCGGTTTTCCGACTGCCAATTTAAGCGTGGATGATCCCGACAAACTGATTCCCGCAGACGGAGTCTATGCCGTATGGGTCACATTCGACGGGAAGACCTATATGGGAATGCTGAATATAGGCGTCCGCCCTACCATCGGAAATGGTCCCAACCGCACAATCGAAGTGAATATCCTTCATTTCCACTCCGACATTTACGACAAATTTATCCGGCTTACTTTCGTGAAGCGGACACGCCCCGAACTGAAATACGATAGTATCGACGAACTAATCGCACAGCTTCACAAAGATGCGGAAGAAACTGAAGCCATTCTACTCGCTGCCAAACAGGAGAAATGATCCCCCTTTTTCTCTAAATTAACCACATTAATAAGCCTCTTTTCGGCTGCAACGAGTCCGTTAATATCGAAAAACATATCTTTTTTATTGTTTTTCGATAAATAAAATCTCTTTTTCCTTTGCCAACTCAAAACTTACCTCTACATTTGCATATCGATAAACGATAAATAATCATCGAAAAACAAACATTTTCTATTTAATCATCTATTAAAAAATAACACTTTATGAAAAAGTCATTAATGAGTATATCGATGCTGGTAGTATCCATCTCAATGATAGCCATGTTTCTGTGCAGCTTCATTGCCAGTAAATAACAAACGATTATCTTTGTATCCCATCCAAGAATACTAAGAATACTACAAATATGAGAACTGCTATTAAACTGATATTACTGAATCTGCTTATCGCACAGATCATTGCTCCCATTTTAGTCATGATCCCCTGTGTGATTTATCTGGTAGCCACTACCGGAAACTTAGACAAAGACACGCTCATTACCATGCTTATGATTCCGGCGCAACTGGCCGGTCAGCTGATGATGGGTATCTATTTATGGAAAGCCGGATACATCAGCACAAAGAAAATAACCTGGTCGCCCGTTTCATCCTCGTATCTGTTCTTCAGTGCATTGGCTGTCCTCACCTGTGGCTTCGTCGTATCCGCATTGGCAGAACTGATGAAGTGGATTCCCAACATCATGGAACAATCCTTCGATATCCTCCAGTCCGGCTGGGGAGGCATTCTTGCCATAGCCGTCATAGGTCCCGTACTCGAAGAACTGCTATTTCGCGGAGCCATCACCAAAGCATTGCTACAGCAGTACAGCCCGACAAAGGCAATTCTGCTTTCAGCCCTTTTATTCGGTGTTTTCCATATCAATCCTGCCCAGATACTTCCGGCATTCCTGATCGGTATCCTGTTTGCATGGACGTATTACAAGACTGCCAGCCTCATCCCCTGCACACTGATGCATATACTGAATAATTCGTTATCCGTATTTCTTAGCACGAAATATCCGGAAGCTGAAAATATGAGCGATCTGATGGACACTACCTCCTATCTAATTGCTATTTTTGTAGCAGTTTTGATACTGGCAGGAGTTATCTGGGCGATGCGTCGTACGACCGTCCATTATCCCTGGAAAGAAGAAACAAATATCACGGACTAAAAAATAACAGCGATGAAAAGACGTTTGAATATTCTCAGCATATTGGTATTCATTGTTCTGGGACTTTCTCTGTATACCACAGGATACCAGTTCGGAACAGGAATGAAAGCCGGAATGAGTCTGGCCAAAGAACAGCACAAGGAATCGAAAGCATGTGACAGACCTATGCTTGCAGGAGATTTCCGTTTTGTGGATGTCGTACCTACGATCGCCATGATCAAACCGGATACGATCATCAATGCCCAAAACAATGAGAAAGTGCCCGTCATGTATACGCAAATGGCGGTACGCACCGGAAAAGAAGTGAATTACAGTTACCTGATTATCAGCAGTTCCTGTTCGCTGATGAATGCACTGCTCACCATCTCCGCACTTATTATCTTTGTCATGCTGATTCTGAGCATCAACAAATCGCAGATATTCGAATGGAAGAATGTCCGCCGCCTGCGCTGGCTGGGTAGTCTGCTGATTATGTCCTTCGTGTTTTACCTGATTCCGCAGGTCGTCAACTACTGGGGACTGAAAGAAGTATTCGCGCTTGAACATTATATCATCGCTCCCCTGGCGCTACAGACGACTGATTTATTATTGGGACTCGGTTGCCTGATTGTAGCCGAAACATTCGCTATCGGACTGAAAATGAAAGAAGAACAAGAACTGACCATTTAACCCAAACCGAGAAAATAAAATTATGGCAATTATAGTAAACCTTGACATCATGATGGCGCGCAGAAAAATATCTCTGGGCGAGCTGGCGGAGAAAATAGATATCACCCCCGCCAACCTTTCTATATTAAAAACCGGAAAAGCTAAGGCAATCCGTTTCTCTACGCTGGAGGCTATCTGCAAAGTACTGGACTGCCAGCCGGCAGATATACTGGAATATCAGGAGGAAATTTGCGATTAAACAAGGGGAAAAGCTTATATTTTTTTAGGCACGGATTACGCGGATTACACGGTTTCTGCCAGATGCATCTCTTAAAACCGTGTAATCCGCGTAATCCGTGCCTAAATTTATTATCTTTATTTCCCTTCTTTTGCCTTAAATGCCAGCGCATACATACGTATCTGCTTTACCATCGACAGCAACCCATTGCTACGGGTAGGAGACAAATGATCTCTCAAACCTATCTTATCGATAAAATAAAGATCAGCATTCAGTATTTCATCGGGCGTATGCCCCGAAAGGACTTTGATCAATAAAGCAATGATTCCTTTCACAATCAAAGCGTCACTTTCCGCATTAAACACGATTTTTCCATCCACATCGTCCGCCTGAAGCCATACACGGCTCTGGCAGCCTTCGATCAGATTCTGTTCGGTCTTATACTTTTCGTCGAGCGGTTCCTGTTCATTACCTAAGTCAATGAGCAGCTGGTAGCGGTCCATCCAGTCATCGAAGTCGCTGAATTCAGCAATCACTTCGTCTTGTAATTCATTAATTGACATGAAGTTATTTACGGTTTACTAGTTAACTATTTACTTTTCATTATAAATCACTTCCAGCACTGTCTGTCCGACGGCTTTCAGCGTATTCTTGTCGATATGGTCCATATTATCATGAATGGTATGCCAAGTCGAAGGGAAGCCTGTTTCCGGATCATTGGGAATAATATCGATTGTCTTGATACGAGCCAGACGGTTAATAAACAGATGGTCGTCGGTGATGGTATCGCCTCTCTCATCGATGAAGGTTTTCCCATAACCTGCTTTTTTAGCCGCTTTCCATACTTTCTTGTTGATATCCGGAGCAAACTCTTCGGAATATCCTTCTTTCAGAAATACGCTGTTCTCACCACCCACCATATCGAGCAAGATACCAAAACGGGCATTATACCCTTGCACGTGAGGATTGCGCGACCAATACTGCGAGCCGAGACACCAAGCCTCTTCCTTGTGCTTTCCCTCGTAGAATTGAGGAGTTCCGTAGTCTTCCGCATCCAGAAAGATGATATCAATGCCCAGTTCCGGCTGTTGCAGATTGACCAACCGGGCGATTTCCAACAAGGCTCCCACTCCGCTTGCTCCGTCATTGGCTCCCAGAATAGGGGTATGGTGATTCTTTTCGTCAGCATCATTATCCGCCCACGGACGGGTATCCCAATGTGCAAACAACGCTATTCTCTTCTTACTTTCCGGTTTGTAAGAGCCGATGATGTTCCGCGCCTTCAACAGTGTGCCGTCATAGGCAATCAGATCGGCATACTGATTCGTTACCTTCGCACCGAAAGCCTCCAGCTTTCCGGCCAGATAATTGCCACAAGCTACGTGCTCCTTCGTATTGGGGACACGGGGACCAAAATCTACCTGATTCTTTACATACAAATAGGCACTGTCCGCATCAAACTGAGGTACATTTACCACCACTTTTTCACTTTGTTCATTCGTACCAGTTGCCTTGCCGCCTCCTCCACAAGAAAAAGCAGATAATAATACAAAGGCACTCGTCAACACTATCATAGATTTCTTTTTCATCGTCCTTTTATCTATATGAAGCCTCAAAATTAGTCATTTTCACCACAGTATCGTTCAGATAGAATGGATTATTAACAAATAAACTTTAACTCCACATTTTTCTTTCCAACGGTCAATTCCACTTTCGCGCCATTGATAAGCGGCAAATTATGCGTCACATGACCTACCGGGAAATTAAAACAAACCGGATAGTCATATTCTTTCACCAAATCGGCCAAAGCGGGATATAGCTCCTTACCCAACGAACAGTCTTCTTCGTATTCGGTAAATTGACCGATAATGAGTCCGGAGAGTTTTTCAAGCACACCGCCCAGTTTCAGATTGTACATCATGCGCTCAATCGCATGGGGACGTTCACTGACATCTTCGAGAAACAGGATGGTTCCTTCGGCAGGAATATCATAAGGAGTGCCGCGCAGCCCGTAAGCTACCGCCATATTTCCGCCACGCAGGATACCTTCGGCCGTACCTTGCCTGTTCAGTTTATGCTTTTCGCAAGTATAAATGGGCAGATTACCAAAGAGAATATCTTTCAGATAGGCTACGCAAGGGTCTTCTTCCGGCTCCACGCTCAGATGACGCGCCATCAGCGAATGCAGGGAGGCATATCCATTCTTCTGAAATAAATTATGCAAGGCAGTGATGTCACTGAATCCCAGCAACCACTTCGGATGTTCACGAAAGGCGGTGAAGTCAATCTTGTCCACCAGATGCACAGCCCCGTATCCTCCTCTGCTGCAAAGAATAGCTTTCACTTTCGGATCATCCATCGCACTCTGCAAGTCTTGCAGACGTTGCCGGATCGTTCCGGCATAACGTCCGGAAGAACCACCGGCATATTTCCCCACAGAGACTTTCAATCCCCATGATTCAAGCCGTTTCTTCGCACGTTTCAGAAACTCTTTGTCTATCTTGCTGGAAGGTGACACAATCACTACTTTATCACCTTTCTGTAAAAAAGAAGGAAGTTGAATATTCATATTTAATGTTTTATTTGAGTGACTTTCGCTGATAAAAACGCACCCAGTCTACTTCCATTTCTACCGGAAGGTCTTTGGGATCGACTGCTCCGACCCACGAACCGCCCAACTGCATATCGATCAGCAGATAAAACGGCTGGTCGAACGGGAATTGTCCTTCCTTCTGCGTCTGTATGCGGGGATAAGTAAACGTATGTATGTCGTTGACATAGAACGATAGACTGTCCGGATACATTTCTACAGCGAAAACGTTATAGCGATCGGGATGGATGACTCCTGTGGAGTGTGACTTGGGATGATCCTTGATGCCCAAAGTGTACGTATAATGAGAATGAACTGTCTGATAAGCGATAGAGTCGTCATTCAGACGCTCCATCACATCTATTTCGCCTCCCGACGGCCATTTGGCATTTTCGGGCAGCAGCCAGATAGCCGGCCATGCTCCTTTTGCGGCATTCAGCTTGGCACATATTTCGATGCGTCCGTCAAGGAATGCCTTTTTACCTTTGGTATAAACGCCTCCTGTCAGATAAGGTGCCGTATCATTGGGCAGCGTCTGATTGGCAATGCCTCTTAACACCAGCTTGCCTTTGCGCATGGCAAAGCAGGAATCAAAGTCCGTCATATAATTATTCCAATCGGCCTTCCCTCGCGGAATCTTGCTCCAGACCTGCGGGTCAAAGCCTTTCTTCTGATTAAAATTCTCTTCCCATACCAGCGACCAGCCGGAGGAAGCAACTCTTGTCGTTTTGCAGGAAACGAGTACCCAACAAAGGAGTAATGTGCTAATAAATAATAGATTTCTGAACTGTTTCATTTTGTTTTAAAGTTTAAGGGGGATTCATTTGCAAAAATACAGGAAAAAACGGTTCGGTGTATATCTACACACTAAAACAACTAAAATATAACAAAATGTTACATAACAGGCGCAATTTTTCGGGTTATGAGTATTATTTTCTCAATGATTTTTCTGATATTTGCTAAAAATCTAACGTTATGGAACCTATTCAGAACTTTGCCCAGCTAACAGCCCATCTTAAACAACAGAATCGTAGGAAACGAATTGCCGTAGTCTGCGCCAACGACCCTAATACGGAATATGCCATTACCCGTGCTTTGGAAGAAGGAATTGCAGAGTTTCTCATGATCGGGGATTCGGCTATTCTGGAAAAATATCCTGCCTTGAAGCAATATCCCGACTATGTGAAGACCATTCACATCGAAGATTCGGACGAAGCGGCACGCGAAGCTGTCCGCATCGTGCGTGAAGGGGGAGCGGATATTTTAATGAAAGGTATCATCAACACGGACAATCTGCTGCACGCCATCCTCGACAAAGAGAAAGGACTGCTCCCCAAAGGGAAAATCCTCACGCACTTGGCGGTGATGGAGATTCCGACTTACCATAAACTGCTGTTCTTCTCCGATGCCGCAGTGATTCCACGCCCCACGCTGCAACAACGGATTGAAATGATCTGGTATGCCATCTGCACTTGCCGCCATTTCGGTATCGAGCAGCCTCGCGTCGCACTGATACACTGCACCGAGAAAGTAAGCGCCAAATTCCCGCATTCGCTGGATTATGTAAATATCGTGGAGCTTGCCGAAGCGGGAGAGTTCGGAAATGTAATCATCGACGGTCCGCTGGATGTACGCACTGCCTGTGAGCAGGCGAGCGGGAACATCAAAGGAATTGTTTCGCCTATCAACGGACAGGCGGATGTGCTGATTTTCCCCAATATAGAATCGGGAAATGCGTTCTACAAGTCCGTCTCCCTGTTTGCCAATGCGGATATGGCAGGATTGTTGCAAGGACCTATCTGTCCGGTAGTACTCCCTTCCCGCAGTGATTCCGGCTTATCGAAATATTACAGCATCGCAATGGCCTGCCTGCAAGTGGCCGGCTGCGAATGCAGAGAGAAGCTCAACCTGAACCGTTAATCATAATTCAAACCTTATAACTCCAAAGATATGAAGATTCTGGTCATCAACCCCGGCTCCACTTCTACGAAGATAGCAGTCTACGAGAACGAAACTCCGTTGCTCGTCCGTAACATCAAGCATACGGTCGAAGAATTATCCGTTTATCCACAGGTGATAGACCAGTTTGAATTTCGTAAGAATCTGGTTCTTCAGGAATTAGAGGCAAATGGAATACCCTTTGCATTCGATGCTGTCATCGGACGCGGCGGCCTCGTCAAACCCATTCCGGGAGGAGTCTACGCAGTCAACGAAGCCATGAAGCAAGATACTTTGCACGCCATGCGTACCCATGCCTGCAATTTAGGCGGACTGATTGCAGCCGAACTGGCCGCTTCCCTTCCTGATTGCCCGGCTTTCATCGCAGACCCGGGAGTGGTGGATGAACTGGAAGATGTAGCGCGTATTTCGGGTTCTCCGCTGATGCCTAAGATCACCATCTGGCACGCCTTGAATCAGAAAGCAATCGCCCGCCGCTTCGCAAAGGAGCAGGGAACGAAATATGAAGAACTGGACTTGATAATCTGTCACTTAGGTGGCGGTATCTCTATAGCCGTTCATCAGCATGGCAAAGCTATTGACGCCAATAATGCTTTAGACGGCGAAGGGCCTTTCTCGCCGGAAAGGGCTGGCACCCTTCCTGCCGGTCAGTTGATCGATATTTGTTATAGCGGACAGTTCACGAAAGATGAATTAAAGAAGCGTATCTCCGGACGTGCCGGACTGACGGCCCATCTGGGCACTACCGATGTTCCCGCCATTATCAAAGCCATAGAAGAAGGTGACAAAAAAGCTGAACTGATACTGGATGCCATGATATATAATGTTGCGAAAGCCATTGGCGGAGCCGCCACCGTACTCTACGGGAAAGTAGATGCCATTCTGCTGACAGGAGGTATTGCTTATTCGGACTATATCATTTCAAGATTGAAGAAAAGAATCTCTTTCTTAGCCCCTATACATGTCTATCCCGGTGAAGGGGAAATGGAGTCATTAGCATTTAATGCTTTAGGGGCATTAAGAGGGGAACTTCCTGTACAAATCTATAAATAACAAACGTAGCCATTCCTATTTTTACCTGTAAGGCTCTTAGCTCCGCACGGCAATCACCTCAATTGTTACTGTTTTTTCGTGTACAGTATAAATGATTCGGGCAGATACATTATATAGCCTCCACAGTGATTTGATAGCAGTTTTGCTCTCATGCTCTAACAGTTTATCTATATCCCTTTATTCATGAGGGTTGCAGCAATGGGAGCAACTGTGGTAACAGAGTGAGAGCAAACGTTTGCTCTCACTGAAAGTTTCATTCGCTTGAAACTAATGCTGGAACTACTTGAAGGGGATAAAGGCAGTAGGAATCTAAAGTACTTCTTCCAGTAGCACAAGTTCCCAACTACACCACACTATCGTAATTAGTTTTAGTCCGCCTTTCGCTTTAGCCTCCGCTACCAATTCATCCTGGCTATAACGAAGTAACTGCTCCCGCGCCTCATCGGCAAGTGCCCTTATTTCTTTCTCCGAAGCACCAGCTTTTGCATACTTCACTTCGAGCAGATAAGTTAATGGCGGCATTACAGGAACCGACGGACTAGGTTTGAAAAGGAAGTCGGCAAAACCTTTATTCAGTTCGTATTCCGGATACAGTTGATAATAACGGTACATACCTAAATAAGCCAACAAAAAGCCTTTAATATGTGCTTCGCCCTCTATATATTCGCGAATACGGCTTTGCTCACGGATAGCCTCTGCTATAAAATTAAACAACGGTTTCCAGTCTCCTCTGAAAGCCATGTTCTCAAATAACATCGTCATCCGGTTCATATCAATCTTAAAAATATCATGTTTGATATATCCTTGGATCAAAAAGCTAAAAAGCTGTTCTCTGACCACCAGATTCGGGACATGCAGAATGGGTCTTCCCACCATATCGACTCCTTTAATAGAAAGAAGTCCGAAATAGAATAACAAAGACTTGAAATTGCGTACATCCGTCATTTCCAATGCGGAAAAGTGTGTAGCAATGTCCGTAGTTATTTCTCCCTGCTCGGCTATTTCTTTAATAACAGAGAAGTTCTCCCCCAATCCGTGGTCAAGTCGAATCAAGTAAGCTAATTTATTAAAGTCAGTACGAATGTTGGGGTCTACAATTTCATCAGGCTTTTCTCCATGCAATACAAAAGATTTCATAAAGTAAAGCACCATATCGGAGTTAAACATACAATCTGCTAATCTACTTCTACTAAAGCAGTAATTGTCATAGTTGGGTTTCATCATGACAATTGTCTCATCTACCGTTTGCATGAGCACTCCCTGTTCTTTATAATAAGTAAGCATTTCACGCAGTTCCGCTTCACTGAAACCTACTAAATCATTAAACCAAGGATCAGTCGTAATATTGGTTCCTATATTAAAACCACTGGTGACGTCATCCATCGTGACAGGACTCACTCCTGTGATAAACATACGCTGAAGAGCGGACCCCGTACCGGTGGTAGCAGCCTTTATCACATTAAAGAATCCACGAACGAAGCCTTCACCATGAGTCGCCTTTTGATAATACTCTGTACCATAGGTCGAAAGAATCGTATTCGTAAAATTATCATATTCATCAATAAGGAGATAAATAGGTAGATTTCCTTTACGGGAAGCATAAGAATTGATAGCTGATAAAAAAGCACCCGGATCTTGCTGTATCTCTTCATCGAGAACATCCCAAATTTCTTTTCCCAAAAGATCTTCATATTTGAACACAAAATCCCTAAGCTTACTACAGCAATGCAATTTAAATGATCGCTCTACTTCATTGACATTAGAACTTACTTCCGAAAAGTTGAACCGCATAATGAGATAACAATTATGCTTCGGGGTTGGATGTTGACCTATATAAAGATGCCCGAATAGCTCATCAAAGTCATTAGCATATACTACATCGTAATAAGCCTCCAACATAGCCAAAGTCAAACTCTTTCCAAACCGACGAGGACGAATCAGGAAAAGATAAGCCGGTTGCATCTCGATTCTCTCGATGAACATGGTCTTATCTACATAGTAATAATTGTCCTTTTGAATTCGGGCAAAGTCCGTCAATCCATAGGGTATTTGTTTCATCATATCACGATTCCTTTCATTATATTTGTTCTTTATTTCTGCAAGCTCTGCTCTATATTTTGCAAACGACGTTCCAGTGCTGCGTACTTTTCATCCTTCTCTTTCAGCAGACGTTCGTAGAGTTCAGTGATTTTTTCGATAGGATTGAAGTTGTTGACTCTATTATCAGTACTATTGTCGCTATCTTCCGTATAGGATTTAACTGTACCCAAACTAATCTTTGCTCCACCTGTATATTGTTCCGAATCATTCACCGTATTATTTTCAAACACCACCGTCTGCGCATCCTCTTCCAAACTCTTCAGATACTCGAAAGGGACTCCCAATGCCCGTGAAAAGCGGTGTAACATTTCATCATCAATCACTCTCATCTGCTCATATTTAGATACTGCTGATTGTGATAAATGTACTAATTGGCTTAAAACCTCCTGATTCATATTCTTTTCTATACGAAAACGACGTATGTTATGTCCATGATGAACTCTCCCAACAGTTAATTCTTCTGCTTCCATGATTCTTTTTTCTTTTTAAAATCCAACAAATATACAAATGAAAAGTTTCGTTCGAAGCAAATATACGAAAAAAACGAATAGATGTGGTAATATGAATAAAAGGAATATTCCAACTTAGCAAATGGAATAAAAATCATATTACTTTCATTCTAAAGTTCAAAAAGAAATTAGAACTTTGCCAAGTATAAAATAAACACCAAACGAACAAATATGATAAAAGTATTAACCGAAATAGAATACAAGTTCTTAAAAGAATTCATTGCCCTGATAGAAAAATACAACTTACTTTTCACTACAGATGAAAAGGGAGAAATTGAAGTCACAGTTCATAGACAACAATTAACAACAGAAACAAATCAGAATTCAGATTTACTACATACTCCCATACACTTAGGAGATTGTTTCGACGAAACAGAACTAAATTACATATTAGATCAAACTGATGAAAGAATAAAACAGATAGCAGAAGAATATCAGTCAGAAGAGATATTCATCCAACATCTAAGCAAAAACAATAAATCCTAATCTATTTATAAATACCCCACCAGTCTTTTTTTATCCCCACGGCCTCTTTCTTTTTCATAAGGAAGGGGTCGTCCCTTTTAAAATAAAGACATCAACTCCAAACTACGGTAAGCTTCATTTCGAAATAATAATGAGCAAATCCCTTATACAAGAGGGAATCAAACTTCTATAAGAGTACTTCCGAATAAGTACAAGACTGGATTGTGATAAGTACTTAAGTTGTCTGATTCCGGTACAAGATTTGGAGCAAAGATGTACTACCTCCACTCCACCCTCTTATTGAGTCACTCTTCGCATTCAGCCTTTTCAGTCTCGTTCGCAAACGTCCTGATAGAAGGGGATAGAGGCTGAATGCGCTATTTTGTACCCCGCATTTAGGAACCTCTGAACGGGAGTAACTGATTTCAGTCCTTTCAGCGTTGATAATACATAAAAACCATAGTTTGTTTACTATAGCGACTCTGCATACAAGTTATAGTCCCTCAACACGTGGGGTAAATTCTGTAAGCTCGGAGATGAGTTTCATTCGCCACCGAGGTAAAGGTTACTCACCACCGAGATAAAAGTAAGTGGGATGCCGGCTTATTTCAAAAGAGTAAAGACAAACCAATAGTTCAGAAACAAACAGAGGGTCTGTTTACTCTGGACAGACCCTCTGTTTATACCGAATGGAGCCTCAAATTGAGATAAACACAGGCTCTGTTGAGCCTAAGACTAACAGTGTTCGAAGCTCTTATTTTTTCCGACTGAAAGAGCTGAAATCAATAACTCTCGCTCAGAGGCTTCCAAAGACGGGGTACAAAATAGCGACTTCAGCCTCTATCCCCTTCTATCAGGGCGTTTGCGAACGAGACTGAAAAGGCTGAATGGTGTGAGAAAGATCTATGTCTGAGATGTCCTATCCGAACAATATTTTTGAGCTCATCATCCACCGTTTCAGAATTTCTCTTGTTATTTGGTGATTTCTTGGCAGAAATCGCCTGCTAAACAATAAATTTCAGTAATTTTGCTTTCAATGAATTTAGCGGTAAAATCCAGTAAATATTATAACTGAAGACCATAAGTCTACTACTGCTATTACTTATTTTCAAAGAATTAACCGTTAGTTTATAGTAAGCTCACGGTTATTTAAGATTGGATACAAATGGACATAGATTTTGAATCATACATCCGTGGCAGCGAGCCTGACAAAAAAGAAAAGGCTTCAGCTTGGAAAACAGCTATCGGCTTACAAGCTGTAGATGGATTACAGACATCTGATTATCTTAAAGATACAGCTGTAAAGCATATCGAAGGTGATATAAGCATTGATGAGGTGAAGAAACTCATCAATGGATACTATCAATCAAAGACTGCGCGTACTTTACAAGATGAAGAGACTGAGGAAGCGGATAAGGTATCTGCCAATATTGCCCGAATCTTAAACGAACAATCGTTTGCTTTTTCCGTGGCAGGATTCACTTCCATTCACCGCAGATTATTTGAAGAGATATTTAAGTTTGCCGGAAAAATTCGCGACTATGATATAACGAAAAAAGAATGGGTACTTCGTGGTGATACGGTACTTTACGTCAACTCTGAGGATTTACGCAGGGCATTAGAATATGACTTGGAGCAAGAAAAGACCTTCTCATACCAAGGCTTATCTATGGACGATGTAGTGGTACATATAGCTAAGTTCGTATCAGGCATCTGGCAGATTCATCCATTTGGCGAGGGTAACACTCGTACTACGGCAGTATTTACTATAAAGTATTTACGCAGCATCGGCTTTGACGTGAACAATGACTTGTTTGCCGACAACTCTTGGTATTTTCGCAATGCATTAGTTCGTGCCAATTATAGAAATGTACGGAAAGGCATTGAATCTGATATGAGTTTTTTGATTTTGTTTTTCAGGAATCTGATGATAGGAGAAAATAATGAGCTGAAAAATAGAACAATGATTATCAACGCCCCACAAAAGTTGACCGAACAAGTTGACCGAACAAGTACCGAACAAGTACCGAACATGCTAACCGAACAACTCAGTGCAGCACTTACAGCAATCATAAAAGCTATCGGTACAGAACAGTATTCATTAAAAGCATTAATGGAGAAAATAGGATTAAAGCATCGCCCCACTTTTATAACGAATTATCTGACACCGGCTATTCAAAGTGGTTTTGTAACTCTTCTTTATCCCAATAATCCTAAACATCCTCGACAAAAGTACCTGTTAACAGTGAAGGGACTAGCTGTTTTTAACTCACACAAATGACGGACGAATAGGAAATACTTTTTCTAAGTCACATTATTGACAGACCCCTTCCATCCGTTCTAATTCCTAGCCACGAAACTGCGTTACAATACAATGTAACTCGGTATCTTGTATCAATTGGCGTACTCTTGGGGCAACTGCATATCCCTTTATCTGCTCCACAGCCTCTTGCCCTTGTGCTTCTGCTTTCTCTGCCGTATCTTTTAAAGACAGATATTTCAGTTCAAGGATATAGCTATGCTTCACCTCATAACGAAGTAAGTCCGGCATCAGAAATAAATCGCAGTAACCATGATTCAATTCAACTTCCGGAGCTGTCAGATAATAAGCATTCACACTCAGGTAAGCGGTAAAAAAGCCCTGAATATTACGTTCGCCTTCAAAATACTCAGAATAACACGTTCAGTTCGTGCAAGCACGCATAAAACAAAAGTATATTCCGGCTAAAAGAACAAAAGAAAGGGAAACAAAGTTAAGGACGTAAGCTCATATAAAACTTTATTTTAAGTCAAGGGGAGCGAAGCCCCCCTTGACTTCACTCCCCCACAATCTTTCTCCTCTACTTTTTGCCTAATACACGGAGAAAACAAGTTTGAATTAAAAAAAGTTACACCTAATATTTATAAACCTCTAGAAATTTCTACCAGTATCCCACCAGAGGCGAGTTCCACCGTTATCTTCACCTCCCAAAGCTTTCTTCAAAGCAGAATATTGAGTAGGATTGTTTTTTTGAATGTCTGACGGATATGGCAAGCGACGAATACGTATGTTGGTATCGATAGCTCCACCACTATTGTTCACAAAGACTTTGAACAACTGCGGATAACCTGTACGGCGTTGTTCTGTCCAAGCCTCATAGCCTTCAGGATAACAAGCAATCCA
Source organism: Bacteroides sp. B1-V-101 (assembly GCF_023656585.1). Lineage (NCBI taxonomy): Bacteria > Pseudomonadati > Bacteroidota > Bacteroidia > Bacteroidales > Bacteroidaceae > Bacteroides > Bacteroides sp. B1-V-101. The sequence continues at coordinate 43,425 of NZ_JAMOKH010000018.1, read as the reverse complement.
CTTCTGTGTAAGGATTCTTTCCAGTTGCTCTTCCGGAGAAGCACCTCCATCCCACTTCGGAGTCACTTTAATCAGCGCTTTCACATCATATTTTGCTTCGAAGGCATCGACATAATCGGAAGGAGTAGCATCACTTGTGAGATAATCGCCTACATTCACTCCCCATTGCTGACAGGAAACCGTAATACCTTTCTCGTAGCAGTCTTTCACGTTTTCGGAAGTAAATCCACGCAAGGCAGCCTCAGCACGAAGGAACCATACTTCGGCAGCAGTCATCAAGATAGCATCGGTCTGTTTGGTTATCGTACTCTTGGAATGCAGACGGTAACGGTTCTCGTCTTTTACAGTAACTCCTGTTCCTTGGGGAACACCTTTATAAGTACCGGCAATCTTATTTCTTTCGGCAATAATCAAATTACCCTTTTCGTCTTTTATATCACCACCTTCCGCTTTCGAGTAATACTTAATCAGTCGCGGATCATTATATCCTACCAAAACAGACTCCATCGTAGCACCCATGAATACTTCTCCCCAGCCTTCATTGACTGTTCCCAGCGGATTCTTATAACCGCTTTCGGTAGAAACGGCAACTGTTTCATCCGCACTCTCCAACACGCCACCGGCAGTTGCATCCATCGCTTTGGCAACTTCTGCTCTCGCCAGATCAGGGGCACTCATCGATACACGGATTGCAAGCCGCAAGCGGAGAGAGTTTGCAAACTTCACCCACTGTGACAGTGTACGTTTGCCTGCCGGCATCAGAATATCGGCAGCAGCAAAAGGTTCAAGAGCGGCATTGGCTTTCTTATATTCGTTGATCAGTTTGACTCCTTCGTCCAAATCTTTGAAGAACTGACGGTAAGCGGCTTCCTGACTATCGACATTATCACCCTCTTCCTGTCCGAATTTAGTGTAGACAATAGGGCCATAAGTATCAGCTATACGGTGCATCAACTCGACTTTCAGGATTTTGGTCACTCCCAGCAAACCTTTCTGTTCCTGATTGATCTTCTCCGATTTCTGAGCGGCGGTCATTATATATCCATAAGTATATGTCCATGCCGAGCCTGTCCAGCCGTCATTCAAAGCATATACAGAGTTCTTGTCATTGAAACTGTTGTTCATATCGTGAAAATATCCGGCAAACATATCATGACCCAGATTCTGTATAGTCTGGAAAGTCCAGTCGGTACCTTTTCCCCAATCGTAGTTGAAGTAAATACCCTGTTGCATGACTCCGAGGTTCAGCACATATTTCTGAAGATCATATTCCTGAAGTTCAGGCGTATATCCGGCTTTATTGGCATTATCTGATTCAAAACCATCCGTACATCCGGTAAATGTCATCAGTCCGGCTACTAACAGATTCGCTATATATAGATTTTTTTTCATAATTCGCTTGCTTTAAAGTTAGAATGTAAATTTAACGTTGAAACCAATGTTACGGGTTGTCGGCATACCGAATACATCAACTCCCTGATTAGTGTTACCTACAGACAAGATAGCATCCGGATCGAAAGGAGCATCTTTGTAGAAGAAGAACAGGTTACGTCCCACCAATGATACATCGATACCAGTGAATACCTTAGTCTTGGCCAGCAAAGTAGACGGGAACGAATAGCTCAGAGATAATTCGCGTAAACGTATATTGGTCGCACTGTACATATAACGCTCGGAAATACCGTTACGGTCACCTACTACTGAATAGAAACCTTCTACATTCTCAAATCTTGTTCCGTCAACTTCCACATAACCTCTGTCACGTGCTTCAGCCGTAGCCTTCGTTACGCCTCTGCCGTCCAATGTAGCTTGTGTCAGAGACATGACATCACCGCCTTTGCGCATATCGATCAGGAAATACAGAGAGAAACCCTTATAAGTGAAGGTATTAGCCCAACTCAACAGAAAGTCCGGATTACAATTTCCCAGATATGTTTTATTACCTGACTCTGAAATAGGTTTGCCTTCATCGGATACCTTAATCTTACCTTGTTCGTCACGTGCGAACGTATTTCCATAGATGTCTCCCAAAGAGCCGCCTTCTTTAATCTGCATCATATATGCCATAGAGAAACCCGGGTCACCATATACGAAGGAAGTATAATTCGGAGCCAGTTCGACTACCTTATTACGGTTTTGTGAATAATTGAAAGTCGTTTTCCAACGGAAATCTTCGGTCAGCACCGGAGTAGCTCCCAATGTGATTTCAAATCCTTTGTTGCGAATCTTACCTGCATTGATATAACGGTATGCATAATCTTCACCCGCACTGGTCGGAACTTTCAGCAACTGATTCTTAGTATCTGTCTTGTAGTAAGTAAAATCAAAATCAACACGGCTGTTGAACAATCTCCATTCCAGACCAAATTCAATAGAGTTACTGATTTCCGGTTTCAGGTCACCTCTGTTATATACGTCTACTGCCTGCAACTTTCCTCCGGCCCCGATGATATCAGACAAATCGGTAATACCAATCGGTAAGTCGTTACCTACCTGCGCCCATGATCCGCGAATCTTTCCGAAAGAAATCCATTGCGGTAATTTAAAGCTTTCGTTGATCACCCAGGAGAGTCCTACAGAAGGATAGAAGAATCCTTTATCCATACTATTGGTATGTGACAACGTGGACGACCAGTCATTACGTGCTGTCAAGTCGAGGAACAATGCGTCTTTCCATCCTACCTGCGCTGTTGCGAATACGGATTGAATCGTACGTCTGCGGTCAATCACTTGCTCGGCAGAAGCACTGGTGTTCATTACAATATTGGGAACAGTGAATAAGTTGGGTTTATACAAAGAAGCTGTCTTGGAATCCAATGTCAATGAATTCTCGGTCTGCACATTAATACTACCACCCAAAGCGGCATTCACGGAGAAATCTCCGAAATGCTTGTTGAACATAGCCATCACGTCACCATAAATCAGGAAGTTCTGTGTGTCGGCATATACATAGCGGCCGTTATTTCCTACAATGGCAGGAGAAGTGCTCGCATACATTTTCTGGTCAAACTTATCGCTGACGTAATCCACATTCCCACGAGCTTGCAGGTTGAGCCAGTCGGTTGCTTTCAGATTGGCAGTCAGGGAGGCCAATGCACGGTAGCGCTTATTGTTGTTCAAGATACGGTTCTTTACCCAATATGGGTTTTGTGTCCATTCGCTCGGAGTGGTAAACCAGCTCTGTACGGGCATATTACGATTCTCGTCGAACTTTTCGAAATTAGTGGCATATTCGCTCAGGTCCTGTCCGCGCGGGAAACCATAAACGTCCACCAACGGATTGAGGTAGATACCTCCGGAAGTAGGAGAGTTTTTAATAGTCTGCACCATCAGGTTAGCATTGGCGTCCAGTTTCAGACGGTCATTGAAAAGGGAAGCGCTCTCACGCAAAGTCAGATTATGCTTACGCAACTTGTTGGAGTCGACAATACCTTTGGCGGTCGTGTTGGCATAAGAGAAGTAAGTCTGCAATTTCTCATTACCGGTCATCACAGAAACCGAGTTGATAGCGGTCACTCCATTGCTGAACCAGTTTCCGGCATTATCATAGTCCTTCACATTTTCCTTTTCTCCCCAGCTTGAACCGGCTTTCGCTCCATAACTATTTTGAAATTCCGGCAAACTGATCGCATGATCAACCGTCAGACCGGATGAGTAAGTAATTCTCTGGATTCCCGCTTTACCCTTCTTAGTCGTAATAAGAATCACACCGTTGGCTGCCTGCGAACCGTACAATGCAGCAGCAGAGGCACCTTTCAGAATACTCATGCTTTCAATATCATCCGGATTCAGATTGGAGATACCGTCACCCGCATCACGGTTGACACCGTCATTCTTACCGCCCATAACAGTAGATACGGATTCTGTGGTGCTATTGAGCATAGGCACACCGTCAATCACATACAACGGCTGGTTATTTCCGTCTTCGTTGGCCGAACGGATACCACGGATAGATACTTTGGCCGAACCTCCCAAACCGGAAGCACTCTTGCTGATCTGCACACCTGCCGATTTTCCGGCAAGGGCGGCAATCATGTTGGGGTCTTTGGCACGGGTCAGTTCGTCGCCTCCAAGCTGTTGGGTAGAATAAGTCAGCGAGGCGGCTTTTTTCTTGATACCCATAGCAGTTACCACTACCTGCTCCAGTGCCATCGACTCTTCTTCCATCTTGATCTTGAAAGTGGTTTGTCCGCTGACAGAGAGGCTCTGCGGTTGGTAACCTACATAGGTGATATTAATGATAGCGTCGCTTGGCACTTTCAAAGTAAAGTTGCCATCCAAATCGGTGATTGTACCATTCGTCGTACCTTTTTCCACGACACTGGCGCCAATGATAGGCTCGCCTCTCATGTCGGTCACGACACCTTTCACCGTAATTTGTTTCTGTTGCTGTGTGGATGCATGCTCCGTTACGTTCTTGGTCAGCACAATATTATTGCCTTCCACCACATAATGGATACCTGTTCCTTCAAAAGCCTTATCGAGTATTTCGGATACCGGCTGATTGGTAGCATCTACATTAACTACCCGCTTGGTATCGACACTTTTTTTATTGTAGACAAACAAATAGTCGGTCTGAGACTCAATCTGGGTAAGCAATTCGCTTACTTTCAGAGTCGAACGCGGAATGCTTATTTTAGCACTCTGAGAGTATCCATTCTCACAATAAGCCTGGAATGTTACGAACAGAAGAAGGAATAATGTGATCTTCATAGTCAGTATTATTTGCTTAGATTCTAAACTTTTTGGGCAAAAAAGCCCTTTCAAAGAAATTTTTCTCATATCTTTGCAACGTGTTAAGTTAATAAATTGATTAAGGTCGATTTTTGACTGTTTCGAATCGGGAAGTATGGGGGTACTTTCCGATTCTTTTTCGGTAAGGGGTATACTTATTGACTGTTATTCATAATCATTATGCTTTTAAAGGGTTAGTACTAATTTAAGGTATATATCATTGAGCTCAGTTATTCATCTTAATTTTTATTCCGGCTTTATTCTATCCGGATGCTGTCTCCTTCCTCACTGATCGAATAAGTAAACGGGTGATCTTTCTGGATAACCTTGAGAATGTGCTCGATACCGTCCTGTTCCTTGAACTTGCCCGTACAGCGATAATTCAGCACTTTCGGATTCTCTACGGTGATCTTCACATTATAATATTTCTCCAGCTTGGTGAGGATGCAACTGAAAGGAGAATCGTCGAAGCAATACAGTCCTTCCCGCCAACGCAGATAATCATAAGAAGGCAGAACGGCTTTTTTATATTTTCCCTGATAGGAGCCGAAGAACTCATTCTTAGTCAGGCGGGTCAGCGGACGTTCATTGTCATAAGCGTAGATATCAACGATGCCCTCTACCAAGGTAGTCTCAAATTCATTGCTTCCTTTATATGCGCAGACGTTGAAATGAGTACCTACCACTCTGACCTGATTGGTCTCCGTATTTACGTAGAAAGGTATCTCCTTATTCTTCGCTACTTCAAAGTAAGCCTCTCCGTCCAGTTCCACATCTCTGTCGCGGCGCCCGAAGTCAGATCTGTAGCTCAGCGTCGATTCAGAATTCAGCCAGACTTTGGTTCCGTCCGCCAGCGTAATCTGTGCCCGCTGACCGGCAGGAACAGTAACCGTCTGCAACTGTGCCAATTTATCATACCGGTATTCATTAATCAGAAGTCCGCAACTGACAGCTACGATTACAGCTGCAGCTATACGGGCACTCCACCTTAACATGGGAATGATGCGAGCGCCCGCGCCTGCTTTCTCTCTCATTTTTCTCTTAGAGTCAGTAAAAAGGGCGATGTCAAACAGCATACGTTCTTTCTGTAATGTCTTCCGGTTTTCTTCCGATTCGTCCACCCAGTTAAGAATGCGTTTTTCTTCGTCAACAGAAGTCTCGCCCTTAAAATATTTATGTAGTAAATCCTGGTTCATAGATGTTGTCTTTTCCTATTTATATTTATAGAAAGGCTTTTTCTCCCCTTTCTATATATAAAACAGGTCAGCCCTGAACAACCCTAACGAAAAATGCGATTATTTTTAAAAAAGAATAGAAACCAGGTAATCTTTCAGTTCGGTACGCAGAATTTTCAATGCTTTGGTGATGTGGAACTCCACACTTTTGACGGAAATACCGAGTTGTTCCGCTATCTTTTTGTTCGGAGTATTTTGATAACGGCTCAATATAAAAATCTGCCGGCTTTGGTTCGGCATACGTTTCAATGCTTTCTGTACGATATGCTGTATTTCCGAATCAAAGATCGTATCCGGTTCGCAGGCTTCCAGTGTAGAGATTCGCAGGTCCAGTTCCCGCTGGCTATGGCTATTTATTTCTTCTTCGGCCCGAAGACGCACTTGCAGATGTGCCAGATAGTTGAGCGCTTTGTTTTTGATGATCGTCAGCAGCAGACCGTGCAGATTGGAATCTTCTTCCCACTTATCCCTGTTTTCCCACAGAGTAATCATTGACTCCATCAATATATCTTCCGCCTCCTGCCTGTCTCTTATATAAGAATAGGCAAACGACAAAAACTTCTCTTGATTCTCATGAAAGAATTCAGAAAAAAGTTGAATAGAAGATATGTTGTTCGTTTGGTGCATCACGCATAAGATTTACAGGCTATTTTCATTAGTTCGTACAAAAGAACACATATTTTCGCAGAAAAGCAAAATAATAGACAAAAAAATAGCCCGAATACTGAGTAATCGGGCTATCACATTATCTAAAAGCTATCTGCTTTTTTACTTCTTTTCCGGTCTTGGCATCAATACTTTTCTTGAAAGTTTGAATTTTCCTGTCTTCGGATCGATGTCAATCAGTTTCACTTCGATCTCATCACCTTCCTTGATTCCGGCTTCTTCCACTGTTTCCAGACGTTTCCAGTCGATCTCGGAAATGTGCAGCAAACCGTCTTTACCCGGCAGGAATTCAATGAATGCACCGTAAGGCATGATAGAACGAACTTTACCTTTATATACTTCGCCTACTTCAGGAACAGCAACGATTGCTTTGATCATGCGCATTGCATCATCAATACACTTCTTGTTGGTTCCGGAAACTTCGATGCGTCCCATACCGTCTGTTTCTTCGATAGTGATAACAGCACCGGTTTCTTCCTGCATACCTTGAATGATTTTTCCGCCAGGGCCGATTACAGCTCCGATAAATTCTTTAGGAATAGTCATTGTTTCAATGCGAGGAGCATGGTCTTTCAGGTCAGCACGCGGTTCAGCGATTGTCTCGGTGATCTTGTCGAGGATGTGCATACGTCCTTCTTTAGCCTGGTTCAAAGCACGTTCCAGAATTTCGTAAGACAGACCGTCTACCTTGATATCCATCTGAGTAGCAGTGATACCGTCTCTTGTTCCGGTTACCTTGAAGTCCATATCTCCGAGGTGGTCTTCGTCACCGAGGATGTCAGACAATACAGCATATTTTTCTTCGCCCGGATTCTTGATCAGTCCCATAGCAATACCCGATACCGGCTTCTTGATCTTCACACCGGCATCCATCAATGCCAATGTTCCGGCACATACGGTAGCCATAGAAGAAGAACCGTTAGATTCGAGGATTTCCGAAACAACACGTACTACGTACGGATAGTCAGCAGGAATCTGTCCTTTCAAGGCACGCCAAGCCAAGTGACCGTGACCGATTTCACGACGGCCTACACCACGTTGAGCTTTTGCTTCGCCTGTAGAGAAAGGAGGGAAGTTATAGTGCAGCAGGAAACGTTCTTTTCCGTGTTCCAATACATTGTCGATAATCTTTTCGTCGAGCTTCGTACCCAAAGTGACAGAAGTCAGAGACTGAGTTTCACCACGAGTGAAAATAGCAGATCCGTGAGGACCGGGCAGAGGACCAACCTCACACCAGATCGGGCGGATTTCAGTAGTCTTACGACCATCCAGGCGCTTGCCTTCGTCAAGAATTGAACGACGCATCGCTTCTTTTTCTACATCATGATAGTAACGGTCGATCAGCGGAGCTTTTTCTTCAAGTTCTTCTTCAGAGAACTGAGCCTTGAACTCTTCGCGGATAGCATCAAAAGCATCGAAACGTTCGTGCTTGTTGTTATTTCCGGAAGCAGCTACTGCATAAGCCTTGTCATAACAAGCCTCACGAACTGCCTTACGCAATTCTTCATCGTTTACTTCATGGTTATATTCACGTTTCACTGTCTTGCCTACTTCTTCAGTCAGCTCCATCTGAGCCTTGCAATGCACTTTGATAGCTTCGTGAGCTACCTTCATTGCTTCCAGCAGTTCAGCTTCAGATACTTCGTGCATTTCGCCTTCTACCATCATGATGTTATCATAAGTAGCGGCAACCATCAGGTCCATATCAGCTTTTTCCAGTTGGTCAAAAGTAGGATTGATTACAAACTGACCGTCGATACGTGCTACACGTACTTCCGAGATCGGTCCGTTGAAAGGAATATCTGAAACAGCGAGTGCTGCAGAAGCTGCCAATCCGGCCAGTGCATCCGGCATATCTACACCGTCAGCAGAGAAAAGGATGATATTTACATATACTTCTGCGTGATAATTATCAGGGAATAGTGGGCGGAGAGCGCGGTCAACGAGACGACAAGTCAAAATCTCATAATCGGAAGCTCTACCTTCTCTCTTGGTGAAGCCACCAGGAAAACGGCCGAATGCCGCAAATTTTTCTTTATACTCTACCTGCAAAGGCATGAAATCTGTTCCGGGAACTGCATCTTTAGCGGCACAAACAGTAGCTAATAACATGGTGTTTCCCATGCGTAGCATTACAGAACCGTCTGCCTGTTTTGCCAACTTTCCCGTCTCGAGTGTGATGGTTCTTCCATCAGGTAACTCGATCGTCTTAACAATTGGGTTAATCATAAAAATTGTTTTATCTATACTTTTCTTTCAAAATTCCTGCAAAGATATACATTTCTCGTTGTAATCAGGTGGAAATGAGCTAAAAAGTTAGATGCTATATGTTTTTTTTGCAAAATAGAGGTGAAGAAGCAGGCAAAAAGCTTTGAGTAATCTCGAAAAGACGTATATTTGCAACTCTTAAAAAACACACGAGATATGAAAAAGATAACTTTTGTAGCGCTTGCCGCACTTACCATTACAGCTTGTAGTTCCGGTCCTGAGTTTGAAGTGAACGGAGACATATCAGGGGCCGACGGGAAAATGCTTTATCTCGAAGCTTCCGGTCTGGAAGGTATTGTTCCGCTTGATTCGGTTAAATTGAAAGGAGAAGGTACATTCAAGTTTAAACAACCCCGCCCCGAATCACCCGAGTTTTATCGCTTGCGGGTGGACAACAAAGTCATCAACTTTTCTGTGGATTCTATCGAAACGCTACAGATCAACGCTCCATACGTTGATTTCTCTACCGCCTACACGGTAGAAGGATCTGAAAACAGCAGTAAGATAAAGGAACTGACGCTGAAACAAATCAATCTTCAAAAGAATGTGGACGAGCAACTGAATGCGCTGCGTGCCAACAAACTGGGACACGATACGTTTGAAGAGAACCTTGCAACACTGCTGAAGAACTATAAGGAGGACGTCAAAGTGAATTATATATTCGCAGCTCCCAACACGGCAGCCGCTTACTTCGCCCTGTTCCAAAAGCTGAATGACTATCTGATCTTCGATCCGCTGAACAACAAGGACGATGTAAAATGTTTTGCAGCTGTCGCTACCAGCCTCAACAATACATATCCGGATGCTGTACGTTCAAAAAATCTATATAATATCGTAATCAAAGGGATGAAAAATACCCGTCAGCCACAGAGCAAGTCTCTGGAAATTCCACAGGACAAGATCATCGAGACCGGTATTATCGACATCGCCCTGCGTGACGTGAAAGGAAATACCCGCAAACTGACCGACCTGAAAGGGAAAGTAGTGCTGCTGGATTTCTCCGTATTCCAGTCACCGGCAGGAGCGCCTCACAATATGATGCTTCGCGAACTATATAATAAATACGCAAAGGATGGGCTGGAAATCTATCAGGTATCTCTCGACGCAGACGAGCACTACTGGAAAACCGCAGCAGGCAACCTGCCCTGGGTTTGCGTACGTGACGGCAACGGTGTCTACTCGACCAACGTAGCTGTATATAATGTTCGCCAGGTTCCATCCATCTTCCTGATCAACCGGAACAACGAACTGAAGCTCCGCGGCGAAGACATCAAAGACCTCGAAGCATCCGTCAAGTCATTACTCTAAGTTGTTATAATTTAGCATATTTCATTTAAATATGTTACATAGCATCATTTTTCACTTGACAGATATCACTTAAAAGTCTATCTTTGCAGAGAAATAATTGAAGAGAGGGTTCCAACATGTGCCATGTTGGAATTCTTTTTTGTTTATATGACCATTTTAAATAAAAGGAGGAAAAACATCATGGCTTATATGTCAGAAGAAGGTTACAAAAAGTTAATGGCAGAATTAAAGGAACTGGAAACAGTGGAACGCCCCAAAATCTCTGCGGCTATAGCCGAAGCAAGGGATAAAGGCGACTTGTCGGAAAATGCAGAATATGATGCAGCCAAAGAAGCACAGGGGATGCTTGAAATGCGTATCAACAAATTGAAAACGGTCATTGCAGATGCCAAGATCATCGACGAGTCCAAACTAAAGACAGACTCTGTACAGATTCTGAACAAAGTGGAGCTGAAGAACGTCAAAAATGGCATGAAGATGACTTATACCATCGTTTCCGAAAGCGAAGCTAACCTGAAAGAAGGCAAGATTTCCGTAAACACCCCGATTGCACAAGGTCTGCTTGGCAAGAAAGTAGGTGATATTGCAGAAATTACCGTACCGCAGGGTAAAATTGCATTAGAAGTAGTAAACATATCAATTTAACAGAAAGGCAGGTCTCCGTGTGAGGCTTGCCTTCTTTTATCTATCAAAGATTATGGCAACAATATTCAGTAGAATCATCGCAGGCGAAATTCCTTGCTACAAGATAGCGGAAAACGATCGTTTTTTTGCTTTTCTTGATATCAATCCATTGGTAAAGGGACATACGCTGGTAGTCCCCAAACAGGAAGTAGACTACATCTTCGATTTAAGTGACGAAGACCTCGCAGCAATGCACGTATTCGCAAAGAAGATAGCCCGTGCCATCGAAAAAGCCTTCCCTTGTAAAAAGGTAGGCGAAGCGGTTATCGGCCTGGAAGTACCGCATGCCCATATCCACTTAATTCCTATTCAGAAGGAATCGGATATGTTGTTCTCCAATCCGAAACTGAAATTATCGGATGAAGAATTTAAATCCATTGCGCAAGCAATCAGCTCCTCTCTATAAAACATGATGACGACATAAGCGAGCGGGCACCCTGAGAAGGGCGCCCGCTTTTTTTCATATCATACATTATATATGATTATTTCTTCAAGGGGTCCGGCGACTTGTCTTTGCTTTCGGCTACCTCAACCAGATAAACGCCGATACAAATAAAAATGATGGCACACGTCTGCGTCCAGCTAAAACGGTCCTGTCCGAGAGCCAGAGAAGCAATGGTCGCAACAATCAGAATCAGATAACCGTAGATCGCGACGACTGTTGTTTTCAGATACTTCAGACCGACCGGAAGCAACATATAGCTGATCGTTGTCGGAAATATGAGTACAAACATCAATATCAGGAAAGGTGTCCAATGGAACGGCATAGAGAACACCGGCGCATCGAATCCTGTAATAAATGTCACAATAATAGCAGAAACCGCCGCACCGGAGAATGTATATCTCAACATAGTCATCGCCCCGATAGATGAAAGGATACGCTGACTCAGAATCAGATAGACAGCATAAACGATGGAACTGATCAGGCAAAGCATATTTCCCATGAAAGCATCGGAGGCCAAATCATCGCTCTGTTGGGTCAGGATGCAGACCAGTGCACCGACCAGTCCGATGGAGATTCCGAGAATCTTCTTCCATGTCGCCTTCTCCTTATAAAAGAAAATCATAATCAGAAACACCCAGATAGGCTGCAGACTGGTAAATATGGAACTGGATACAGGAGTCGTTTTACTCAACCCCGCCAGATAAAGAAACATAAAGCCGTACAGTCCGAATGCCCCTAACAGGAAAAGCAGCCATTTGTCTTTGGCGGATGACTTTTCCGGCGGCATGAACCATCCGATCACCCAAAATGCAGCGGCGGCAAAGGTGCAACGAAGTGTCGCACCTGTCAACGGGCTCATCCATAGGGGAAGCAGATACTTCAGGGCATTCATATTCAAACCGCTGAATATTTTTGATACAGCCATACTCAGATTGGCTTCCAGTTTCTTATTCTTCATCTTTTTTTATTTCAGTTGATCGTTAAACAAAAAGGTATCACGGCGCAGGTAAGCCCAGAAGAATGTGACAATAGTTATCAACAAGTTGAAGACAAAAGGAAACTCTTGCGACTGGGTATGAAACAGATTTTGGAGAAAATCTATAATAAAAGGATAGAGCAAGATGGCGAGATAATTCATCATCATCACAAAAGCCAATGCCATTGTCGCCTTTTGAGGCAGTGCCGTATGCGTCGTTTTATCATACAGCATAGGCTGAATAATGCCATATCCCAAACCGACCAGGATACATCCCGGAATAATCAGCCATTCGATCGGGGCAATCCAGATCAGCGCCAGCCCCACAGCCATAGACAGGAGGCTGTATGCTTTGGTACGTTCTTTCAGTTCATCCACTATCTTGTCCAGACAGAAACCCGGAGCCATAATCGCTAAAAAGAAAAGCGAGATCATCAGTCCCGAATTGCCACTGGAGAAATGGTGTTTCTCCATCAGGAAAGAAAGGTTGAATATGACTGCCAGCACAATAAAAGTCGTCACTCCGTAGAAAAGCATGATCTGAAGCAGATGCTTGATATGGATTCCATATTTACTTCCTCCGGTATCTACGGCAGCCATTTGTCCGGATGGCGCGGTACTTTGAGAAGAAGGTTTGACGGCAGCGTCAGACCGACTTTCTTTTAAGTGACCAACCAACAGAATAGAAATCAACGGGAGCAGATAGACCAAAAACGGCAAATGCCAGCTGACTTCCGCCAGATATCCGGTCACGGCAGTAGCTATCACCAATGTAAAATTGGTAATGGCAGAACTCAATCCGAATTGTTTCACCCGATAAGTACCCACAAAATATTTTGAGATTAACCCCGTGGACAGAGGAATAATCAGTCCGGAGCCGATACCCAGCAGGGCACTCACAACGATCAATTGCCACATTTTGTTGGAGATCAGATATAAGATACCGCTTGCAGCAAAGAGCCAGAGTCCGATTTTCAGGATACGGACAAAATCAACCTTTTCCGTGAGCTTACCGCCCAAAAGGATAAAAGGGATAATCAGCAACGACGGCAGCGAAGTCAACATCTGAATATCCAGGTCGGTCGCTTTCGGAAAGATTTTGGTAAGGTCGCCCAATATAGGCGAAACAGCCAGCCCCGGCAAAGAGGTCAATGCCGAGATAGACCAAATAGCTATTAAAGTGATAAGAGGTATTGTTCCCCTTCCAGTTTGTATTTTCATATACCGGTTCGTTAAAAGTTTAGGTCTGATGAAAACAATGATTACCTTATAAAGTTCAAATGAGGCAACAGTGAATATTCAAAAAACGGGTGAAAAACACCCAAAAACTATCAGATTATGGCCTAAAAACTATCCGCAAACAGTTTTTAGGCTAAATTCCGTCAGTTTCACCCCCGCCGTACTTTAAAAAATCCCGTAAACTTGCATCATCGAAATTTAACAACGAATATTCACAATTTAAAAAGCAACGTATATGAAAAGTGTAAGCTTCAGAAAAGATTTAGTAGGAGTACAGGACGAATTACTCCGTTTCGCTTATAAGCTGACAACCGACCGCGAAGAAGCAAACGATTTGTTGCAGGAAACATCATTAAAAGCATTAGACAATGAAGATAAATATATGCCTGACACAAATTTTAAAGGATGGATGTATACCATCATGCGCAATATCTTTATCAACAACTACCGCAAAGTAGTTCGTGACCAGACATTCGTTGACCGGACGGACAACCTTTACCACCTGAATTTACCGCAGGACACAGGGTTTGAAAGTACCGAAAAAGCCTATGACCTGAAAGAGATGCACCGTGTAGTCAACTCATTACCCAAAGAATACAGAGTGCCGTTTGCCATGCACGTTTCCGGCTTCAAGTACCGCGAAATCGCAGAAAAGCTGAACCTGCCGTTAGGTACGATAAAGAGCCGCATATTCTTCACCCGCCAAAAACTGCAGGAAGAACTGAAGGACTTCCGCTAAACCTTAACAACACAATTCAATAGGTATCAGATAACTATAAGCTGCCAGTTGTCAGCGAATAGCCAAAGGCAAGAGGGAAACAACCCCTTCTTGCCTTTTTTGTTTCCGTCCCCACCGCCTTACACCTGCCCCAAAGCCGCCCCTTAATAAACGCCAAATAATGTAAAAGTCGAAAACTTTCAAAACCATCTGCTGTTGTTGAGGGAAATTCGACGGGGAAAATCCCCATCGCCCTAAACCTTTAAAAAAACAAATTAGTATGGAAGATTTAAATTTCAGAAAAGGTGATGCAAAAACCGACGTATTCGGTTCAGACAGAATGTTACAACCCTCTCCGGTAGAAAGAATTCCTGATGGACCAACCACCCCTGAAGTCGCTTACCAAATGGTTAAAGATGAAACTTTTGCCCAGACTCAGCCACGCTTGAACTTAGCTACTTTCGTAACCACTTATATGGACGATTACGCTACCAAGCTGATGAACGAGGCAATCAACATCAACTATATTGATGAAACCGAATACCCTCGTATCGCCGTAATGAATGGTAAATGTATCAACATCGTTGCCAACTTGTGGAACTCTCCGGAAAAAGATACATGGAAAACCGGTGCATTGGCAATCGGTTCTTCCGAAGCTTGTATGCTGGGCGGTGTAGCTGCATGGTTGCGCTGGCGTAAGAAAAGACAAGCTCAGGGTAAACCGTTTGACAAACCTAACTTCGTTATCTCAACAGGTTTCCAGGTAGTATGGGAAAAGTTCGCGCAACTGTGGCAGATCGAAATGCGTGAAGTGCCTTTGACTCTTGACAAGACCACTCTCGACCCCGAAGAAGCGCTGAAGATGTGTGATGAAAACACGATCTGTGTTGTACCTATCCAAGGTGTTACATGGACAGGACTGAACGATGACGTTGAAGCACTGGACAAAGCTCTCGACGCTTACAACGCCAAAACCGGTTATGACATTCCTATCCACGTAGATGCCGCCAGTGGTGGTTTCATTCTTCCGTTCCTCTATCCGGACACGAAGTGGGATTTCCGTCTGAAATGGGTACTTTCTATCAGTGTATCCGGTCATAAGTTCGGTCTGGTATATCCTGGACTTGGCTGGGTTTGCTGGAAAGGCAAAGAATATCTGCCCGAAGAAATGTCATTCAGCGTCAACTATCTGGGTGCCAACATTACTCAGGTCGGCTTGAACTTCTCTCGTCCTGCCGCTCAGATTCTGGGACAATACTATCAATTCATCCGTTTGGGATTCCAAGGTTACAAGGAAGTACAATATAATTCTTTGCAGATTGCCAAATACATCCACGGTGAAATCGCCAAGATGGCTCCGTTCGTCAATTACTCCGAAAATGTAGTGAACCCATTGTTCATCTGGTATCTGAAACCGGAATATGCAAAGAGTGCCAAGTGGACATTGTACGATCTGCAGGACAAACTGTCTCAGCACGGCTGGATGGTTCCGGCTTATACATTGCCTTCTAAACTGGAAGATTATGTAGTAATGCGTGTGGTTGTCCGCCAGGGATTCAGCCGCGACATGGCAGATATGTTGCTGGGTGATATCAAGAACGCAATTGCCGAACTGGAAAAACTTGATTTCCCGACTCCTACCCGCATGGCTCAGGAAAAGAATCTTCCGGTAGAAGCCAAGATGTTCAATCACGGTGGTCGTCGTCATAAAACCGTTAAAAAATAAATTGATCTATGGACAAAAAAGTAACACTCGCTCAATTGAAAAAAGTGGTACAGGAGGCATACGATCAGGTGAAAACGAATACAGGCGGTAAGAATGCCGACTATATCCCTTATCTGGCCAATGTCAACAAAGATCTCTTTGGAATCAGTGTCTGCCTGCTCAACGGGCAGACCATCCATGTGGGAGATACTGACTACCGCTTCGGCATCGAATCCGTATCCAAAGTACATACGGCTATCCTTGCACTGCGCCAATATGGTGCCAAAGAAATATTAGACAAGATCGGAGCTGACGCAACGGGCCTGCCTTTCAATTCAATCATCGCTATCTTGCTGGAAAATGACCATCCGTCTACTCCGTTGGTAAACGCCGGTGCCATCTCCGCCTGCAGTATGGTACAACCTATCGGCGACTCTGACAAGAAGTGGGATGCCATCGTAGAGAACGTGACCGATTTATGCGGCAGCGCTCCCCAGCTGATTGATGAATTGTACAAATCCGAATCGGATACGAACTTTAACAACCGTTCCATTGCATGGTTGCTGAAGAACTACAACCGTATTTATGATGATCCGGATATGGCGCTGGACCTGTATACCCGCCAATGCTCATTGGGAGTAACGGCCTTGCAGCTTTCTGTGGCAGCCGGAACAATCGCCAACGGTGGTGTGAACCCGGTGACAAAGAAAGAAGTATTCGATGCCAGCCTCGCTCCCAAGATCACTGCAATGATCGCTGCCGTAGGTTTCTACGAGCACACGGGAGACTGGATGTATACCTCCGGTATTCCGGCCAAAACCGGTGTAGGCGGTGGTGTAATGGGTGTATTGCCCGGACAGTTCGGTATTGCCGCATTCGCTCCTCCTTTGGATGGTGCAGGCAATTCGGTAAAAGCACAATTGGCTATCCAATATGTCATGAATAAACTGGGACTGAACGTATTCAGTGACAATCACTTGATCGTAGTCGACTAGTTTATCCGCTCTATGAGAAAAACAAAAGGTTGCTATCCTCCGGGTAGTAACCTTTTCTATTTTTATAAAAATGCTTTTGCAGGCTTCTCGTTCCTTAGCGAGCTAATCATTCCCCCTTCTTTACTTAAGTTTAATTCTGTGTATGCAAAGAACTAATCCTCGATGCACTTAAATTTATTCGTCTGACTATAGTTGAACTTTCGTCTGACTACTGTTAAACTTTCGTCTGACAGTTGTTAGACGAAAGAATAACAGTTGTCAGACGAATAGTTTTATATACTTCAGGCGATAGATTTATTAAAAACGAGGAGTAAATATGCGCATATCTGAAATTAGTTTATAACGCATTCTAATGAGCTAAGTCGATATGGAAATAAACTAAACCCATGAATAATGAATGATCGATATGAAAAAGGTTTATGTCCCCTATGCAGACGCCGTCTTTTCTTCCTCTTCCGCATAATACTGCTTTTTCTTTTGATTAGACTGCTGAATCAGATTCGTAATATAGACTGTAAAGATCGGGAACATCATCATTCCCAAAGCTGCCAGCAATACGGAAAGTACCCTTCCGGTGGTCGTCATCGCGATTATATTCGACCCGACGGTAGTCACATCCATAAATGCCCACCACAAAGCGTCTCCATAATCTGTGACCAGCGGATTCACTTTATGTTCAAGGACAAAGAAGGCAAGGCTGGCGAAATAGACCGTTGCCAGCAACATCGTCAGATAGGAAACGAACAGGCTGGAAGCCCGGTTATAGGTGAGCCAGCCCACTACGATGGCCAATGCGTATCCCCCTCTCAGCAAAGGAATAAACCGGAGCAGGTAAGTGACTTCGGGAGAAAAGGTCCACCCGTAATACGCAATGATGTTCTGATAAGGGATCGCCACCAGCAAAAAGATAAAGTGCGTCCGTATATAACGCCACTTATGCTTTGCCAGAAAAAACTCCAGTACAAAATCGAACAGGAACCAGATGCAAATCCACAACTGGATCTTCATGTACGAGGACTGTGTATAAAAAGGAATCCCCTTAAACGTATCGATTGAAATACTAATAACCAAAAAAAGGGACATTAACAATATAATAATGTGGAGAATGCCATAAATCCCCTTTTTCCCCAGAATAAAATCGGAAAGCGCTGATTTCATAACTACTTAATTTATAATAAAATGATTCTTATGTAACTTATAATGCTTAGAAACAATCTGAGAAAGCGATTGTTTCGGAACAGGCGTCCGGAGGTTTACAATTGAGCCATCCGGCGATGTTAATTAACGAACTTTGAAAGAGATTGCGGAAACATCTCACGCAAAATGTTGTTATAACACTGACTTTAAAATATTTTTCACTTAAAACCTTAACTTATGGCAAATATTAAAAATGCAGTGAAGCTGGGCGTGTTTACCCTGGCTATCATGAACGTTACGGCAGTAGTATCATTGCGTGGGCTACCAGCCGAGGCCGTATACGGAATGAGTTCGGCCTTCTACTATCTTTTCGCGGCGATTGTCTTCCTTATCCCGACATCGCTCGTAGCAGCCGAACTGGCAGCTATGTTTCAGGATAAGCAAGGTGGTGTGTTCCGGTGGGTAGGCGAAGCCTACGGCAAGAAACTGGGATTCCTCGCCATCTGGGTACAATGGATCGAAAGTACGATCTGGTATCCTACCGTATTGACATTCGGTGCCGTATCCATCGCCTTCATCGGAATGAACGACGTACATGATATGTCGCTGGCAAACAACAAGTATTATACACTCGCCGTAGTACTTATCATCTACTGGCTGGCAACTTTCATTTCACTGAAAGGTATGAGCTGGGTTGGTAAAGTAGCCAAAATTGGTGGTATGGTCGGTACAATTATTCCGGCTGCCCTGCTGATTATCCTGGGAATCATTTATCTGGCAACCGGCGGACAATCCAATATGGATTTCCACAGCAGCTTCATTCCTGATTTTACTAATTTCGACAATGTCGTTCTTGCTGCCAGTATCTTCTTGTTTTATGCCGGTATGGAAATGGGCGGTATCCACGTGAAAGACGTAGAAAACCCATCCAAGAATTATCCGAAAGCCGTATTTATCGGTGCGCTTATCACTGTTCTTATCTTCGTTTTGGGCACATTCGCATTGGGCGTTATCATCCCTGCCAAGGATATTAACTTAACTCAGAGTTTGCTCGTCGGTTTTGATAACTACTTCAAGTACATTCACGCTTCCTGGTTATCACCGATTATCGCCATCGCTCTTGCGTTTGGAGTTTTGGCCGGTGTGTTGACATGGGTTGCAGGTCCTTCAAAAGGTATCTTTGCCGTAGGTAAAGCTGGTTATATGCCTCCGTTCTTCCAGAAAACAAACAAACTGGGTGTACAGAAGAATATCTTGTTCGTACAGGGTATCGCTGTGACTGTATTGAGTTTGTTGTTCGTCGTTATGCCTTCCGTACAGAGTTTCTATCAGATTTTGTCGCAGTTGACAGTGATTCTTTATCTGATTATGTATCTGTTAATGTTCTCCGGAGCTATCGCACTGCGTTATAAGATGAAGAAACTGGATCGTCCGTTCCGTATCGGTAAGTCCGGTAACGGTTTGATGTGGTTCATTGGTGGTCTTGGTTTCTGCGGTTCACTGCTCGCTTTCATTTTGAGCTTCATCCCGCCCAGCCAGATTTCTACCGGTAGCAACACCGTTTGGTTCTCTGTATTGATTATCGGTGCAATCATTGTAGTCGTTGCTCCGTTCATCATCTACGCTGCCAAGAAACCGTCCTGGAAAGATCCGGATACTGACTTCGAACCGTTCCACTGGGAAGTTCAGCCTCAGACTGTTACTGCCGGCGTTACTGCCAACAGTGCAAATGCCGCTCGTCCGGTTTCTGCTTCAACATCGTCTGCAAGTCCGGCCAGTTCCGCTACTGCCAAACCAGCAAGTACCCCAACTTCCGGTCCGGCAAGTGCAGGTTCTACCACCTCCGGTTCTGCTCCGGCAAGCAATCCGGCTTCTTCCGGTGGAAGTACCACTGCAAGCAACGGATCGCCTGATTCCGGAAATAAGGATGCGGGTGCACCCAAATCTTAAAAGCTAAACATATCGTTTACATTAATAATCCCACCTTGAACCAGTGAATGTTCAGGGTGGGATTATTCATATCTTATCAGTTGTTATTTCTGTCTTCGTGACCAAGGGCAATATAAACCAGAAAGTACTACCCTTGCCTACTTCCGATTCGACTCCGCATCTTCCCCCCAGATTATGAACGATTGTCTGCGAAAGCGTCAGCCCGAGTCCTGTTCCCTGCATCTCCCGGTCAAGTTTCGTAAAACGGGAGAATATCTTCTCCTGCTCCTCCTCCGGAATGCCGATACCGGTATCAGATACGTAAAAACAGACTTCATCCGTACCTTCCCTGCGACATCCAAAACGGATCTCACCTGTCTTCGTAAATTTCATCGCATTATGGAGCAGATTAGTCAATACCTGAATAATACGCTGTTTCTCCGAATACATCATAATCGGTTCCAGATGTGCCTCACAGACCAATGTCACCAAAGGGTTCTCGTTCAGCCTCATTCCGAAAAGTCCTTCCAGTTCCCTCAGCAAATCATTGGCATCAAACTCCGAATATACAAAGTTCAACACGCCGGCATCTATCTGCGAAAGATCAAAGATGTCATTTACGAGTCGCAATAACCGCTCATTATTTTCAGAGATTATATCGGTATACATCTTCTTTTCCTCCTCGCTGGTAGCCGTAGCCATCAGCCCTGAGAATCCGACAATGGCATTTAACGGAGTACGGACTTCGTGACTCATATTGGCGATAAAGGCAGACTTAAGTTTATCGGCAGAAATCGCATTTTCTCTTTCTACATCCAACAGGCGCTGCATATTTCGAAGTTCCGTCACATCATAAACTGTCAGCACCATACGTTCTTCACCGTTTATTTTCAGATAAGCGCCCGAAACAGAAACATCACAGGAAATAACCGTCTTTTCATCCGCACTTAAAAGTTTCATAGAGGCATCCAGTTTCTTAAAGTCCTGCTTTTCATAAAAAGCCTTGCTTATGGATGTACGTATACAGCACAATTTGCATTGTTCATGTTTTCCGCATTCGCCGGCTGCTATCGCATTTCTACAATGCAATAAATCTCCGACTTTTTTTCTCTCTCCCTGCGCAGGAGTCAAATGATTCAGTGTATAATAATTGGTATTGTGAACGATAAAGTCTCTGTCAATCAACAGATAGTAAACGTTTATATTCTGTAGTATAGAAGTCAACTCATTAGATTCACGCAACATTACAGATGCTTTCAAATTCATATTCTTCTTAACCGACTGATACTTAATCAGTACATAAATGAATGCAGCTAACGAAATAACCGTAATAAACTGTAATGCCATAATAATATATTCTATTGTTTGTAGTGTCCTGATCGTTTTGGCTCGTAAAAGTATAAAATATACTGAATAAATGATGCCACATTTGCATATTTATTCTCCCCCAAAAGAAAAGTTTTTTTTTCTTTCCTCATAAGTAGACGAAAAATTCCCTCTAAGTTATTGCAGTATTAAAAAATATACTTATCTTTGCACCCGCAAACGAGAAAGGTGCCATAGCTCAGTTGGTAGAGCAAAGGACTGAAAATCCTTGTGTCCCCGGTTCGATTCCTGGTGGCACCACTTTTTAAGAAGGCAAAACGATGTAAATCCCTGAATTTCAAAGAAGTTCGGGGATTTTCCTTTTCCAAGAGTAAGCAAAATTAGTGGGATTGAAGCAAACTATACGTCCTTATTCAAGGGACTGTTTTCAAAAGCCCGAAATGTTCCACTGCGAGGTATTTACTTCATTCTTTTACAGCACGTTGCACTATTTTACATAACAGGGTTCTCGGTTCGATTTCCTAACTTTGTATCATTAAAAATCGAGCCGTATGGAAAGAAAAAGATTCAGCGTGTTGTTCTTCATCAAGCGTAGCAAACTGTTAAAAAACGGGGAAGCACCCGTGCGTGTGCGTGTCACTTATGACCGCCTATACGTGGAACTTCAACTAAAGCGGAGCGTAAAAGTCCCACTTTGGTCACAGGAAAAAGAGAAATCGACAGGCAAAGACCGCAATTCCGTGGAACTAAACCATTACATTGACGCCCTGCGTGTGAAATTCTATCAGATTTACCAAGACTTGGAACTGGAGGGAAAGATTATCTCCGCACGTGCCATAGTGAACCGCTATCAGGGAAAGGACGAGACTTTCAAGACATTGTATAATGTATTCAAGGAACACAACGACAACTGCCGGAAGCTAATCGGGACGGACTATGCCGACATCACCGTAAGACGTTACGACAATTGCCTTAAATACCTCATGGAACTGGTTAAACGGGATTACAAGGTAGATGATATGTTACTGCGTGAGGTAAACGGGGAACTGGTACGCAAATTCGATTTATACCTAAAGACGGAGAAGCATTGCGCACAGAATACCGTTATCCGGTACATGAAATGTTTTAAGAAAGTGATAAACCTTGCCATTGCCAACGAGTGGCTGACCAAGAACCCGTTTGCCGGAATCAAGTTTCACGAGGTGGAGGTAAACAAACAGTTCCTAAGCCAAGCCGAGATAAACCGGATATGGCAGAAAGAGTTCAGGATTGAACGGCTGGAACTGGTACGGGATGTCTTTATCTTCTGCGTATATACCGGGCTGGCATTCATAGACGTGTATAACTTGCGCCCCGAACACGTTTCAGAGGACAGCAACGGCAACCTGTGGATAGTGAAACCCCGTGAAAAAACAAACAACCTCTGTAACATCCCGCTTTTGAGCATTCCCAAACAGATACTTGAAAAGTATAAGGATAACCCCTACTGCATGGATAAAGGAACTTTGTTGCCCGTTCCCTGCAATCAGAAGATGAACAGCTACCTGAAAGAGATTGCCGACCTGTGCTGTATTAAAAAGAACCTGACCACGCACACAGCCCGGCACAGTTTCGCTTCGGTTATCGCACTGGCTAACAACGTGTCACTGCCGAACGTGGCTAAAATGCTGGGGCATTCATCCACCCGAATGACGCAGCATTATGCGAAAGTATTAGACCAAACGATACTAAGGGATATGCAAGCCGTTGAGAAACAGCTATCCGTATAACCACGAAGAAGCCAGCAACACGGTTTTCAAGAAAACGTGATTGCTGGCTTTTAATCAAACAATATAGAAAACAAGACAGCTATATTTCAATACTTCAATATTTCAAGAAAGCAAGACATCAATAAAACAAGATTTCATGTTTTCAAGATTTCATTTTCTGTAATGTCTTTCCAGCAGGTCTAAAATCTCGCTTTCACGATAGATGATTTTTCCCGGAAGCTGCACGTAGCCCAGCAGCCCCGTGTCCCTGTAATCCTGCAACGTCCGTTTGCTGATGCAAAGCCGCCTGCACACCTCATCACCCGTCAGGTAGTGTTCACCGTTCAATACCGGGCGATAGTTCATTACCACGTACTCCACGTTTTCCAGCACCCTGTCGAGGGAGGAAAACAGTACCAGCGTGGTTTCGGAATCTTTCGTTATCAAATCCATACGCCTACTTTTTAGAATTGTCCCTTACTTGGTCGAGCAGAAAGGCTTCCACGTCCGAAGCCTTGTAGTAAATCTTATTGTTAATCTGCGAATAAGGCAGTTTTCCCGTATCACGGTAAGTCTGCATCGTCCGGGCTGAAACGTTCAGCAAACGGCAAGTCTCGCAGTTATCCAGCCACTTGTCACGCTTCCTGCGTAAAGGCACGCAGAGCGCATCCACACGACCCACAAAATTTTCAAACCTCTGTTTCCATAGTTCAAACGTTTTCTTTTCAATCGTCACTATTTCCATAACCGATATATTTATTCTTGTCAATACTCCGTTTTTCTTCACTGGTGCAAATATATAAGGCTGAATGACAGGTTGTTTCTTCCTGTCCGCAAATGACCTTACGTGTCCGAAAATGTCCACCGCCAACCCAACAACAACACGAAAGAAATGAACCGATAACAAAAAACCTGTTTTTTCTCCACTCCCTAAATAAGTAAGGTAATGAACACAAAGCCGTTTTCCATTTGCCGACATTAATTTGGCGCAGAGCGAAGCAAAGCGATTCCAAACGGCTGACGCTTTGTTTTTTACCGATTTTTCTTATTTTATTTGTGGTGCTAATTCAAAAAACAAGCACCTATGAACAATCCTTTCGAAGAAATTTTCAAGCGGCTGGAGAACATCGAAAAGATGATTGCCCCGGTCACGGGCGCACAGCCCGAAGAACGGCAGGACGGAAAAGAGCCTGTGTTAGTCAAAATATCCGTTGCCAGCGGCATAACCGGGTATTCGGTCAATTACCTGTATCATTTAGCCAGCAAGGGGATGATACCGTGTGTCAAGCGTGGGCGTACCCTGCGTTTCGACATGGAGGAACTCAAAAAGTGGATGCAGCAGCAGTATGTCCCGGCTTCTAACAGACTTCCCGATGAAAAAGAAAAGAAGTGATGAAACACGGCATATCGAGGGCTGGCAGTCCAAGAACGAGCGCATCGAAAGCCTGTTGAACGTCCTGTATGATTTCCGGTTCAACACCGTAAAGAGCCGGACGGAATACCGGGCTGCGGGTTCTTCGGACTTGTACCAGCCCGTTACAAAATTCGCCCTGAACACTTTCAGGCGCAGGCTGGACGCAACGGCTGACATTGCCACCTCGACCGACAACATACGCATGATACTGGAAAGCGACTTCGCAAGAAAGGCTCACCCCATACAGGAGTATTTCAATGCCCTGCCCTTACTGAATCCTGCCGAACACGGGCATATCGGCAGGCTTCTGAACACGGTACAGGTAGCCAACCCCGGCAAATGGGAGGAATATTTCACGAAATGGCTTATCGGTGTGGTAGCCAACGCGATGAACGACACAGGGTGTCAGAACCATACCTGTTTGGTGCTGACCGGGGACAGGCAGGGGCAGTTCAAATCGTGGTGGCTGGACAACCTTTGCCCGACACCGCTTAAGAACTACCTGTTCACCGGGAAGATAGACCCGCAGGGCAAAGACATCCTGACACTGATAGCCGAATACCTGTTCATCAACATTGACGACCAGCTAAAGGAACTCAACAAGCAGAACGAGAACGCATTGAAGAACCTTATCACCACCCCGGCGGTGAAGTACCGCAGACCGTATGATATTTACATAGAGGAATACCCCCACCTCGCCAGCTTCATGGCTTCGGTGAACGGCAACGAGTTCCTGACCGACCCGACAGGCAGCAGGCGTTTTTTGCCGTTCGAGGTGCTGCACATAGACAAGCCCACGGCAGAAAGTATTCACATGGATAACGTCTATTCCGAAATCATGTACCTGTACCGTCAGGGCGTGCGCTACTGGTTCAATGATGCGGAGATTGAAGAACTGCACCTGACAAATGCGGAATTTGAGGTACAGACAATCGAGTTTGAGATGCTGACACAATACTTTGAGAAGCCGACAGAGGAGGAAGAAGCCCTGTTCTTCATGACAACGGCACAGGTACTCGCATACCTGCGTAATATATCCCCCGTCCAGCTATCCGAAAAAAGGCTGGGCGAATCATTGCGGAAAATCGGTTTCAAGCGGGTACAGAAGCGCATCAACAACAACCATTATCCGGTATATGGGTACAGGATAAAGCCCGTTCCGGCTTCCCGTACAGGGGATGATTACGGGTAGAACCGGAATGTAGTAGCTTCTACATATTGTTTGATACATACATAACAATTTAATAAACAATAGTTTACCAATTATGTAGTATGAAGTAAGATAGAATCCCAAACTTTTGGAAAATCCGGGAAAAAGAAAAAACGGCAATATAATATATAGAATATATTTATTCCTTTTTTAAAGGATAAATAATTACTATGTTACTACATGTACTACAATCCGTTGAAAAAGAAAAAGATAGATGTAGTAGTGTCCCGTGCTTCTTCTTACTCGCTTCTTGCTTCATTATTACTATCGTTAAATAAAAAAATAAAGATTATGACCTACAAGGAAGCCAACAATATCAGTATCAAGGATTACCTGAACTCTTTGGGAATCCAGCCCGTCACGGAAAAAGGAAGTTACGGGATGTACCGCAGCCCCTTACGGGAGGACAACACGCCGAGTTTCAAGGTGGATTATAACGCCAATCTATGGTGTGACTACGGAACTGGCGAGGGCGGGACGCTCATCGACCTTGTGATGAAGCAGAACGGGTGCAACGCCTACGGTGCTATCTGCCGACTGGAGCAGGACGACACTACCTCTTTTTCCTTTCACGGGAAAGACCTGCCCGAAAGGGACACGAAAAGGCAGGCAGCCAGCCCGATAGAGATACGCAGAATACAGCCGTTACAGAATCCGGCACTCATGCGCTACTTGCAGGAAAGGGGGATTTCCCCCGGAACGGCAGCCCCATACGTGCAGGAAATGTATTACCGCATCGGTGGCAAGCCTTATTTTGCGCTGGCGTTCAGGAATGATTCAGGAGGTTACGAGCTTCGCAATCCCCGTTTCAAGGGCAGCACATCGAAAGACATCACCCATATAAGGCAGCAGGGAGAGCCGAGAGAGAAATGTTTGGTATTCGAGGGCTTTATGGACTATCTTTCTTTCCTCACACTCCGGATGAAGAACTGTCCGACCATGCCCGACCTTGACAGGCAGGATTATGTCATACTCAACTCTACCGCCAATGTGCCGAAAGCCATTGACGTACTGTTCCCGTATAAACGCATCCACTGCATGCTCGACAATGACGAAGCAGGATTTCGGGCAACACAGGCTATCGCTTTGGAATATTCCTACCGTGTGCGTGACTTCTCGGACAATTACAGGGGTTATTCGGACTTGAACGACTATCTGTGCGGCAGGAAACAGGAACAGAAAAACAGTACCAGCCAAGCGCAGGAAATAAAGCAGGAAACCGGACAACGTGCCACCCCAAAACAGAAAAGGGGCAGAGGCATTTAGTCCGGCAGGATTACCAACGGTAAACGGTATGATTAGGGAGAGCAAGGTTATGTTTCGGTAGACCGAAACACCTTGCTTTGCTTGACAGCAAAGAAAATTTCTCCCGTTGGTCGCAATTTTTAAGATACCACCTAAAAGCAAAAACGTATGACAGGGACAAGGAACAAACCGGGAGGTCGCCCGGCAAAAAGCCGGATAGACAAGCAGAACCGGGTAGTCAGCACGAAACTGACCGAGTTACAGTTCTACGCAATCAGGAAGCGAGCCACCGAAGCCGGGCTGCACGTCAGCGAGTACGTCCGGCAGGCTGTCGTTTCGGCAGAGGTAACGCCTCGGCTGAACAGGCAGGATGCGGACACTATCCGCAGGCTGGCGGGCGAAGCCAACAACATCAACCAGTTGGCGCACCGGGCGAATGCCGGAGGGTTCGCACTGGTAGCCGTGGAACTGGTGAAACTCAAAAACAGGATTGTTGAAATCATAAACCAACTGTCGGATGATTGGAAAAATAAAAAAGGGAAGCGGATTTAAAGGCTGCGTGAACTATGTACTCGGCAAGGAACAGGCGGCTTTGCTTCATGCGGAGGGAGTGTTAGCCGAAAGCAACCGGGACATCATACGCAGTTTCATACTGCAAGCCGGGATGAACCCCGACCTGAAAAAGCCAGTCGGACATATTGCGCTAAGCTATTCCCCGGTGGACGCACCCAAGCTGACAGACGGGAAAATGGTACAGCTTGCGCAGGAGTACATGCGTGAAATGAAAATCACCGATACGCAGTACATCATCGTGCGCCACCAAGACCGGGAACATCCGCACGTGCATATCGTGTTCAACCGCATAGACAACAACGGCAAGACCATTTCGGACAGGAACGACATGTACCGCAACGAGCAGGTATGCAAGAAGCTGAAAACCAAACACGGGCTTTATTTCGCTAAAGGCAAGGAGCATGTAAAGCAGCACCGTTTGAGAGAGCCGGACAAATCCAAATACGAGATTTACAATGCCGTAAAGGATGAAATCGGGAAATCAAGGAACTGGCGGCAGTTACAAACCCGGCTGGCAGAAAAGGGTATCGGGATTCATTTCAAGTACAGGGGACAGACTGGCGAAGTACAGGGCATATCCTTTTCCAAAGGCGAATACACGTTCAAGGGTTCGGAGATAGACCGCAGTTTCAGTTTCTCCAAGCTGGATAAATGTTTCGGGGATGCGGGGCTGAACACTACCGAAAGCAACCGACAGACGGTTTCCGCACCTGTTCAGGAGCTATCGCAGACACTGGGCAAAATCGACAGTCCGTTACTGGCAGACTTGGGCGGTCTGTTCTCCGCCCCGTCCTCTCCGGCTGATGAAACGCCCGACAATCCCGGTGAAAGAAAAAAGAAGAAAAAGAAACGACACTTAAAATTATAGGGACATGGAAAATAACTTAATTTTGGAGGGGCTTCTCTCCATGGTTACGGAACTGAAAGAACGGCAGGAGAAGCAGGTAACGCCAGCCAGCCGGGAGGAAACGATTAACCGACTGGACGTTATCGAACAGCGCATTTCGGAAATGCAAGGTAAATCCGGCATTACTGAAAACATGGCGCAGGAGATTCTAAACCAAATCGGCAGTATCGGAAAAGGGCAGTCCGAGAACCAAAAACAAGACCTTGAAGATATAAAGGGGCTTATCGTGACCTCGCACCGATATTTCAAGGAGCGGTTAAAGGTGTTGTTCCCGGCTGATGATACACCGACCGGAGAAACAACGCCCGTTTCATGGCATGACAAACTGATATACCGGGTAACTCCCTACCTGAAGCCCAAGTTCTTTCTTCTTTCAGCAGGTTTTATTATCTGTATCACTTCGCTAATCTTGAATATTCGTTTTACGGAACGGATGCATCGGTTACAGGACAACGATATAAAATACCGCTATATCCTGATGAAAGGAAAGGCAGACGGCAGCAGCCTTGATTTGCTGGAAACGAAGTTCAGCCGGGAACGGGACAACGCTTTCATCCGAAGCCTGACCGATTCGGTGAAAGGCTTTGAATACCGCAGCAGGAAACAGGCAGAAGCGTTGGAACGGGCAAGGCTGTTGAACGAACAAGCCGAGCAGTTAAGGGAGGAAGCCGACAAATTAGGCAAACCATAAACCAAAAGCAAAGCCGGAGCAGAACCGCCCCGGCTTTTTAATTCACTTCTTTTTCTTTGTGCAGTGTTCTTTCTCGAACTGGCGCAGCGTGGTAACGCTGAACCGCTCCTTGATGAACTCCCGGACATCGGAAGCCTTGTAGTACACTTTTCCGCTGATTGTGAAGTACGGCAGCGCACCGATAGCCCGGTAGCGTTGCAGGGTCTTGATACTCACCTTGAAGAGCAGGCACAAGTCCTGATTATCCAGCAGGTTGTCATCTTCGGGCAGCACCCTGTCGGCATTGCGCAGTACCCGTACATCCTTGCAGAGTTCTTCCAGTTTGGCGTACAGCTTCTGCATCCATACGCTGAAATCGTCATTCTCTATATACATGATTGCTTCATTTTTCTGATTATACATTATGGTCTGTCAATCGATTGATGAAGCAAAGTTCAGAAAACAGGCGCAAAGAAATTACGGGGGAACTAATGGAATCCCCTATAAATAAATCATAAGCCGTTGGTTATCTGTACCCTTTCTTTTCATGTTCCTTGCGGATAAGCTCTGCCAGTCCATTAAGAAACTCTGTGATTTTACCCGGCTTGCGTTTTATCACGTCCTCATGCTTTTGGTGGCAGTCGCTTATCTTGATGTTGAACAGCCATTCAAAGGCTTTGGACAAATCCACCAGGTAGGCGGGCTTGCCGTTCTGATATACGATTTCTTTGGAGAGGAACAGACCGCTGACCATTTCCATGATGTTGATAAGAGTAGTCTTGTCAGCGAGGAAAAGAGGGGAAAGGGCTTGTTTGTTGACGGGTTGCTGTAACTGTTCCGGGTACTTGATATGCCACTCGATAAGGCGTATTTCGGTGTTCAAAAGTCCTATCGCTTCATCAATTAGATACAGATAGGGCATTTTTTTCTTGCTCAAACCGTACACGATACGATTTAAGACGGTGCAAACCAAAGGAAAAATAACGCAGTGATACGCTATAATCCTGTTCGTTGATACTAAAATTGGCTACATGCGTAGCCAATTCCTCGATAGCTTCTGCCAACTCGGAAACAGAAACTGTACGCTGCGAGTATTCCGATAATAAACGGAAAAATCTCTGTTGTAATACACTTTCCATGTAGTGTTGAAATTATATTATTAATCGTCTTTGTTTTTCATTTTCACATATCCATTTGCATAATTCCCTATAATATTGTGATTATCATCATAAATATAGCCATTGGAATAATATCCTTTAAGTATTCTCTTTGAACTATAAATATATCCGTTAGTATAATTACCAATCGTTTCACCTTGCTTGTCAAATATATATCCATTTCGATAGGTAATCAATGACGTTTTGCATGAACCGAAACATAAAACACTCAGAATTAGTAACAATGTTCTCATATCATTTTTGAATTAGTATCTAAATCTTGATGTATCAATCTTTTTTACCTCTTTTTTCTTATATCCACCAAAGCGATAACTGAAATGTAGAGTAAATGCTCGTGAATAAAATCCGCTATTCATATTCAAGTTTTGCTCCTTAAAACGAACTCGTGTTGCAGGCATTCCCGTATCAAATATATCATTGCAACGGGCGGATAAGCTCAATTTGTCATTGGCGAAATTCCACCGTAATCCGGCAGTGAGATTAAAAATAGATTCTATATCAAATGTCCCTTGTATGACGGGCGTCTGTACATTTCCCATCAGTTCGAAAGACAAATTCTTATTTACCTTAAACGTATTATCCAGTGTGCCGCTAAATACCCATTTCTTACGATTGAAAGGAATGTCGAAAAAATTATCACAGCGTTGGTGCATTTGCATACCGACTAAGGTCAATCGGGAATCCAGCCAGTTTCCTGCCTTAAAAGGCAATATGATGTTTGCGCCCCATACCTGCATATAGTTCCAATTTGTATTTTTATAGATTAGTGCCAGCCTGTCAGTCGATTGATAGGCGGCTTGAGTGAAATAATCTGAGGTGTACGTGAAAAACAAACCAAAGATGTATTTCTGCTTCCATATATAATTCCCATTCAGGTTATAGTTTGTCATCGGTTTCAACCCCGGCGTTCCCCATAATTCTGTATATCCATTAAGATAACTGACGGAAGATTGCATATCCCAATAGCTTGGATAAGTTTTGTCCGTAGATAATGAAAGTTGAAACATATGTTTCGGTGTTTTAAAGTAAATCAATGATGCTTGTGGGTAAACTGCCCATTTATGATAATTGCCAATCGTATAATATTCTCCCGTAGCAGAAACGGATAAAGACGTACCTGTTGTATAGTTTTTGCTCAATGATACATAAAAGCTGGTAGTTTGTTCTCTTAGATTGGAATATGTGTTTTGAGTTTGAATGTTACCTGTCACTTTATCATAAGTTTGGAAATCAATGTCTTTAGCAAATCGGTAGGAAACTCCATAACCCAGATTCCATCTTTTGGGTAAAGACTGTTTCCGGTCTGCATAGATAGAATAGCGATCTATCTTTTGTCCGCCAACCATAGAGAAACAACTCTGATTTCCATCTTGATAATTTGCGTATAGCCTTTGATTATTATTGGAAGTATAATGTGTATAATCACCACCTATTTCAATTCCGAACCCCAAATGATATTGCAATGTAATATTGTGCATTTGATTGTCAACATATTTATCCACATTGCTGGTTTGGTAGTTGCCTGATGTCCGGCTGTTATTATGCTGGTCGGGGGTATAACTGCCTGTGTATGCTACATTGATATTGTTTTTGTTGTTGAAGTTATATTCAAAAGCTACTCTAAGGTCGTGCTTCCAGTACTTACTACGTAACTGTTCGTTTTGTATGATATGATGTGGTTCATCTTTTAGCGTATGTTTGGAATCAAGGTCTATGTATTCTATCTTTTTTACGTTATTTGCTCCGTACATTACATCAAAAGCCATTTTGGGAGTTGATAAACGAAAGTTTCCATTCATTCCCCCGTCATTGAAGTACTGGTTCTTATAGTCAGCACTTATCTCCCCCTGAAAAGAGTAATCGTTTGCATGCTTTAAAACAAGATTAATGACTGCTCCCCGTACATGATATTCAGGAGGTGCGCTATACATCACTTCCGCTTTTTCTACACGATTCACCGGAGTATTGCGCAAAATTGTTTCAAGCTGTCCGGCATCCATTGTGGTAGGTTTCCCATTTAGAATAACAGTCAGTTTTCCTGCTCCAGCCAAAGTTAGTATTCCTCTGTCTTCTTGCACTCCCGGTATTTTTGTCAATGCTTCATACGCATTGTTTACGAGTTGATTTTGGGTAAGAACAGCAAGATTATATCCTAAAAGTCCATTCTCCACTTTTACAAAAGGACGTTCCGCCTTTATGATAACTTCATCCAAAGCATAGTCTTTAGGTTGAAGTTGAATAATTCCGGCATCATTTCCCTTACCTGTCATCTGTTTTGTTTCATACAAAAGGTGTTGTATTATCAATCGGTATTCTTCCTGTTGGCTTTTAAAAACGAATATGCCGTCAGCATTGGAAATGGATGCGCCTATATAAGTCGAATCCATTGTTTGCAAAATAATAGTCGCACCGTCTATAGGCAGTTGTTTGTCATCTATTATTTTTCCGTTAATCGTTTGCCCCCAAGCGACTGTTTGAGAGCAACCTAAAAATAGGTAGAAAAATGTCAATGTTATTATTTTATTTAATCGCATCATACGAATTCAGTTTATTGATTACAAGACTACTAAAAGGTAAAAAAAACTCCTGCACCAAAGAACCATTCCCATTTTTTTTGTATTATGTTATATTGGTAGTTCGTTTGGGATTTAATAATGGCATGTTTACCTATCTCATATGAAAATCCTGCTCCTACCTTATAAGGGATAGAAGTTGCCGGAAGTATCACACTACGTTTTTTGTCCAGTGTATAGCTTCCATATACACTAAAATGTAATTTCTTGTTTAAAGGAATAGTCATGTTTGTTTTTTGTTGAATCTTTATAAGAGGGAGATTTTTATCTATCCGACTATTTCTCATAAGGCTTTTGCATTTTAGATTTCCATTCAATAGATTATTGTTATGATTTAATTTGTAGTGAAACGTTGTGGCGCACTCAATATTTACTACATTCGGAAAATCTTCTTTAAAATCAATATCTAACCTAAAATCATCCCAGTACCTATTATCGTCTTTTGGCGAATGACCAATAATAGACTGTTCCAGTTCCCTTTTAAAAGCATCATCAATATGGATAGGCATTTCTCCTTTCAGCATTTTGGTCAATCGGACAGAATCGTTTGGAGTCCACCCGTTTTGTACTTGTGCATTGACTGAACGGGCGAGAAATAAAAAAAATAACAAAAATATTGCTGTCTTCCAAACGTTTGAAATTATCTGATTAGTCGCATCCACACTTCATTTAAGCCTTATCCGCTAATACATCTTCTTTAATTTTGGTATTGTACACAGTTCTTTGTGCTTACCAAGTGGTTTGTTCCAATGCCTCAGAGGTAAAGACAGGAATAGGAATATCGTTGTTACTACAACTTGTTAGACACGAGAGAGTACAGATAATAAATACGGAAAACATCATGTGAAAAGTAATTTTCTTCTTCATCTTATTGCTGTTTTAAGTAATTGAACATTGATTTCTTGAAATGGCAAAATACGGAAGAATAAAGAAAAAAGGTCTTGACAATTGTCAAGACCCCGCTATAATGGATGTTAAAGATTGGCTATTTCTCCAGTTTGCAACGGATGCATTTGTTCAGTTTGTGGCGGATGCGACTGATTGTTTCAGGTGTGACTTGTAAGAAAGAAGCCACTTCTTTCAACGTAATGTGCTCTTGAATGTCGGGGCATCTGTTCAATAAATCAAGATAAAGTTCTTCCGTAGTTTTACAGTACATATCCAATAATCTATGATACATCAACAAGTATGATTGTTCGACAAGCGTACACTTTATTTGCATGGTTTCGGCATTTGTCGTAAAGAATTCCTCTGCCGTTGAATACGGTAGATAGTAAATCTTTGAATCGCAAACAGCCTCAATAGTGACTAATGACGGTCGGTCGGGATTTATGAATGTACATAAACTCCCTGCAAATTCATTTGAAAAAGTATATCCTACTATATGTATATTTCCTCTTTCATCCACATGGATATATCTCAATAAGCCGTTTTCAATATAAGCCCCCCGGCGGTTCATTTTACCCTGAACAGAGAACTGTTCTCCCTTTTTGAGTTCGATATAAGTTCCATGCTCCAAGATGAAATGTTTTAATAATTCCAATCGGGAATGCTTACCGTATTGTGCATTGAAGTTCTTCATATGTTTGATATTGTTAGGAGATGATATTTTTACTAATCTCATGCTTATACAAAACTACAATAAAGTTGTAGTTTTACAAAGACATTATTGGCATTTAAAGGAATATAACTATTTTTGTAGCAGAGTATTGAAACAGTGGAAACATAAGGCAAATTAAAGAAATACGCTCGTTTCTATATCGTTACCCATTATTCTATATACTTCTTGTAAATACCTGTTATTCAATAGATAATATTCTTGTTTTCGTTTCCCGAAAAGATAATGTAATATTTGAAAATATACTAAATGCTAAAAAAACTTCTTGGATATATTGATAATTCCAAATAAATATCTACCTTTGCACGCAGAAATCGAACCTAAGACACAAAATTGTGTTGAACGGTGCAAAGTTGTGAAAACCTTATTCAAGGGACTAACATCGTAATGAAGATATAACTTATTGAGAAATAGTGCTATACAAACCGATTTTCGGTTGCTGGTGGCACCACATTTCGAGAGCGGAATGTAGCGCAGTTGGTAGCGCACTACGTTCGGGACGTAGGGGTCGGGCGTTCGAGTCGCCTCATTCCGACAAGATAAGGGGTTAGCTTACTGAGATTCAGAAAGTTAACCCCTTATCTTTTTAAACAGCCGGGACGAAATCGGGACGGCGGGTATAACGTACTGATCATCCACCAGATAATTCAATAATCAATTTCTTTTTCGTTCGATTCCTCCCTATTTTCAGTTTAATTTATTTGCACGCCAATAGATTCATTTATATCTTTGTTACCAATATTTCATTTAATCCCATTAATTCATCAACCTATTACATCATGAAAAACAGATTCCACCTTTTAGCCACAGCGGTAGTTTCCTTGTTATGTGTTAGTTGTGCAGAAACTCAGGTTTCTCAGTCCGGAAGTGAAAAAGCAGTCAATCCCCCTATTATGGGCTGGAGTTCATGGAATGCTTTCCGGGTAGACATCAGTGAAGATATTATTAAAAATCAGGCAGACCTGATGGTAAAAAAAGGTCTGAAAGACGCAGGATACCGCTATATCAACGTTGATGACGGCTATTTCGGCGAACGGGACGGCAATGGGAAAATGCAGACCAACAAAAACCGTTTCCCGAATGGAATGAAACCGGTTGCCGACCATATACATAGTCTTGGAATGAAAGCCGGTATTTATACAGATGCGGGCAACAACACTTGCGGTTCTATCTGGGACAACGATCATGCAGGAGTAGGTGCCGGTATTTACGGACATGAGCAACAGGATGCCCAACTCTATTTCGGCGACTGGGGATTCGACTTTATCAAGATAGACTACTGCGGCGGAGATGTACTGGGCCTGAATGAACAGGAACGCTATACTTCCATCCGGAACAGCATCGACAAAGTAGACAAGGACGTCTCTGTCAACATCTGCCGTTGGGCTTTTCCCGGCACATGGGCAAAGGATGTAGCTACTTCATGGCGTATCAGCGGTGACATCAATGCGCATTGGGGGTCATTGAGATATGTGGTCGGCAAAAACCTATACCTGTCTGCCTACGCCAAAGACGGACATTACAATGACATGGATATGATGGTCATCGGTTTCCGCGACAACAGCAAAGTAGGAGGAAAAGGACTTACCCCGACAGAGGAAGAAGCTCACTTCGGCTTATGGTGTATCATGAGCTCACCCCTGCTGATCGGATGTAATCTGGAAAGTCTGCCGGAATCTTCTCTTGAACTGCTGACAAACAAAGAATTAATCGCTCTGAACCAAGACCCGCTAGGCTTGCAGGCATACGTAGCACAACATGAAAACGAAGGCTATGTACTGGTAAAAGACATCGAACAAAAACGTGGAAATGTACGTGCCGTTGCTCTTTACAATCCATCGGACACTGTTTGCAGCTTCTCCGTACCTTTCTCGGCACTGGAATTTGGCGGGAACGTAAAAGTACGTGACTTGGCAAAACGCAGTGATTTGGGAAATTTCTCTGATGTCTTTGAGCAAACGCTTCCTGCACACAGCGCTATGTTCCTCCGCATGGAAGGCGAAACACGTCTGGAACCGACATTGTATGAAGCAGAATGGGCATACCTGCCAATGTTCAATGATCTCGGCAAAAATCCGAAAGGCATCATATATGCTGCCGATCAGGAAGCTTCCGGAAAAATGAAAGTAGGTTTCTTGGGCGGACAACCGGAGAATTACGCAGAATGGTCGGAAGTATACAGCGCAGACGGCGGACGTTACCAAATGACGGTTCATTATTCATTCGGTAAAGGAAGACAACTGGAGATAGATGTCAACGGCATCGTAACCAAAATCGATTCGCTGGGAGAGGATGACAAGCACAATCAAGTAACAATCCCCGTTGATCTGAAAGCCGGTTACAATCATATCCGTATGGGCAACAGCTACAACTGGGCACCGGACATCGACTGCTTTACGCTTACCAAAGGAATGTAACAGACTGAAAAACAGCTAAACGTGACAATAAAAAAAAGGAGGAGCTAAGATCACTCTCCACTCCTCCTGTCACGACAAACAACTAAAATTATTCACTATTTGATGCCATCCAATGCCCTTTTAGCTGTAGCATTAGTGGAGTCTATAGCCAGAATTTTGCTCCAATACTCCTTAGATTTTTCTTTATTCGCCATTGCTTCCGCTTTCAGTGCCGGATTTTCAATAGCCAACAAGTAGTAATATCCAAGATAACTGTAGCACTCAATCAAAGCTGAATTGTAATGAGGATCATTCTTGCTTTCCAGCAGGGTGGCTACCTCCTCATAGAAAGGCTTCGCCAGTCCAAGAGTCGTTTCGGGGTCCAGTGCGGAATTGGCACGTGCCCTCCAAAAATTACCCAGGTAGCTGTCCGGTGCTGCTTCTGCGATGGAATGGAAAACAGAATCAGCGGCCATCAAAGCCTGCTTGCGCTCTTCAGCATTGATTGTCAGCGAATCAGTCTGCGTACCTGCACCATAATAAAGTCTGCCAAACTGGAATTGTAAATCCGGAGTCTGATGTTCCTTATCAAGAGATGCATAATATTTTTGGTATGCACTGATTGCTTTTTTATAATCATTCTTCTGTTCATAGGCAGAAGAGATATTTTTGTATAAGTCCGTCTTTGTCGGATCTAATTGTATGGCTTTCTCATATTGCTCTACAGCTTCATCATATTTTTTCAGAGCTTCGAGCAAATGCCCGTAATACATGTAATCAAGGTAGGAATAATCAGCTTTGTCCGATTCGGTAAAGAAAGCATCCGCTGCCTTTATTGCTTCATCAAAGCGCTTCAGGTCTGTATAATTATACATTGTCAGGCGATTGAACGCCGCGTGACGCGCATTCTTTTTCAATCCCATATTCGCCACTTCAAGTGACTTCTCGAAGTCATGGTTCAAGAAGAGGGCAAATGCATATTTCACCAGATCCTCTTCTGTCGCTGTCGGTCCCATCGCAAAACGCGAATAAGCTTCGGCAGCTTTACTAAAATCATTCTTCAAATAATAGATTTCGGCAAGTTTCTTATCTACGGCTGTGTTGGACGGTTCCCGGGTTTTCAGCTGTTCCAGCTTTTCAATGGCCAGAGCAGCATTGGCTGATTTATAAATATCCGCATATCTCAGATATGCTTCCGTGCAACTCGGATCGAAATAGATAGCTTCTTCATATTTCTGAGATGCAAGACCGGCGTTTTTCTGCTCAAAGGCAATGTCTCCCTCCAGTACGGAAGCAAGAGCCGATTTGCCATTCACTTTTTTGGCAAGAGCAGCATACTCCTGTGCTTCCGGAAGTTTTCCGGCTTTCAGATATACCTCGCCGATAGCCACCAGAAGTTCCACATTCTTTTTATTCTTTCCTTTTATCAACTGTTCAGCTTCCTCATTGGCCTGAGCCGGATTCGTCTGAATGGTTTCTTTCAATTTTGCAACTCCTGCCTGCCATTCGGCATCAGATGATTGCGCATAGAGCGACCCAACTGCTATAAACGCTCCAGCTAAAAACATTTGTACTCTTTTCATGATAGTCTCTAATTTTAGTTATTATTCGTCTTTCACATGGACAATACGCACTGGCTGAGTAGCCGGAACAAGTCCAGATTTTAATATAATCCGCTGCCCTTTGTCGGATGTCATAAAAGAAGCGAATCCCCAAGGCAGCGCACTGCGAGGATCATTCAGTAATGCGTAAATGGGTCGTGCCAATGGATAGTTACCGTAATACAGGTAAGCCTGATAAGGCTTATAACTGTTAGCAGGAGTAGCTACATCCTCCGCACTCACTGCCATTACTCTGATTTCCTCGGTGAAAGAAAGGTTGGTGGTGTCGCTGCGGTTGCCCAGCCAGTTCACACCAATGACTCCCATTGCTCCGGGGTTCTCTGCTACATACTTTATCACCTGCTGATTGGTCTTCAAGGCACTGACATTGTCAGTAGCCAGTGGTTTTCCACCACAGATAGAATCCATTGTATAGCGTACGGTGCTGGAGTTTTTATTATCGAACACCACCTGAATACTCTTCAGGCGGGAGTTCGGATTTATATCCTTCCAGTCTTTCGCCTCACCTGTGAGGATGCGGCTGAAATCCCGTACGGTCAACAAAGAATCCGGATTGTCCCGATTGACGATTAATGCCAGACCATCTGTAGCCAGCTTAATCTCGCGGGGAAAGAACTTGCGGCTGTGAAAGGAATTCATTTCTTCCTCAGTCAATGTCCGGGTTGCAATAGCCAACCGGACACTGTCTTTCAGAAGTAAATTAATAGCCTCGACTTCCGTCGTGTAGCGAGGGACAATTCCGGCCAAAGGATACAGACTTTCAAACACATCTATCTCTTCCTGTATAATAGGCTCAAAACTTTCATCCGCCGCAATAGATATCACCCCAGACGAATACGTATCCGTCGGTCCATCCGATTTGGAACGGCAAGCACTCAACACCGCCAACAAAACGATTCCTACCAGCCAAAATTGTCTCTTCATCATCTTACTGTAATCTAAACATTACCGGAACGGTGAATTTCACACGTACCGCTTTACCATTTTGTTTACCAGGAATCCATTTCGGCATACTTTGTACCACACGCACGGCTTCTTTATCCAAGTAAGGGTCTACACCACGAGCTACACGTACATCGGTGATAGTACCGTCACGCTCTACCACAAACTGGATAATAACGCGACCTTGTGTTCCATTCTCCTGTGCAATTGTCGGATACTTGATGTTTTTTCCAAGGTATGACATCAGTTCCTGCTGTCCACCGGGGAAAGTCGGCATCTGCTCTACCATATCAAATACTTTTTCCGGTTCTGCAGCCTGTGTCACCACTTGCTTCAGGTCAGCAATATCGGCTCCGTTGGCTTCGTCATTACCTTTTACGTCGGCAATGGAGATTGCCACTTTGGTAGAAGTCAATTCTTCCTGACTCTTGATCTCATCGTCTTCGTGCACCTCTTCATCTTTCTTGATGACAGGGGCAGTAAACTTAATAGAACTCTTCAATGCAGGAGGGGGAGGTGCAACCGGTTCTACCCGTTTCATCTCTTCCTGTTTGATTTCCGGTTCTGCCAATTTCGACAAAGTTGTTACCTCTGTCATTACTTCCTTTTGCTCCGGGGTTGCCAACTTAAGCAGCGTAGGGATAGTAAATCCAACGATTGCTATCGCCACCACAATCAGCATTGCAATAGTATGCCGTCTGGGTGAATTGGCACGCATTCTATATGCGCCGTACGCTTGATTCTTGCCTTCAAAAATCAGCTGACACCATTCCGAAGAAGCTAAATCTAATTTTGCCATTTTACTTTCTTTTTTTAGGTGTTACATCATTTATCGGCCAAGTTCTGTGACAGTTCTCCCTTAGCATCATAATTCTTAATCAGGAACTCATCAGCTTCGGCAATATCCGTTATCACATATTTACCTATATTACATATCTGCATCTCGTCCAATGCATCAATCAGATTCATATAAGAAGCATCATCCGTCGCCTTGATAATGACGGTCGGCGTATTTTTTCCGCTTTTTATTTCGGAAACCTTCTTTTTGTATTCGTCATCTGTTATCTTCAGATCGAGCTTCTGTTGTTTCAAAGCTCTTACCTGATTGACAGCTGCAGCATTTTTCTGAAGAAGTACGGCACGTAACCCGCTTGCCCCGTAACTAGTCTCTTTCAATGAGGTGTAATCCTTGTAGTTAGGCTCTCCCTCATAGTAATAGAGCTTGTTATCGGCTCCCAGCAATAATGTAATTGCCTGAGAGGCTTTCACCATACTCTTTTGTTGTTCAGTTATATCCTTGTCATTGCTCGGCATGCTTATTTCCATCGTCTGAGGCTTGCTCAGCGTGGTACAAAGCATAAAGAAAGTAATCAGCAACATGTTCATATCCACCATCGGGGTAAAGTCTACCCGGACAGTCATTTTCTTCTGCTTGCCTTTTCCTCTTTTTCCGCTGCTCTCTTGTACTTCAGCACTCATTGTCTTTCCTCCCTTTTAATTTTCAGATTCTGCTTTGAGAGAAGTAATCAGATTATACCGATTTTCCCGCAAATCCTGAAGTGAGTTCATTACGTTCTTTATCACTGAGTATGGAGTTGAAGCGTCCGCTTTAATAGCAATTCGCAGATCAGCATTGGCGGCACGTGCATTACGCACCCACGACTTGAACTGATTATCGGTACTATCACAAGGAATTCCTTCATTCTTCAGAATTTTGTCCCGTTGATCTTCCGGGAGGTCAAGGAATTTCTGCATACTTCTGATAGGCACTCCAAACGTAGAAGCCACTGTGAACCTCTTTGCCTGTTCCGGAGTGAACTTGATGCCATACTCTTCACCCATACTCTCCAAGACAGCCTGCATATCCTGCTGCTTGTCGAGACTCATAAATATTTTTCCTTCCTGGTCAACCAGAATCTGGAGTACATCTGTCTCCGGAATCTTGATTTCCGATACGGAGGCTGGAGTGGTAACCTGCACCGGCTCCTTCTTCACAAATGTTGATGTCAACATAAAGAAAGTCAGAAGCAATACAGTTACGTCACTCATAGCGGTCATATCTATGAACGTATCTTTCTTTTTAATTTTCGCTCTACCCATGATTAATAGATTTTAAAGGGTTCGCCAAATTAATGAGTAGCTGCAAAAGTCTGCACGATAGAGAATCCGACTTCGTCGAGTCCGTAAGTCAATTTGTCAATTTTGTTAGTGAAGTAGTTGTAAGAAATAACAGCCAGCGCACCTGTCAAGATACCGAAAGCCGTATTGATCAAGGCTTCAGAGATACCTTGTGACAAAGCCATAGAGTCGGCACCACCACCGGCGGACAATGCGGCAAATGAACGGATCATACCGATTACAGTACCGAGCAATCCCATCAATGTACCCAAAGTCGTAATTGTAGCGATAATCGGAAGATTCTGCTGCATCATAGGCATTTCCAGAGCAGTTGCTTCTTCCAGTTCTTTCTGGATAGCCAGCAGCTTTTGTTCTTTAGGCAAAGCAGTGTTCTTTTCCATTTCTTCATACTTGCGCAAAGTAGCAGTAACTACATTGGCAACAGAACCGCGTTGTTTGTCACAAATCTCTTGTGCTTTCTTAAGGTCACCGGCAGCCAGAGCTTCTTTGATGTTAGCTACAAATTTAGCCAACGAGCCTTTACCGAAAGCAGAACGAAGAGCAAAAAAGCGTTCAATACTCAAAGCGAGTACAGTTAACAACAGTGTCTGAATAACAGGCACAATCACACCACCTTTGTAAATGGTACCCAACATGTTCAATGGATGGTTGTTAGGGTCATTGTTCATAAAGTTAGACGGATTTCCCAACAGGAACTGAAAAATACACACTGCTACAATGAAACAGCAGATGATTACGATACCGGCATTCTTTATACCTACAATCTGAGACTTTTTAGTAGTTTCCATAATAAGTTTTTTTGTTAAGATATTAATTTTAGTTATTTAGAAAATTTTCAAATGATTAGATACACTGCGCTATAGACCCTGTGACTTTTCAAGAATGAAAGTCACACAGCTTCATACAGGGTACGAAAAAGTAAATAAGATGGGATAAGTAATTAAATAAGGATACGTCTTAGAGCGAACACGTAGTAGTCGCTACAGATAATGGAGTAATGTGGATCCTTATCCGAATAATAGGATTTACTTTGATCTAATACAAGTGAGTTTTCTCTTAACAAGAAGAACTTATACATAACGTCTTTAAAGAAATCATTGGATTCA
This sequence comes from Bacteroides sp. B1-V-101, assembly GCF_023656585.1. NCBI lineage: Bacteria > Pseudomonadati > Bacteroidota > Bacteroidia > Bacteroidales > Bacteroidaceae > Bacteroides > Bacteroides sp. B1-V-101. The sequence goes on along the minus strand of NZ_JAMOKH010000018.1, from coordinate 719 downwards.
ATGATTCTACGCAGACGATAATTATTAGAAGATGTTTCTGTTACTGATTTAAAGCCTAATTCTACGTCAGAAATAGACAAAGACTGGGATGATCTGTCATACCCCAGCGAACGAGTCTTAAATGAAGAATTAGAATTCGTATCGGAAGTTGATTCAGACAACTGACAAGAGCATTCGCTCTGAGAAATACATGAAGTGATATTCATAGCATTTCCACCTATGCTATATGATAGCATCAGCAGAACAATCGCTAATATGAATCTCACAGAACCTTTCATGATATTTATTTTAGTTGTTTATATCGAATTCTCGTATTTCGGCGACAAATGTAGCAATTAAATATATCCGTTTGTCGTTATTCACATCATTTAAGCATAAAAGTTTAACTCTATTATTGAAACAACGTACAAAGTGTTTTGTTCTCGCAGTTTGTGATTTTATGTGTTAAAAGTAGTTAGGCGTACATACGTTTTAAAGAAGTCCGCCAAGTTTAATAATTGAGAGAAATATGTATAATCAATAAATCCTCTCCAGTCTTAAATCCGAAAGTATCCAAAACAATAAAGCCCTTCCGGTAGAAATACCAGAAGGGCTTCTCTAAAAATGGCGGCTACCTACTCTCCCACTGTTACGCAGTACCATCGGCGTGACGAGGCTTAACTTCTCTGTTCGGAATGGGAAGAGGTGGAACCCTCGTGCTATAACCACCTGAATTTCTT
>NZ_JAMOKH010000017.1:0-120332 GCF_023656585.1 Bacteroides sp. B1-V-101 | reverse complement strand
ATATATTCTATACCCTGCATATTACGACCGTAAAAATAATCAGAACTTATTATATAAAAAAGATGCTGAATTTCAATATATTTAGAATGTCAAACAAAAAAATAAGAAAGTTCTGATAATGGCACTCATCTACAAAAATATGGTCTATTCCCATTGTGTGGAAGTCCACAGCATCGTCTTTCCGATTATTGATTTTCATACGCAGTTCTTGTAATTTAGCCCCAAGGTTCTGTTTGCGCTTTTCTAACCCCTCCTGCATCTTTCCGCTACGGTAACGCATAGTGGACTGCTCCAAAAATTCAAGGTTACGTTCCACATCGGCAAGCTCTTCCGTGAATATATCTATCATGGTCTCTTCTGACTGCGGTATCTTGGCGAACTGGTCGTGCGTGAGTATGATGCAGTCCCAGTTGTTGTTCTTGATTTTTGAAAAGACCTCTTGCCTGTTGGCAGGGGTAAAATCGTCCTTGCCCGGATAGAGAACTTTGGCCGTAGGGTATGCCTTGCGGAACGTATCGGCGATTTCGTGCACATTGGCTTTCAGCCCGATAATAAGCGGCTTGTGTGCCAATCCGAGACGTTTCATTTCGTAGGCGGCAACACACATTATCATCGTCTTGCCTGTGCCTACCTCGTGCCAACAGATACCGCCTCCGTTCTGCTTAATCATCCAGATAGCATCTTTCTGTGAGGGATAGAGGCTATCGTATGGAAATTGCTCGAAAGAGAGCTGCGGAAAGGTTTGTGCCGAACCGTCATAGTGCGGCCTGACATAGCAGTTGAAACGCTCATTATACACCCTCACCAGCTCGTCCCGAACCTCTATCGGCTGCCTGTCAAGCCAGCGGTTGAAACGGTCTCTAATCTCCTGTATCTTGGTGGCTGCCTCCTGTATGGCTTCCTCGTCCGGTACACGCACCTTATCACCATTGCGGTATATCTCTTTCGTGATTTCAGGTACAGTATCATGCAGGGCATGAACAAACAAATCCCCACCGTCATAGTTACGAACGAAATAGGTGTTGTAAGCCACCGGAGAGTAACTTTGCAGACGTACTATGTAGGTGTCGTTCACATCGAAATACATTACGCTTGTCTCGGTCTCGAAAAGTTCAGTTGCAAAATCGGCATATAACTTAGTGTCAATCCAACGCTCACCCATGTTAATGTCGAGTTCCTCGTAGGGTATCGCTTCGGGTGTCACATCCGCCAAAGCCTTTACAGCAGTTTCCGTCCAATCTTTTTCCCTGTCCGTGAGTTCGGATAAGTAAGAACCTATCTCCTTGCATTTGGCTATGACATTGCCTGAAAGGAACTTGCCTTTGTGCTCCCACTCCCCGATAGCGGGATTGTAAAATATTTCACCTTTGAGGTCGCCGATGATTTCTTCCTCGGCACTATCCGTGGACTGCATCAGGTAGTCCATATCAACCCTGCCGTAGAAATTCAAGCTGCTTGCCAACGCTTCAATCGGTGTCAGCCGTTTGTTCGGGTCTATCTTCTTGAACGCCACAGGTTCACGCATGATGTCGGACTTGACTAAATCTTTTCCAAGCTGCATTTCTATTGTAAAGACTTCCACACCGAGGCTGTCAAGCATGATAAACTCCTTGTTGTCGTTCTCGTGGAAACAGCCCCATTTGGCAACAAAGGCATCGTATCGGGCGTTCAGCTCTCTACGCAATCCGTTATCCTCTTTTTGTTCTTCCCTCTCTTTGATTGACAGTTCAAAGTATGCTTTGCGTATAGGAAAATAGTCTTTCGCCCTATCTGTATTGACCTTACCCTCGTCCACCGGCACAAAATCAATGGCTACCTCTTGATAAAGACTTGATTTTCGATATTGGATAGTACCCACCTGGCCCTCAAACAGTACCATTGCGCCGTCTTTCATCCATGCTTCCACCCCATCCGTGTAGGCTCGTTTACCTTTTTCTACTTGTTTCATCGCTACATTCCCGAAAAGGGACATTTGCATATGTTCGCTGCCCTGTCCGTTCCCTGTGAAAAGACTTTTGCGGAAATATCGGCCAAAGTCGAGTTTCAGCAGTGCGGCGAGATATTGCGACATGGCATTTTCATTTCCCTGCCATTGGTATTTGCGCACATATTTTCCGTATTGGTTCTGCACAATGCGGCTACCTGTTGCAAGGGTGGTTTTCGGCATGGTAAACAATTTGTTGGCGTATTCGGTCATTGTGCCTATGGCGTCCGCCTTTTCCCTGCCTACTTGTAAAAACAGTTGTTCCCGTTGTGAGAGTACCGTCTTGTGCGTGTGCTTTTGGAATATCAGCAGGTCACTGCCTACCTCTATACCGCTTGTCTGCATGAAAAGCATATCGGGCAGACGGATTGCACTTATCAGGTCGGCATGATTTACAAGATATTCACGCACGAACTTGTTACCGGGCGTGTCGGCTATGCCCCTCGATGTGATGAAAGCCAATAACCCACCCTCATTCAACAACTCCATCGCTTTGACAAAAAAGTAGTTGTGTATGGTCTTGGTGGCCTGTTCGTACATACCGCCTTTCTTCCACAGCTCCGCATCGAATACCCGGAAATTGCCAAACGGGATGTTGGAGGCTATGACATCGAAAGTTGTATGCTCAAAACCTTGTTCTCCAATGGTTTCAAATGCAGCCGTCCGTGTTAGCGTGTTCTCATGGAGCAGGGAAAGTATCATCCCCGAAATGAGATCTTTCTCAATGGCATAGTCATACGTGCCGGACATGGCTATGGGCAGAAAACCGCCTATACCTGCACTCGGTTCGAGAAATGAACGCATTTTGAGGCCGTTTTCGCTGAACGTGGCGTGTATCTGCCGCACCACTGTATCAACAAGGAATTTAGGAGTGTAAAATGCTGTCAGTACAGATGCTTTGATACCCTCTATGACATTGTGTCGCATGGGTTCTGTGAAATGAGGGTAAGCATTGATTAACTCCTGCAATCTTTGTATCGGTTCTTGCATATCACCACCTATGGGCTTGTCCGTACCTATATTCAACACTTCTTTGATACCCCCGAAACCAGAATATCGGGATAAAATTTCTTTTTCTTCCGCAGTGGCCTGCCTGCCTTGAACTTGGATTTTCATTGCCGTTTCTATGGCTTCCACGTTCGCTACCAATGATTTCAATTTGTTGTAACTCATAATTTAACCTTTCTTTTTTTCCCTTTTTTCGGCCTGTTTGCGACCTTTGGGATTTATTTTTCTGCCTCCAAAAGGTGGCGGAAACAATCTGACAAGGCTGATGCGGAAAAATACGCTCGACAGACGGAGAGGAAGATTTTTGCGGCTCACTCGCGGCGGAACGCCGGCATTGGCAAGATTGGAGCAGCCTATTACCTTTGCGGGAAAATAAGTCCACGAGAGGTCGCACGGCAGCAGCAAAACGATAATAAATGACAATCAAATAGAAAGGGATGAATAAAACTGTAAAACAGGGGTGTTAAAACAGGGTAACGGACAATCGGAACGGATTGCCCGTACTATAATCGGAGGAAGGTGAACTATAAAGGGAGGTGGAATCGGGTGGATTGGCCCATCTCTTGATAATTGCAGACTATTACTCTCAGAATGACGACTATATTAAATGTCGTAAAAAAATGCAACGGACTATTTTTTTTGTATCATGAGCGTATTATTCAGCAAATTAGTTGTATCTTTGTAATCGCATAGATTTTTTTGAAATGAAAACAGCTATACAGATTGCTAAAATAAGAGCAGTGGTACTCTACATCATGCAGAGTTTCACTCAAGGAGTGGACTATATAAAGTTATTTAAAATACTTTATTTTGCCCAACAGGACCATCTTGTCAAATATGGCAAAGTGATTGTCGAAGACTCTTTCAGAGCATTGAAGCATGGCCCGGTGCCAGCCTATACCTACAAGGCACTGCAAATTGCAGAAGGCAAACCCTTGGATGGGAATTTTGACGAGTTCCTTTCAGACATAGAGGTTCGTGACAAGAAGGTATATACTTCTGCCGTACCCGATATGGACTATATATCAGGTGCCAACAAACGTTGTCTTGACGCTGCTATCGCTAAATATAAGGATACAGACCCTTATGACTTGTCCGATTTGTCGCATGACTCGGCATGGGAAGAAGCGATGACACGCATTCAGGATGATCCTCAAAAAAACTTCATTACCATTATAGATATAGCCCGGGCAGGAAAAGCTACCAAGGACATGGTAGATTATATCCGAGAAAAGCAGATTGTCAAGAACGCTTTATCTTAAATCAAATGGACGACAAAACCGGTGCATTGGAAAAGCTGAAAGCTATAATGGCCAAAGCTGAGCAAGTAGATATGTCATCAGTCAAAATTGGTGACATTATTTATGTCCCCTTGGACGAAGAGGACGGACTGATACTAAAAGACGGATATAAAGACCGCAATAAATATATTGTTATTATCGGCTTTACTCCGGAAGGTGTCGCTATCGGTGCCTTACTGATAAATTCGGAAATAGATTCTTCCAAGAGGTCGGAAGAGCTACTGGACTGCCAATATCCTTTGATGGTTCGGAACTATCGTGATATTCTGGACTATGACAGTTGGCTGGATTGTTCCGATATATTCGAACTTTCAAAATTAAAAATCACGGAAAAGAACGGTAAACTGAAAGGTTGCCTGATTTCCGAAGACAGGGAACGGGTAATGCAGTTTCTAAGAGAGACAGAGGTGTTCGATAATGCAACTAAAAGACGTTATGGCATTATTAAATAATGGCGTTAAATCATAGGGAATGGATAGAATAGGTTTAGATACCAGAATTTCAAGGAAAGAATCGTTTCTATTGGCAAATGACGGTTTGTATTTAGGCAGATTGTCGTTGAACACATCTACTCCTGATTCCATATCCAACAACGAGAATATATACGGTAGTCACTTTTCAAGTATATCTTTCAAGAATCGGTATTCCATATATGGAAGTCCCAGTTCATCATTAAGTCCATACAATCCGAATACATTAACCCCACCAGTTATTTATTTAAGAGGTGAGAAAATCGGTTGTTTGAGTAAAAATGTGAATCTTACAAATCGTGTAGATCCGGACGTGCTTAATGACTGGATGATAAGTCAGCGATTATTTGATTAGTTTTCCATACAGAAAAATACATAAGTTTCCAATCGTAAATTGGGAACTTATGTATTTAGTAGGTCAAATGCTGATGCCGTCCTTTAAAACGACTGGAGTTATCGTTGTAAGTGATAACTTCTTCAGACATCATTAATCTCTACTTTCCAATCTTATACATATTATCACGGGAGTCAAACCGCACGCCGCAAAAAATGTAGTCAGGTGTACGCACTGCCCTTGCCGTGTATATATCCTTGCAGTTGCATTCTTCAAGGTATCCTGCCAAACTATCCACCATAATAGCGCAACTTAACTCCGCTGTTTGATGCTTGAACCGCCTGCCGTTTATTTCGACTAACACATAAGGGGTAAAAAAATCAAACGGACTATTGCTTTCGGGGGATAAGATGCCAATGTCTATCAGTCTGACAGGATTTAACTTTTCGTCCTTTGCCTTGTCGTTGTCCTTTTCAATTTGTTCACGTAGCAAGCGAAGGTAGCAATCTTTCTTCGCTTCAAAAGTATGTATCGACTTAATCCACTCACGAATCCGTTTCTTAAAGTATGCCATACTATTGGAAACAAAGAGCGTTATCCGTCCGTCTATGACAAAACCGTAATCGGTCATACCACTCCATTTACCCATACATTTATGGCGTACAGGCTCCCATGTCTTGCCTCCTACAAGGGCAACAAATTCATCTACTGCTGCTTTCTCTTTCCTTTTCATTGTATATAGTTTTTAAAATTCAGGAATAGTTGCTTTCTCAATCAAAACGTTGTCGGCATAATACTCAATCGCCCCCGTCGTAACACCAATATCCTGACAAACTGTTCTGAGATAGTTTTGATAGTCGTTTCCAGAAAAGTTCTTACCACATAAGTTTTTGAAAATCATCGGAATGGATATATCGTCTGTACTCGATAGTATCACTTTGCCATTCTGCCTAATCTCTGTTTTCATAATGTTATTTTTGTTTTTATTGTTACTATTTCCCTTTGTTCAACCTGTTTGCGACCTTTGGGATTTATTTTTCTGCCTCCAAAAGGTGGCGGAAACAATCTGACAAGGCTGATGCGGGAAAATACGCTCGACAGACGGAGAGGAAGATTTTTGCGGCTCACTCGCGGCGGAACGCCGGCATTGGCAAGATTGGAGCAGCCTATTACCTTTGCGGGAAAATAAGTCCACGAGAGGTCGCACGGCAGCAGCAAAACGATAATAAATGACAATCAAATAGAAAGGGATGAATAAAACTGTAAAACAGGGGTGTTAAAACAGGGTAACGGACAACCGGAACGGATTGCCCGTACTATATCGGAGGAAGGTGAACTATAAAGGGAGGTGGAATCGGATGGATTGGCCCATCTCTTGATAATTGCAGAATGACGACTGTATTAAATCATGGGGAATGAGTAAGTCTTTTTGATAAGGCAGAATGCAGTTCGGAACAGGCAACCAGAAAAACAATGTTTTTTGTTTGCTTATCCGCCAATCTTTCGTTATCTTTGTCAAAATGAAGACAGCAGACGGTACTTTCGGGTACGGTCATTGTCGTGACATGGAAGATTCATACTCAGCTTGGAAACAGGCGGAGATTGATATATATATTTATACGTTCACTGAACGTCTTGGAATAGAAAACTGACACTTATCAAAAAGACAAGATGTATAGCAAAATATTCATACTGTATGTTTATACAGCAAGGGTTTGCTTATCTGCCTTTTAGGTATGGCAGTACCTCTATTCCGGAATAGCGTGGGTTCATGCTGTCCTTTAGGGTGCAAGGTGGACATAATTCTTAAAAACACATTGAATATGAAACAGATTTCCTTGCACGTGTACCAGTCCATCGACGGTTGTCCGGCTCCTTCGGACAAGCATTTTGATGCGGCTGTGGATGCCTCCAGTTGTGTGCTGATTGACGAAGAAACTTACCTGCGTATTTATATGAACCATTTGGGTTGGCCGATTACGGCGAAAGAGACTTTGGTTGTGACGAACGGCGGCATCGACCTGACGGAGAATGAACGAGTGAAGTTTATCCAAGGAGATGCAGTGGCAGAACTGAGACAGATGAAGGAAGACGGCGACGGTATGGTGGTGGCTTACGGTGAGGAAATCGGGGCTTTACTCTTGGATAACGGGCTGGCGGACGAAATCACAGTGACAACCGTTCCGGTACTAATCGGCGGCGGCGAAAAGGCATTGGAATGCGGATTGAATGACGGCAGAGCTTGGATTGTGCGGTCAAATAAGGTGCTGGTGGACGGAAAAATGAGGACGGTGTACGGGAAGGTCTAATATGACAAATAGATATTATAGCAAAAGTGCAGCAACCAATTGCTGCACTTTTATTATAAAAGACGTGCCCTAAACATGCTAAATAGGCGAAAAGTAAGGCAAGTATATTACTTTTTAAGCCGAATACTAAAAAAGGTAGAGAAAGATATAAGGAGGATGGAGCCTCCGAAGATATAAAAATACAGCAACACCAACTAAATCGGCACATAGGTAAAGCCGGGCAATACATCAGAACTAATAGCGTACTTTGCCATATCACGCTATGGCTGACAAAACAGCCTTTACATGAATGGCAAAGGAGTTAACGCTACGGCTCGGAATATGCGAAAACAAGATGGCTGTTATACGATTGAGCTGCCATAGAGATTTAGAACTTTTAGTCCATTCGCTGTAGCCTTACGATAAGTATAAAACGTACCACCCTTGGGGTTGCCGTCATACCAGGCAATAAGAGACGAACTGTGAAAAACCATATAGTCGTTGCGTCGAAGCAAACAGCCATGGTAGTAGTGTTCGCTCAGGATGATAACATCATCCGAGTTACAGAGAATAGTATCATACCGGGCTTTCATCGCATCGTTCCACCGCTCGGATTGTCCGCGATACGGTACTACGGCAATAACTTGCAGACCTGACAATTCGGACTGCAACGCAAGAGCAACTTCTGCCGCCAGCATATCAAACCCCATGGCACAACCACAGTAAAAATGACGATAACCTCCAGCGTATGCCTTGGTTATCGCTGCCTTTAATTGCAGCTTCAGTTGCTTCCTGTATAGGAATGGAATATTGCGGTGTCCACTGAAGCAAACGGACACTGCCTTATCATACTTTGTCTGGGTCATATTATTTCACTTTGTAATGGGTTCTTGCGAGGAATATACCTCCGAGTACATTAGCACCAAGGCTTTCAAGCTGATTGGCATAGGTAGCATAACTCAGCCCTTTGGTTATCACATCATCAAAGACTACCACAGACCTGCCGTTGAAAAAAGCCGAATCAAACTCAATGACGTTTACCTTACGGACTTCTTTCTCTGCCTTACGGTTTTCGTGAATGGTTAGCCTCTCACCACTCACTGATACATAGTCATAACCATTGATAGCTCCCGTCAGTTCGCATACTCTTTGGCAGAATGCTTTGTAACGTATCTCGTTCTTCTTATCGGTGGATGCCGGTACGGGAGAAAATACAATGTTAGTACATGATGTTCCATAACGTTCGGTCATGTTGGCTGCCGTGCGTTGAGCAACCTCTTCGTATGCCCGTCCATCCTTGAAATCAAAGACTAACTTGCGGTCTGCTATCTCACGCTCACTCACATTGCGTATGCGTGCAGGAAAATACTTACAGAACCATGCCTGTGGCTTGTCCAACTGTTTTTGAAGTTCTATGTCTATCGTCTTTGCCATAACTCTGATAATTTTTCTTTTTCCCTCTTTTTGAAGGCTGTTCAGCCTGCTGAGGGATATTTTCTGCCATCAACTGCCGCCCAAGAATACCGATAAGACAAAACGGGGACAAGAAATACGCTCTGACGTGTCAGAGGAAGATTTTTCGTTCCAGCGATAGTGGCGATTTGATGTTTGGTAAAAGGCGGCTTACTTTGCGGAAAATATGACTACAGCAGAGCTAACCGACAAACAGAATATGCTTTCTTACTACAGGCGGTTGTCATATAGACATGTAGAATAGGTGCAAGATTTATAAAAGGAATGGGTGGGCAGTGGAGCGTCTGTGGCTTGCCGGTCCAAACTTCCCGATGAAGTGACCGTACAACTTAGTCTCAAATCTGGCGAAGCGTAAGCCTTGGCAGTTTGTGACCGAGGTGTACGGTCTTTTCATGTTTGGCTTCCGTAAAGAGTCTTTCACTCACCCCATAGCAGCTCTGCTGCCATAAGGTGAGTGAATGTCTCTTGCGGACAAGTCCTGTGACGCTCCGCTGATGGTGTGGGGCGAAGCTATAAAAACAAACAGACGGCATTGCCGGTTACAAAAGAACAGATAGCAGAGGTCGCTGCAAGGACAACAGATTGGCTTGATTGACACTTGTGGCAAATGTGCCATCGTCCTTGCTTTGCCCCAAAGACGGGTACACAGCATATAGCAGACTTGTATGCCATTTGCCGTGTACCGGTCAGGGCGAACATCTTCTATAAAAGTTGAGCATGTACAATTAAAAGAGGAAATTGTATGGGTAAGACTTTATGATATAAAAGTGATATGGCTTATAAATTATCGGTGCTATTTTAGATTAGTGCCACGATTTTGCTAACTTTGCAAGTGAGTGAAAACGAATTTGATATAAATAATGAAGCCACAACCCCCATATCCGATTATGTCGAAATACACCGTAATGTTGTAAATAACCAGATTGAAACGGGCTGCTTCATTCAAATAAAAATACGATGAATGCAAGACTATTGTTCATACTCCTGCTTTTCACAATTGGGGCATTGTGGTATATTATCGGCTACTGGCGACGAAAAGCAGGAGAAGCGGCATTCGCCGCCGCACGGTTGACCGAAAAGAGCGAGGAACGTGAACGTTACTGCCGTCTGGCGGTAATGGCCGGTCATCGGAAAGCCTGCCGTATGTTCTGTCTCTTGCATCCCGAACGGTTTGATGGCCATTCTCCCCATAAGCCGTTCAAGTTACGAGGCATCCGAATCTCCTTTTACGGATATTATTATCCGTCACGATACAATGCGCTGCTCAATGATGAACAGAAGGCTTTCTGCCATTCCATCTACCAGTTCAAACAAGAAGATATACACGGAATCGAGTTCTTTAAAACGTGTATGAATGCCTTGCAACTGAAAAAGAGACCTTACCATATAATGTTCATGCCGTGTAGCAACTGGATAAAATACGGTCAACGGTTCAAACGGCTCGACTGGTACATCGGAAAGCACCGACAGGATTTAACTTCAGGACTGTACGACGTTGATATTTGCGATGCACGAGAAAGCCTGCATGAGGCCAAAGGTGGAGAGAAGCGTATCCTCGAACGAAACTACCTCATTACCGGAAAAATCAAAGGGAAAGAGATTATCATCATAGATGATGTGCTGACAACCGGGCAAAGCGTGGTGGATTACAAGGAAGAGATAGAACGGTGCGGTGGCAAAGTAGTGGCGGCTATCTTCTATGGCAAGACGCTCTCCATGCCTTCGATGCTCCTTGTACAAATACACGTCTGGGGCAACCATATTGCCCATATTATTGAACGGATGACAAAGTAACCGGAACGTTTTCAGCCCTTTTCACTTCTCTTTTACAAACCTGCCAATGCTGATATACACTCCTGCCGGATGGATTGGATATAATCGAATATAAGCGAGGGGCTGATACTCCTGCCATTGAGTTTGCAGGTGATATGCAGGTGTTCGCCAGTGCTGCGTCCTGTGGAGCCGGTAATGCCAACCACATCACGAGGATGAACTATTGCCCCTTTGACGATAAGAATTTTAGAGAGATGACAATAACTGACGGTGTACCTACCATGCCGCAAGGTTACATACTTGCCGGAAGTCTTGTCCTGTCCGACCTTCACGACCACACCCTCCATCATGGCCATCACCTTGTCGCCACGTGCGCGCAAGTCCAGTCCGCCATGAAATTTACTCTTTCCCGTAAACGGGTCCTTACGGTAGCCATAAGGCGAAGTGACCTTGATATAACGTAACGGGTAACTTACACTCAAGTAACGATCCATCCACTTTTTCTTATCCATATCTGCGGATACCGGGATACCTGTTGAAACTTCCTGTACGGAAATCTCGCTTTCGGATGCCGGTTCCGCTTGGTCTAACCCCATATCCAATACCTCCATCTTGTAGCGTGTTGGGGTAACGGCAACGGTATTGAATTGTACTTTGGCTGGCGTGATACATAATGAGACACCCGTCATCATCAATAATAAAATCTTTCTCATGGCAGCAAAGTTAGCACGCTCTTCTTATGGTCTGTCCATTGCCGACTGTTTTTTCTCCAAATATAACTATTTAATCAATTTTGAATATGATTATTTGCGAAAAATCATATTCAAAACATTAAAAATACCACTTTATAATCACTTATAAAGAAATGTTTTAGTCATCAGATAAGAAATCGCTCTATATTTGCTGAGTATAATTTTATAACATCGTTCAGAATATGAAAAAAGAACAATTTGAGTTCAACGAACTGCCTTATCCGACATTGGCCCGCTTTGGGCTTACCCAAGAAATGATTGAAGATTTGCCCCTGTGTATCCTGAAAGAAATCGGGAAAGGCGGCTACTCGCCGGTACTGCCCATGCGTGTCACTAACGAGAATGGCGAAGTAATCGAGAGTCGCAGTCGGTTTGCCTTTATCCGTATGGATAGCGGCGAGGTGGATGTGGTCTTTTATCCCACACTAAAGTCGTCACCACTGGAATGCTACAACGAGGAGCAGCAAAAACAGTTGCTTGACGGCAAATCCATCATTGCAGACGTGGCTATGGCGGACGGACGACGCAGTAAAGCTTTCGTGCAAATCGACGAGGAAACAAAACAGGTGATGTATGTTCCGACACCCATCATCGCCCGTAACCTGAAAGTGCTGGCAGAGGTAATGCACTTAGGTACAGTAGAAGTAAACGGAATGCAGCATGGTGAGCCTCTGACGGTGGCAGTGGATGGTGAACCTGTCACGGTAGGCATCGACCTTCACAACAAGACGGGCATCCGTTTCTGCGCAGGTGACGCGCAGAAATGGAAAGAACAACCCAAGCGTGAATGGGATAAGTACACCTTCGGTTGCTACGGTTGCTGGGTGATGGATGATGACGGCAATCTCGACTACGTTCCAGAGGAGGAATACACCGAAGAACTGTGGAACGAACAGAAGAAAAGCGGTGAGCGTAACCGAATGGCAGGTATTCACAAATAAAACCTATTTAATATAAGCGTATGGCACAACAGAAATATTATCCCGAAGAGATTCTCGTCGAGAAGATGCAGAGCAGCGAATACGGCTGGCTCGATTACATCAATCATTTTTCTGCCGAGTGGCAGGAGGAGTACGCCCATTACTGTGAGGAAAAAGGACTCACGGTCTGCGAAGATTCTGCCGCCGGGTTTGTCCGTTTCAAAGACGAACAATTGGAAGCGGCTATGAAATACGGCAACGCATAACAAGTAACCATCATAACATCAGACTATGACGATACGAACAAACACTAATCCTCGGCAGATGGACTTGCAACCCGAAATGCGCAATCTACTGATGCGTAACGGACTTCAAGCCCATGTCGCATTTGACGGAGGCGGCTACCGGCTGATTGTGCAAGGGCATGATTCACCGTTATTGGTCTATCCTATAACAGAACGACAGATGTTGGCTCTGACGGACTGGGGAACGAATACGGCCAACAAGAAAGCCTACAACATACTCACGAGTATCATAGGAAAAGATTTCTATATGCCGAAAAATTTCGTCCATGCCCGTAATGCCAACGGTCGCGTGGCGATGGGGCTACATGGCTACCGCATCGGTATTGGTGAGTACGGACACATGGGGCGACTGGGTATGCCCCCTCCATTCCTTGGTTGGACACCACGCGAACAGTGGGGTTTCCACCTACGCAGAGTTGGTGGGCAGCTTTTCTTTCCGGGGCCATCCATCGTACCCGAACGCCCAGACGGGCGCATGAAGCCCGGCGAACTGCAATCGGGTGGCTACGGCTTTTACTACAAAGGCGGTCAACAGGAGCAACCCATTGTACAGCAAGATGTATTGAAGAACTTGCAGGAGGTCATTACACCGCTTGTCAGCCGTCCGCGCAGCAAGGAACCGGCACAAGCATACAAGGAGTTGATTGCTTCACCAGTCTATTTTTCCAACGAGAAATGGTCGGAGTGCCTTACTTCGCACGGTCTTATCGTGGATATGGAACGGAGGACACTGACCGTACAATCGGAAAGTGTCAATGTCGATATGGTCTATGACCTGACGGAAGAAGAAGTGAAAAAACTGGCTACCGCATCCATCGAGGAACAACCTGTAGAGAAACGGCTGGATCTGCTGAACGGCATTATCGGAGCGGACTTTGCCGATAAAGTAACGATGGAACAGCTCAACAGCGAACAACGCATCAGTATCGGCCTGCATCCCGAAGTGCGGCATGAACTGGAAGAACGGCAGCGGCAGGAACAAGAATTATTCATGCAGCAAGAAACTCCGATGCGGCAGGAATACATACAGGGCAGTATCGGTGCAGCCGTGGACGGTCGTGACCTGCAACTACTCAACGAAAGCAAAGGCTGGTATCGTGAGGAGAAACATGGCCGGGAAGTAGAGGTCAGTGACATTGCCGTGCAACCGGCACAGACGGAGGGTAAATACAAGATGTCCGCTGTTATTGACGGACAGGTCATCAGCCACGAAATCAGCCAGAAAGACTACGACAAGTTTCTTGCTGTGGATGATTACCACCGGATGAAACTTTTTTCGAAGATTTTCAACGAGGTGGATATGAAGACACGTCCTGAAGCGAACAAGGGGCTTGGCGTGAAGATATTCGCTGCCCTTACCGCCGGTGCTGTGGTGGCATCGGAAGTCGCACATGGCTTCCATCACCACCACTCTCCGGAGTTCTATGGCGAACGTTTCAGCGGACCGCCACATCCATACTTCAAGCCCGGCGTAGATACACCGAGAGATGTGGCCATCCGTAATTTCGAGGCACAGATGAATCAAGATATTAATGAAATGAGAAGAGGGAGGTAAACCTATGAGAGACGGAGACCTTACATACGATGACTTTCTGCAACGACTAAACATCCAGGACGTATTGATTGACGCAGGGTATCACCTGAACCGTCGTGACGGTCTGCGCTATCCCTCGTATGTTCGTTTGGACAGCGACGGCAGACGTATCCGTGGTGACAAATTTATTGTGACACAACAAGGAAAATGCTGTTTCCACGCACAACAACAGAAAGTTTATAACATCATTTCCTTCATCAAGGAGCATCCGCACTTTTTCACGGAGTACCATGCGGGTATGTCTCCAGACAGACTGGTGAATCTTGTCTGTAACAGATTACTGAACATTCCTGTCACTGAACGGAAAACCCGAATAGTGAACCCTAAACGAGATGTAAAGCCATTTGACATAGCGGATTACGACATTCATAAGTTCAATCCGCAGAATCGGGAAACGCAGAAAAAATTTTATCCTTATTTTAAAAGCCGAGGTATCGACCTTTATACACAATATGCCTTCCATCGGCATTTTTATCTGGCTACGAAACATCGGGAGGACGGTGCGACCTACACGAACCTGTCCTTTCCACTAACCCTGCCCAAAGGCGACGGAGCGATTGTGGGACTTGAAGAACGAGGACGTGCCCGTATGGACGGGAGCGGCAGCTACAAAGGCAAAGCCGCAGGGAGCAATTCAAGCGAGGGACTGTGGATTGCCAGCCCTGCCCGCACTTCTCTCACCTCCGCCAAACATATCTATTGGTTCGAAAGTGCTTATGATGCGATGGCATATTACCAACTTCATCAGGCACAGAACAAGGATCTGCGAAAGGCGGTATTCATCTCTACCGGAGGGGCACCGAGCCAGCAGCAATTCAAAGGAGCGATAAAAGCAACTCCCCATGCCTCACATCATCTTTGCTTCGATCATGACCGTGCCGGACAAGTCTATGCTATCCACTTTGCTCTCACTCATGCAGGCTGGAACTTCTCCACCTGTCTGTCACAAACCGGCAGACTGATTGTACAGAACAACAGCGAAGACTATTCACAGTATGAAATAGAACTTGAACCATTCAATTTTGAAAAGATTACAGCCATACTGGGTATAAATGATGCAAAACAAAATTTGAAGAATGGGGAGCGTGACGACATGGGAATTGGTGACGGCTATCTACAGGAAATGAGAATGGTTTGTATGGATGAGTACGAAATGGCTCGTGACGAAGGTTCTGCCAGTGAGGAAGAATTAGAGAAAATGAGAAGCAATCTGGAAGCCATCGAAAAAGCGATTGATGCTTCCATTTCCGGTCCGGAAGCTACAGGATGCATCTTGTATGAATCTGCCGCAGAGGGTTATAAGGATTGGAACGACCAGCTACTCGGCAAACGGATAAAACCAGAGAAGGACAACCTTGACGATTGGGAAATCAGCGGTAAAGCCACGCTGAATCATGCCTTGTCCGATTTGCCCGAAGTCAATCCGGAACATATCCGAAACGGATTATACGACGAAGCAGACCATGAGGCTGTGCGAAAGCGTCTTGAACGTGCGGACAGAGTAATATTCTCCTTTGAAACCAATGACCAGGGAATGTCAGATAAGGGTTTTCAGGAAATGTACAAGATACGGGAAGAACTTGCCCGGTTGGAAGTGGATATAACCAATTCTCTTTCCGGAATGAGAGAAGACTTTCATTCCCGTTTTCACCGATAATCCATAAAACCTATGCAGAGAACTTGTCACAAAACCATTGTCATCCATCCACATACCGGGCAATTTGTCATCAACGAGCTGCCCACTCTCGTGCTGTGCGGCACTGTATGGGTGTACGGAGGCATGGAAGGGCTGCCATTGACAGCTATTGCCACAGTAATTGCCTTGATACTCTCGTTACTGTTACTCTACCGTTATCTCTACCTGCGGCGAATCCGTTATTGCATCGGCACGGAACAACTTGTCAGTGAATACGGTATTATCCGTCGCAAAGTGGATTATATGGAGCTATATCGTATCGTGGATTTTCAAGAGCACCAAAGCCTGCTGCAACAATTTTGTGGGCTGAAAACCGTACGTATCCTTTCAATGGACAGAAACACGCCCCGTCTTGACCTGATCGGTATCTTCCATAGGGACGACCTCGTGTCAATTATCCGTGAACGGGTAGAAACTAACAAACGAAAAAAGGGAATATATGAAATCACGAATCATTAGTCTGGGGCTGGTTGCCTCGCTGGTATGCCTGCTTCCACAGGTGGCAGAAGCCCAAATTGCGGCTTCCAATCCGTTGGAATGGACTGCATTGGCCGAAGGTAACGAACTGATAAACGGGCAGATTGAAAAACAAATAAAGGGACAGACACAAACAGCCTTGCTCCAAAACAGCATCGCTACCGAGTTCAACCAAATCCACAAGTGGGAGAAGCAGTACAACAGTTACCTCAAGACAGCAAGCGGTTACGCTTCATCACTGAAAGCCTGTACGCATCTCTACAATGACGGTGTGCGGATTTTCCTCACGCTGGGAAAATTAGGCAGGGCCATCCAAAACAATCCGCAGGGCATTGTGGCCAGTATGAACATGAACAACCTCTATATAGAAACAGCAACGGAACTTGTCTCTGTTTTTACATTGCTGAATGACGCTGTGGCCAAAGGTAGCAACGAAAACATGCTTACGGGGGCAGAACGCAGCAAGACGCTATGGGCGTTGAACGACCAACTATCGGATTTTAGCCGGAAGTTGCATCTGCTCTATTTGAGCATACGGTACTATACTTTCAATGATGTGTGGAACAACGTAACGGCAGGAATGCTTGACCGTGACAACGGTGAGGCAGCTCGTATGGCTCTGTCCCATTGGCACAGGGCGGCAGCTCTCGTCCGATAAAATATATCAGTTATGAAATGGACAATTTGGATAAGTATATTACTGCTGTGTCTTACCGGTATCGGTGAGGTACAAGCGCAGAATGACCCTGTACTGGCCGGAATGATTGCAGTATATACCGAAAAGGCAGAGAAGGAGCTGAAGAATCAGGAAAAGGTCATGCTGATGCAGACCACCGGACATATTTGGACAAAAGAAGAAGTGCAGGCGACAACAGACCTGCAACGAGAGTTTAATAATTATCTAAACTCTTTCCGGTCAATAGTCTGCTATGCGGCGCAAACTTATGGGTTCTATTATGAGGTATCGAGGCTGACAGACAATATGGGCGACTTCACCAAACAATTGAAGCGAAGTCCAGCCAATACGCTTGCCGTAGCCCTATCCACACAGCGCAACAAGATTTATAGGGAACTGATGATGAACAGCGTGGAAATTGTGAACGATATACGCACAGCGTGCCTTTCGGAGAACAAGATGACGGAAAAAGAGCGTATGGAAATTGTCTTTGGCATCCGTCCAAAGCTCAAAACAATGAACACAAAGCTGCAACGACTGACCAAAGCGGTAAAGTACACGACAATGGGCGACATTTGGCGGGAAATCGACGAGGGTGCACATCCCGAAGCCGATAAACGTAGTATCGTGGACGCAGCCAAGCGACGTTGGCGACAGATTGGAAAGAATGTAAGACCTTAAAAATGTAATGATATGGGAATTTGGGATTCAATATTAAAATATGGCGGCAAAGCAGCAAAAGCTACCGGAAGAAGTATGGGACATGCTGCACTGCATCCTTCACAAACCTTACGGGGCACAGGACAAGCCGTCAAGACCGCAGCCATCGGCGGTGCAGTCGGTTATGTGGGTTGGGAGAAACTAACCACAGATAAGAGCGTGGTACATATCGTAAGCGATGCGGTCATAGGGAAATCGGCTACGGATACCCTTGCAGATGCAGCGGACGGTGTGCGAGAACTGACAAGCAAAGCCGGAGAAGCAGTCGGTTCCGTCAGCGGTACGGTAGCCGGCATAGACTCAAAACTGGGTGGAGTATCGAATTTTCTACGGCAAGTCTCCAATGGCGGAGTTTCCGATATGTTCGGTAACTTTTTCCGTAATCTCGGACAGGGTAACGTGTCGGGATTGAGTATAGCGGGACTGGTCGCAGCAGCATTTCTTATATTCGGACGCTTCGGCTGGCTGGGCAAGATTGCCGGTGCATTTCTCGGCATGATGCTTATCGGCAACAATGCCGGTATTTTCCGCACACCTGATACGAGAAGCATACAACGAATACAGACACCCGCTCTTCCCGTTGAAGAACAGACGAATAGCGGAGGGATGAAAAGATAAGAATAAGAATACGAATCAAATATAATCACATAATGAAATATACAGAAGAAATGATCCTGCAATCCGAAAGTGGATACTGTATGCCTTTTGAAGAACGGAAGGGCAAGGATGTGAAACTATCGCTCGGCTACGGCGAACAAACCGATCCGACAACGGGAAAAACATATTTTCATCATGGCATCGACTTCGATGTACGGTGCTACACGCTGGCGGCTGTCGCCAGCGGTATCGTGTCAGGTATAGGCAATGACCCTATACTCGGCATCTGCCAAACTATACGCTATGGGGAGTATGAAGTGACCTATGGGCATTTGTCAAATGTCTTCGCCCAGTTCGGACAGCGTGTCAAGGCCGGACAGACTGTAGCTTTAAGCGGTGACAAGCTGCATATCGGGATACGCTTCAAGGGTGAGGAACTGAATCCGCTGGAATTTCTAACCATGCTGTATGGGAATATCCAAGCATTGTGTCATGCTGATGGAGGCGAAGCGGCAACATCTCCCAACATGGAGATGGCACTGACCACCGATTACGAGCAGGACAGACAGGAAATAGAGGAATTGATGCTACGTTTCCTGCCCTACTACATGGAAGACTTACAGCGTGGTGCATACCGACTTCCTCCACATACGGAGCAGTCACTCCGCCATGTCTTTACAATGGGAGCAGTCAAAGAATATTTCTATGAAAATATGCCAAGTATATCCAACCCACTCGGACTGGGACATAAAGCAATGCCGCTTGCTTGTAAGGTGCAGAACCTACTCATTGCGGACTTCCTGCATTACCTTGCCCTACGGCATGGCGTGTACTTATCGACGATGGGCGATGATGTAAAAAAAAACTCTACGACGAAGCCCTGACCCATAGTGGTATCATTGACCCACTGGCAGAATTAGACATAGACATCCAGAGCTTTGACATACCGAGAGCAGTCACGGTATATCCTGACCGGGCCGGTGTGCGCTGGTGGACGAAAGCATGGTTCAATAACCGGGAAGAGGGCGAAGCATCGGTGGAGATTGAGCGAGAACAAGCGATACGCTTCATTCACGACAACATCGAGAAGGATGTATGGCTGGAAGAGTTTTATCCCAAACAGATGGAAATTTACCACAACGCCATCGAGCAGACAAAAGAGCAATTATTAATGAATAGAATAGGATAAACATATAATACACTATGGACGGAATCAAGCATAGCGGACGGTTTGCAGAAATGGAACGCCTCGTGAACGACTATTTCAACTGCCATATCGCACCCATCATGTCAAAAACGCGGACTGACCTCATACGGAATCAGGGAGAGGAAATGAAAGAATATTCCACCTCTTTAGGTGGTATTCTCAGTATGATGGCATCTTCGGCACAACCAATGAGCGACCCCTATCAAGCACTCAAGGTCACAGGCGAATGGAACTCCAAAACAACAGAGGACTATATCGAGATGTGCAAGACGGAGATTACCGGTTCCGAGGAAATGCAGCAAGACCTTGCGTATATGGCCGGGCAGTGGCGGGATACCGTCGTGCAGGAAATCGGAAGGGCACGTTACAATGAGTTGTCAGAACTGCTCGGTTGTGACCTCGCCTATGCCTATATGGACCACCGGATAGAGGAACTGATGATTGACCGGTTGGTGAAAGAACGTATGCCCAAGTCTTCCGCTGACTACATCATCCGAAAGGCTGCCGAATCGAGTCTGCTGGGATTATCGCAGACGTTAAGCCGTTCACCGCTGACCGATGAAATAGAGGCACGAGGCGAAGCAGCTTACCGCCCGAACAGATGGGAAAAAGGTACGGGATGGATGTTGGGCACAGCCGCAGATACCCTGATGATGGGTGGTACTGGCTCATGGACGGCACTGGCAAAGTTTACCGGTGCAGATGTGGCTATTGCAGCCATCACCAATCATTTTGAAGGCAAGAAGCCTGATACCCTTTCAGTAGAACAGTGCATCAGTAAAGGAGTGTTCGGCAGAGACAGAAACGTATTCGACGATTTTCGCAAAGAGGCAGCCCAAATACAAATCAAAGAGAACACGGCGATTGGTACAGACAACAAGCAACTGAAAAAGAAAATCCCTGTCATGGACTTTGGCTTCATGGAATGGACACAAAACCAGAATAGCGGTTTATTGTGGCCGAATGTACAGAGCAAGGAAGAACAGAAACATGAGGAACGGTACAAGGATGTGCCGATTGTTGTTGCTCCCGGACAGGAAGAAGCCTACTTGCAGTCTTTGGAACAACGTGACAAAGCGAAAATGGTCAGGACAGAACAGGATGAAATTATGAAAGAAGAGAAGCATGAAACTGTTGTTCCTGCCAATGATGCGGAACAACATGTACAAACGATACAAAGTGCGCAAGTAGCACAGGGAAACGGAAACGGTTGGGGCGGACTGCTTGGTATGCTGGGACTGGATGGCATAGGTAATATCACAGGCAATCTCGGTTATGTAATGGCCATGCTCCCTGATGTTCTACTGGGAATATTCACAGGCAAGACAGAATCATTGCATTTGGAAGACAATATGTTACCGATAGCGAGCATTGTGGCGGGTATGTTTGTGCGTAACCCGTTGCTGAAAATGCTCCTGATAGGCCTGGGAGGTATGAACTTGTTGAATAAGGCAGGACACGAAGCCTTGAAAGAACGAACAGAGGGAAAACTGAACGTAACAAATGAGAACAATGTGCAGTACCGACGCTATACAAATGAAACTCTGAACCCACGTATAGTAAACCCTGTATTGCAAGATAGTACGTTGATTGCCACGATAGACCGAGTACCGTGTACCATCCAGTTGTCACCGATTGTAGCAGAAGCCTACCGTACCGGGGCATTGCCTTTGAACACGCTGGCAAATGCTGTCCTTGCCAAGAACGACCAGCTTCGCCAGGCTGCCGCACGGAATTATGAGGACGGAAAACTGGAAACCATCGTGCGCCCACGGGGTATTCAATAATCCTATAATCAAATAAACGATATGAAAGAAAAATCGCAAATCGAAAAGAAAGCCGAGGAAAAACAAATCACCTTGCTTTCTACGGCTTTGAGTGAAGCCTCGAATGCCGGTGGACACTGGCTCAACGCATCAGGAAAGGGATACCCGCGCCTCTATCCAAAGGGTGTTTCTGTCAGCGCATTCAATGCACTATTCATGACGCTGCATTCTGATAAAAATGGATGCAAAACCAACCAGTTCACGCTATTCAGCGATGCCAAGGCACAAGGAGCCTCGGTGCGTGAGAATGAGCAAGGCGTTCCATTTTTGTTTTATAATTGGAACAAGTACGTTCACCGCAATAATCCAGAACAGGTTATCAGTCGTGATGACTACATGAAACTGTATGAAGAGGAACAAAAATTATATAAAGGTGTACATAACCGTGAAATTCGCACTTTGTTCAACATTGACCAGACGACACTACCCTACGTGGATAAGGAGCGATACGAAACGACGTTGCGGCGGTATGGAAGTGCAGTGGAAAGAGGATATACGGAAGCTGACAACCGACGGTTGCATATTCAATTCAACGACTTCCTACTGAGGATGCGAGACAACCTTGTGCCTGTTCGTTTGGATGGAAGCGGTGTACCCCACTACGAAACAGATAAGGATGCGGTCTATATGCCGCGACAAAGAGAGTTCAGACATTATCACGACTATATACAGGAAGCCTTGCGGCAAATCGTGAGTGCTACCGGACACCAACAACGGTTAGCGCGTGAAGGTATGGTGATGAAGAACGGTGTGGCTCCTTCGGAGGATGCTGTCAGACAGGAACGGTTGGTAGTGGAACTGGCTTCAGGGATTAAAATGTTGGAACTGGGGTTGCCAGCACGGTTGTCTGAAGAAAGTCTGAAGACAGTGGAATACTGGTGCCGGGAACTGAAAGAGAACCCGAACTTGATGGACGCTCTCGAAAGTGACGTGAACAATGCCATCGAAGTAATCAATAAAGCGGAACGGGGCGAGAAAATCGAATACGCCACCATGCGCAACCGGCGAGACACTTCAACCATGCAGGAGCAAATGCCCAAACATTATTTTGTGTCGAACGAGATTCGGCAGCATCCGGATAAAGAAACGAAAAAAATTGTGCTTGTTATTGATCCACAGGCAAAAACCGCAGATGTAATTCTTCCAGCAGGGGCTTCTACAGAGGTAGATAACGAGATACCGGGAATGAACAAGGGACGTATCATGCGAGCGTTGCAGAAAGATGGAATCGAGCAGGTACGCTTCTACAATACGGATGGTGCATTAGGTTATCGACCCGATGACAGTTATTTTGCCGAGAAGATGATTATGCTGGCCCGGCTGAAGAATTGGGCAATGGAGAAGCTCTCCACACTGGACGTGGCGTCAGCGGTCAAACAGGCGAATGAGATCGGATTTGACCACGTAGAGATGATTCAAGATGATAAGAAACGATGGGCACTTTATATCAAACCCGAAAATAAGAGCGGATATAGCATCTATCCTGATAAAGAAGATATAAACCGCTTCTTTTCAACACTCAAGCAAGCGATGGATAACATCGGTAAGGTTCGGATGGAACTGGCGCACAAGTATTATGCGCTGGCCGAGGTCAAACCTGACCTGAAGGTGGATTTGTTCAGCAGCGAAATGCCGGAAATAGACTTGAACCGTATCCAGCGTGTTTCGGTTTTCAAAACCAAACAAGACGGCATACAATGCGTCGCAACTATTGATGGGCAGAAACAGCCTGCCCGAAGTGTCACTCCGCAACAGTGGCAGCGGATGTGGATAGCGGAAGAGCGTGACAGCTACAAACGTCATTTGGCAGCTACCTTATTCGCAGACGTACTACAAAAAGGACAATCGCAGGAGGCACACACCGGAGAGAAACAACAGAAAGAAGCAGAGTTGTGGCCGATAGAAACGGTAGCGCAGGAACGGACGGAATCAGACAACAAGGGTATTTCACCGGAACGGCAGTTGTGGGACAAACTTAAAGCGAATCATCCCGATGCCTTGCAACTGCTTCGCACGAAAGATGGTTATCGGCTCTATAACGAAGATGCGGTACAGGGTGCAAAGATATTGGGCATAACCCTAAAAGAGTATCCAGAAGGGGACATTACGGCTTCAACGGAATTTTCAACGGAGCAGCTCGACAGCTATCTGTCTAAGCTCGTCCGTGCCGGGGCACGGGTTGCTATAAGTGACATGGAGGAACAAGAAACACACAGAGGTTTTCATAGATAAGGAGTAAAGAAATGAGCAAGAACCAACTATACGCAATGAAATATGCAGAGTATGCTATGGAGCAGATGCGCCGGTACGGAATCCCCGCATCCGTGACGTTGGCACAAGGCATACTGGAAAGTTCCAACGGGCAAAGCCGTTTGGCGCAGAACGAGAACAATCATTTTGGCATCAAGGCTACGCCTGCATGGATTGCCGAAGGAGGAAGGTATGGTATATATACTGACGATAAGCCGAATGAGAAGTTTTGCAGTTATGACAGTGTGGGTGATTCATACGAACACCACTCCCGTTTTTTAAAAGAAAACAGCCGCTATGCCCAATGTTTTGCACTTTCGCCCGACGATTACAAGGGTTGGACACAAAATATCGAACAGGCCGGTTATGCCACAGGCGGAGAATATGCCGAGAGTCTGCAACGGATTATAGAGCAAAATGGCTTACAGCAGTATGACAAACTGGTGATGCAGGAAATGGAGACACAGGGTAAGCGGTTCGGTACGGAACATAATCCTCTCCGAACGTCTGAAAATTCAGAGTATGGTGCGAAGTACTCATTCCCGGTAGAGCGTGAAGAGTTTCTTTTTGTTACCTCGCCTTTCGGTATGCGGCAAGATCCGATGGACAACACGAAACAACAGATGCACAAGGGAATTGATATCCGTTGCAATGGCGATGCGGTACTGGCTACTGAGAACAACGGGAAGGTGGTGGCTGTGAATCAGAATAAGAACACGCCCGGTGGAAAATCGCTGACTGTGGAATATACCAGAACGGATGGCAGCAAGGTACAATGTACTTATATGCACCTTAAGGAGGTTACTGTAAAGGTCGGTGATGTAGTACAAGCCGGTGGGAAGCTCGGCACATCGGGCAACACAGGTACACGTACAACGGGCGAACATCTACATTTCGGCGTGACAAACTTCTATGCAGACGGAACAAAGCGTGACATCGACCCTGCGGCTTATCTGACTGAAATCGCACAGAAAGGTAATATCAAATTGGAAGTGTTGCACAACGGGAACAGCCTGCTCACCCGATATAAAGGAACAGAAGAGAATGCCGCCGGCAAAAACCTTTCGCCCGACGGATGGATGAAGAAGTTGCTTTCGTCAGAGGATAGCGGTGTGGGAATGTCAGGATGCAATGACCCTATAGTAGAGATGGCGATGACAGCCTTTAGTTCCCTTATGCTATTGGCCGTACAAATCGACAACAAGAACGAGGAGGAGCAAAAGACTGCCATATCCAAACAAATGGATAGTGGACGCATCAATCTGAAATCATTATTACCGGGCATGAAAAACTGCGAACTGGCAATCAGTGAAAATGGAAAGGCTATTCTGCGAGTGAACAATGGAGAACTGCGCATGTCACGTGAGTTGACTACTGCGGAGTTAAGCCGTCTGTCGGCAACACTGAATAACAATACTCTCACAGAAGAAGCCAAAAGGATACGTGTAACCGGTATGCTGAATACGGTTATCCTCTCGGAAGCGGCTTCACAGAATTTTGAACAAGGGATGTCCCAACAGCAGGGACAGACAGAGAACCTAAAAAGATAGAAGCGTGGCGATATGGTAAAATGCGTGATGATACAGCTATGCAGATGTCTGTTCGGACTATCCTACCTTGCCTTGTATGTCCTGCTCTGCTACCAACTCTTCGGCTGGGTAGCAACGCTCATTATCGTGAGCGTTCAACTGTTCCTTGCCGGATGGCTGATCTGGGCAATGATACGAGCACCCGATTAAGAGCAATGATTTAGCAGTTCAACAACAAATCATGGCAACACAGTTGTCGGGTGATTATGTATCACATTAAAAGACAATAGAAATGATAAAATGTAATGTTACGGTATGTGGCGTTATCGGACGTGATGCGTCGATACGCACCAATAAGGAAGGGAAAACGTTCCTGGTTTTTCCTCTTCGAGTAATGATCCCTGACACTGACGGGAAGACTATGCCTATTGAGGTGGATGTCAGCAAAGATACTGCCGGAAAGGAGGTTTCCAAATATCGAAATGGTTCCCGCATCGAGGTTTCGGGGACAATGTATCTCAAACACCGTGGTGACAAACTTTATTTCAATCTTTTTATTAACGAAATTCGTACAGCTACGGCAGATGCGAAAGATACGGTCAAGGGCGAATTAGTATTTCGAGGTAAGGTCGGGCAGCATATCGAGGAAAAAAGGGATAAGAAAGACCAGCCTTACACAATGTTTTCGGCATTCAGTACGGAGAAAGTAGAGGATGGCTTTGAATACCAATGGGTACGTTTTTTCTGTTTTGGCAAAGAACGCGAAGCATGGTTACAGCCGGGCGTGCGAGTGGATGCCAAAGGTGAAATATCCCTTTCGGCATATAACGGAAAGCTGAATGTTTCATGCAAGGTGGAAGAACTTGTACAGTATGTAGCAGATTCGTCTAATTCCAATCAGTAAAGGATATGGCCGGATATAAAAAACAGCACACGGACGGGCCGAACAGCGAAGATAAAGCATTAGACCTCTTCGCTGAAATGATGATTGAGAAAATCGAGAGTATCCGTAAGGATTGGAGAAAGCCATGGTTCACGGAAGAAGCGTTACAATGGCCCTGCAATCTTTCCGGACGCGAGTATAATGGCATGAATGCCATTATGTTGCTTATACATTGTGAAAAGGAAGGTTACAAGATTCCGCGCTTCTGCACTTTTGAGTGTGTACAACGGCTCAACAAATCCGATAAGGACAATCAGGAGAAACCTCGTGTTTCTGTACTTCGTGGAGAAAAATCATTCCCAATCATGCTGACTACATTCACCTGCATACACAAGGATTCTGGTGAGAAGATTAAGTATGATGACTACAAAAAACTATCTGATAACGAGAAGAAGGAATACAATGTTTATCCTAAGATGCAGGTATTCCGAGTCTTTAACGTGGCACGTGCGTCCGTAATGGTCGCGTAATAAATATCTCGATAATAAGAGATTAGGTTAGTGTTCAAAGTTTAGAAATAAACAATAGACCTATCCCCGACTGACTTACTCGGAGAGGAAACTCAAAGAGGAACACAGCACGTCAGTAAAGCGATAAGTTAGCTAATTGCCATGCTACGACTGAATTGCAAGGGGAAAGACAGATATGAGGATGAAGCCTGATTGGTTGAATGATAGTTCAGTGACAGAAGTTGAAGTTGTGGCGAAAGGCAGTTATATACGCCACATCATGGTACTACAGCCCATTGCGCGAGGGCAAGTAGCAAGAACAAGCCATGACACGACCGCAGTAAGTGGAGAAAAGAACGAAAGTCGCATCCGACAATCTGTTGCCTATCGAAAGATAGACGTTATTACGTGGTTAAACGGAGATTACCTAAATCGGAACGCCGTAAGGCTATGAGGATTTGCCTCTGAATATCCGACAAGGTAACGGAACTCCCGTAGTAGTCTGAGCAAGGGAAAACCTTGTACATGGCGAAGGGGAGTAGTTAGTAACTTTAATACAAACAAAAGAAAACGAGAGATTCGTTATGAGAAATCCAGAGATTGTATTAAACACATTATGCCAGCACAGTAAGGTCTCGGACTATAAGTTTGAGCGACTGTACCGCATTCTGTTCAACAAAGAGATGTTCTTCATTGCCTATCAGCGCATATATGCGAAGCCAGGCAATATGACTCCAGGCACAGATGGTCAGACTATCGACCAAATGAGCATTGGAAGAATTGAACGTCTCATCGAAACACTTAGGAATGAATCCTACAAGCCGCATCCTGCTAAAAGGGTGTATATACCAAAGAAGAACGGCAAGAAACGCCCTCTTGGTATACCATCCGTAGAGGACAAGCTTGTGCAAGAGGTAGTTCGGATGATTCTTGAAGCCATCTATGAGGGGCACTTTGAAAGCACCTCTCATGGTTTCAGACCTCATAAGAGCTGCCACACAGCTCTGACAAGCATTCAAAGGACTTTTACAGGTGCAAAGTGGTTTATTGAGGGAGACATAAAAGGCTTCTTCGATAACATAGACCACGATGTACTCGTCAGCATTATGCAAGAGCGTATTGCAGATGAAAGGTTTCTTCGTCTTATCAGAAAGTTTCTCAAAGCGGGGTACATCGAAGACTGGAAGTACAACAACACGTATTCGGGAACTCCTCAAGGTGGAATAATCAGTCCTATTTTGGCAAACATCTATCTTGACAGGTTCGACAAGTACATGAAAGAGTATATTTCACACTTCGACAAAGGGAAAGAAAGGGCTCACAACAAAGAATACTGTTGTCTCAACACGAAAACAGTAAACCTAAGGAAGAAATGGAAAGCGGAAACAGATGAAACTGTAAAAGCAGAACTGTTGATGAAAATAAAAGCCATGCACGAAGAGAAAAATAAGATGACATACAGACTTCCAATGGATGAGAATTATCGGAGATTGAAATACGTGAGGTACGCAGACGATTTTCTGATTGGAGTTATAGGGTCAAAAGCAGATTGTGAACGAATCAAGGCAGACATCACAGAATATATGATGAACAACCTTAAACTCGAACTTTCTGCTGAGAAGACACTCATAACTCACGCAAAAGAGAACGCTAAATTCCTCGGTTTTGACATCACCGTTAGGACATTGGATGTGTTTAAAAGGAACAGCAAAGGAATCAAAAAGCGAGAATTTGTTGGAAAGGTCATGCTTATGCTCTCTTCTGAAACAGTGAAAAAGAAGCTTCTTAGCTACGATGCTGTAAAGTTTACGAACGTAAACGGCAAAGATGTATGGAAGCCAAAATCACGGGAGAAAATGGTCGGTATGAAACCCGAAGACATCCTTGCACAATTCAACTTGGAAATCAAAGGCTTCTACAACTATTACTGTATAGCCAACAATGTTTCGTCAACATGTGCCGATTTCGGCTACATTATGGAGTATAGTCTTTATATGACTCTTGGTCAAAAATTAAGAAGACATGTAGGGCAAATCAGAGACAAGTACCGTAAAGGCAAGAATTTTGTCATCCCATATAAGGATGCAAAAGGCAAAGAACGGTTCAGAACACTCTATAAAGAGGGATTCAAACGTAAAAGCTCATTAACGGACGATTTTCTCGACCGTACCCCATGCACTATGTATGTTCCCAAACCAAGCCTTGCAGAAAGGTTGAAACAGCAAACCTGTGAAATGTGTGGTGCAACTGACACTAACGTCGTAATGCATCATATACGCACTCTTGTTGGGGTAAAGGGAGAAACTCCATGGGGCAAGTTGATGTTGTCGAGACATCGTAAGACGCTTGTAGTGTGTGAATCTTGTAATGCTATAATTCAGTTTCATGGGAAATAATGTGAGCTTACTAATGGCAAGCCGTATACACGGAGACGTGTACGTACGGTTTAGGGGCAGGTATGCGGAAACCTGCCGCCGTAAGGCGGTAAGGCGCTGCATACCGAGCCTACAGACCAACTTGCAGGAGGCAAGACCGGAGCTGTGGCAAAAACTCGAAAAGGAGTATTCGCTACCGAAGATTGAGAACGGAGAGTATTTCAGCTTCGCTCCCGTCGATGCGCTGATAAAGGACAATCTGTGGATTTGTCCGATCAAACCACAGCATCAGGATAACGCTTACTACTCTATATCGAGAAATGAAATCGTTGTGCCGGAAAAGGAACAGTTCAAATCTGGAGAGGCGTTCTATGGAACACTATTCCATGAGATGACACACTCGACCGGTGCGGAAGGAGTTCTCGACCGTATCAAGCCGACAACTTTCGGCTCGGCAGAGTATGCGCGCGAAGAATTGGTAGCCGAGTTAGGTAGCGCATTGGTTGCCCAACGTTACGGCATGACGAAACATATAAAAGAGGACAGTTGTGCCTACCTCAAAGGATGGCTCGACGAATTGAAGGAATCGCCACAATTCATCAAGACAACTCTGTTGGATGTGAAAAGAGCGGCTTCTCTGATTACCCAAAAGGTGGATAAGATTGCACTGGAATTGAAGCAGAACATTGATGAAGAGCAAACAGTAGCACCGAAAGAAAAAGTGTATTATTCTTCCGTGGCCTATCTTCAGCTTACCGATGACACGATGCGGTTGGACGCATTCAAGGATAAGGGGGACTACGAAGGACTGCTGACTCTCGCCAAGGAGTATTATGACGGTAACGGCATTAACGAAGAATATACTTATTCTTCTCCCATACAGAACCGAGGAGACAATCTTTTGATTGAGGACAAGGATTTTGCTGTGGTGTACAATGGGAGTGTCGGAGGAACTTATGAAGTGATGCTGAAATTCACGGAAAAGGAAGTACGCGACCATATCAGGCGTTATGGTATCAAACATGCTGGAGATACGTTAAAAGGGGTAGCCAAGGAGATGGCTGCGGAACAATTCGCTATCATGACACAACAAAAGATTCCTGCATTTGAAATGCCGAATGGTGATGTGCTGTATGTCAGCTATAATAAAGAATCCGACATGATAGATATCGGGCCGGTTACTAATGCGGGACTTGTCGCACAACATCGTTTCCCATACGACCATAATGCTTCGTTGGATGCCAACCTGCAAACCGTGAA
Source organism: Bacteroides sp. B1-V-101 (assembly GCF_023656585.1). Classification (NCBI taxonomy): domain Bacteria; kingdom Pseudomonadati; phylum Bacteroidota; class Bacteroidia; order Bacteroidales; family Bacteroidaceae; genus Bacteroides; species Bacteroides sp. B1-V-101. Next base: position 90,125 of record NZ_JAMOKH010000017.1, on the reverse strand, counting down.
CGAAAAGCTGAATAATATGGAGGAATACCGGGAAGAGCTACAAGAAGCAGAGTACAGCGGCGGAATGCGCCGATAAAACGGAAAAAGATGCGGAGCTGTTTGCTCCGTACCTTTTCTTGAATTTATTTTATTACTCTAACAAATTATCTATCATAGACTGTAAATTTGTTATATCGCAATACTGATTATGTCCCCCTCTGTAATCTTTCGCGTGTTGGGCTGTCCGGATTAAGAAAGAATCGAGTTCTATTTTTACACCGCTACCCATTCGGGACAAACCGGAAGAGTGACTGATGTAAACGAATTTACCGTTACGTTCTATGAAACAAGAGGTATTATAATGCCCCTTTAAGTTGAATGTTACTTTTGCGCCAACGGCTGTTGCGTACTTGGAAATCTCACGTACTAAGGCCGTTTGGAAACTGCGGTATTTTTTTGAAACATAGACTCCTGCATCTGCAAGGATTGCGTTCTGCCATTTGGTATAAAAATTCTGTGCCATATTTTTAATATTAATTCTGTAAATAATTCTCCCAATTCTCTTTGTCAATAGTTAATTTGTTCATTTCCCAATCGTATTCCACTTCCGGCATATCAGAATAAGGGAAATACACAGTGTAGCCTATCTGTCCATAAGAACAATGTAGCGGTATAACGCAAATCTCCTGACCACAATAAGGCTGTGGCGTACAATATTTCTTCCAATCAAAACGACCTGCTGCTATATTGCAGCAAAGTAATTTTAGAGTTACTATACCTTTCCAACTCTGAAAATCTTTTTTATAACCTTTTTTCATACTACTAATGTGCTATATTATAATAAACTTCGGGTTCACTTGACACGTTGTAAATCCAACTTCCGCAACGTACCAATAGAGCATTCTTGCCATAATAGAGTTTCTTCATTCCGGTTATACTTCCTGTTATGTGAAAGTTAGGGAAACGACTGATGTCTATTTTCTGTGCATCGCATCTGTAGAGTGTTTTAGTTCTCATTGCATTTATTTTTTTAAGTTGTTTTTTATTTCCCTCTTCTTGAAGCCTTCCGACTTTACCCAAGAGGTTGTTTCATGTGCATTTTCAACGGTGGATGCAAGAACTATGAGCAAGTAACCGGAATGAAATTTTATGAATACCGGAATCTGTGATTGCGGAAGGTTACGTCAAATTTCATTTCAGGTAGCAACAGCGGTACTTGAACATCGTTTGCCACCGTACCTTTGCGCACGAAACAAACAATGGTGCATGTCGGGACTGTGAGAATGTAATACAATTAGAACAGGTAATATAGAATCGGTAAAAGAGGCTGTGAATTGGTAACAGAGGTTCGGCAGAACATGGTCTATAAAGGTAACCGGACTGTTATATAGGAAGATGATAACCACCCGCTTGAGTTGCGGGTGGCTTTAAAAATCGTAGTGGGATGCGGAACTTATGACGGTGGTGGATATATTACAACCTCGGATGATGGGCTTAATTGGTCATCTCCAGAACAGTTAGATGCTACTAACACTTTTTATGGGGTTTGTGCAATATAAAATACTTAATCGAATTATGTATGCAAAATTTTAGTAGGGTATGCTGGGAAACTGGCATACCCTAATTTTGTCCTATAAGTCTTGTTATTATAATAAAAGAGTAAAAGGAAAATAATAAACCGGAAAGACTTAACTGATAAAAAGAAGCTATTACCGTTTACCAACAAGAAGAACACCGGAGCCAGAATAGTAAAAAAATGTTTTTAATCGTGTGATTCTATTTCAGCAAGTAGAATAGGTGTTTGATAAACTGTTCGGTTATAATCATCGGCAAATCGAATCATTCTTCAAAATAAAAACAAGCGCATACTCCATTTTTTTACTTCAAAATATGCATCTATAGTATTTTTATTGAAACAAATTCATTACCTTTGTATAATTCATTAAAACAAAACATTATGGAAAACAGAAAATTATTTCAAAAAGTAGAAATTTTATGTGAGTGCTGCGGTAAAAATTTACTTGAAAAAGATTCTATGGGAATTTTTGTTACATGGTTAGCAAATCAAAAATCATCAAATGGAAAAGATGTTTATCAAAAAGCATATTATTGTTGCAAAGGAAAGTGTGATGATATATTGAAAAAGAAATCTCTTTCAGAAGGGTTAAACTATGATAGATGGGAGGATATTTCTTCTTTCACAAATCCAATTGGGTTTATAAAAAAGAACCAACAGTGGATGAAATCACTCCAAGAAGGCGAACAAATATCAGATGAAGCATATGGTAAATTGTCAACACTATTCTGGGCGAGTTTTCTGGAAATTTCCAGAGATTTAACCCTTGAAGAGGAAGAAAAAGCTCGAAGATATATGCAAGAAGGGCTTGTGGATTTTCTATAAATATTCCGTGATACCAGTGTAAAGGCAAAACGCGTGCAATTGTATTGTTTGTCATGAGAATAATAAGCTGATGTGGCTTTAACAATGCCAATCTGCTAAGTCGCAGATTGGCACATTAAAGTCCAACCAGTCATTATACACAATCGTTGGTACAATAAAGTATATAGTTGCGTAAAAATTTTATATGGAATATCAGAAGTGATAGTCGATGACTCCTCCAATATAAAGTATCGTTCCCGGTTCAAGCGTACAGACAAACTCCATAAATGCAAAAGATTTTTCGGCAAATGATTGGTATCCATCTCCGTCCAAATAGAAATGATACGCAATATCCAATGGATTTTCCAATGCCTTTTCAAGTTGATAAACAGGACCTACAAACTCCAACATGTTTTCGGTTGTAATAGCTTCAGCTTTCTTACGGATGTTAGTCACAAAATTCTCTTTCCATTGTTCCACACCACCAATGTAGCGCATGGTGTCGTCGCCTACAAGTTCGAACATGCCTTTTGGTAGAGCAGTATTGACCAAATAACGAATATCTTCCTTACGTTTTTCGTCATCTATCTCCGCACAATAGTCATAGAAACTGCCATCTCCCTGCTGGAGAGTGTCTTCATTCAGATAGTTTTCTTTTTCTATCCACATTTTAGAAATCTGAAAAATTCGGCTGTGCATAATTTTGAAATTTAAATGATTAAACTTTATTCCCTTTACTTGAAGCTCTTCCGGCTTCTTGTCAGGAATGATTTTTATGCGAAATTGACAGCAAGGAAAGGATGGATAAGGCAAGTAAACAGTGGATGGAATGAAGTGGAATACCCAAATCTTCGATATGCGGAAGGCTGCCACAAGTATCCGGGAACTGTTAGCGCAGCGTTACTTGACGACCATTCTAAAGCTGTATCTTTGCATACAAAATCTCTCAGATAAGAACTGCCGATGTGCGATATAAAGAATATCCGGATTGGAAGAATATAAAAGACTGGAGAAGCACTCTGAGACTGTATAAAAGGACTGAAGGCGACAAAGTCTCCCCAATCTGCATGGCAAATCAGAGAAGCTTATCGGATAATGATAGTTCGCTGCACGCTGTCAGCATACCGTCATTTCGTTTTCTGCATCGGATTAGTCTTAGCCTGCGGCATATTCATAGATGTTACAGAAAGAATTGTCGTTTTCATCTTTCCGTTGTTCGGCAATAGCAAGAATTTCTGTTATTGATTCGACAGACTGACCGCTTATCACCTCAAACCACTTGAATACTTCTGTCTGGTTGACAAAATATTCCTTGTACCATTTGTCGTCTGGAGTACATAGGTCTGCAATGTACTTTTCGGGAAAGTATTTACTCTCTTGGTCATTTGTCCAGTACTCCGCCAGACCCGACTCTTCCGATTGATAGAAATAACATAGTGTTGGGAATTTCTCACATACCAGTTCAAGTGTTTCATCACACGGAAACCAAGCTGTTTCCGTTGTGAATTTCAAGAATGTCAGGCCAATAAATGTGTTATACTGTTTAGAAACGGAGTACGACGAGTAAAAAAGGAATAGGACCGGTTGTGGGAGTTCGGTGGAGCATGGCTATAAGAGTAATCGGGCTGAATATACAATACAAGGAAATGCTATCCACCCGCTTTGGCTACAGGTGGATATGTTATTGTCATTCCGCACCTCTCATGATGGTGAGTTGGTCGGGACGGTTAGGAAACCAATAAGAATCACTGTCAATATATACACATCTGCCACTATTACAGAGATTCCCAAAAGCTAAGACCTCACAAGGTCCAAATATCACTCCATAATCGTTTGTAAACGCCACCATATCTCCCACACTCAAGTCGTTTTCCGTATCCATCACCTTGGAAAGGTGGTCGTAAAACTCAATACCTTCAGCTTCACGTTCTGTTTTCCAACGCAAAAAGTCTTCTTTATGACTTCTACCGGTATGTATCGGTGATAATTCAGAAGGAAAAACCTCCGCTTCCGAAGTATCAGATGCAATCAAAATAACGCTATCCTCTTCAATGTTTTCCGGAATAGAAGCCACTTGGTAAACCCCATTAGACAGACCACTATCTGGGTCATGCCAATAAAGAAGATTACCCAACTTGATAAAATCGTATTTTCCCATATTCTTTGATTTATTATTTCCCTTTGCTTGAAGCTCTTTCGGCTTCTTGCCGGGGATTGATTTTTATGCAGGATTAACAGTGGAATAAGGGCGATAAGACAAGTAAACAGTAAATGGAATGGAACGGAATACCCAACCTTCGAATGTAAGAGCAGAAGCAGGCTTGTCCTTTTATACCTTGCAATGAGAAGGGGACTGAAAGTCAATCTTTGATTTGAGGAAGGCTGCCGTAAAATATCCAGGAACCGTTAGCATAGCGGTGCTTGACAATCGTCCGGACACTGTACCTTTGCATATAAAATCTCTTCGGCCAGATTTGCCGATGGTGCGATAAGGGAATACTCAGAATGGAAAAACATAAAAAGGGGTATCATATTATAGGCGAAATATATAACAGAGCTAATATAAGTCCTAAAAAAATATTTTTGCTATCTTTGCCAGCGTATTATATAATATTAAGAACATAACAATGAAAAAAACATTTACACAAATCTGTGAATTGTTCGATCAATTCTCAAAAGATGCCAACCTCCAGATGGAGAAAGGCAACAAAGCTGCCGGAACTCGTGCCCGCAAAGTATCACTTGAACTTGAAAAACTTCTCAAACAGTTCAGAAAAGAGTCACTCGAAGCATCGAAATAATTTTCATTCTGGTTCTGACAGTAGGAAAATGGCGAACTTCACGTGTACCATATCGAAAAAGCCTCTTCGCTTCACAGCGGAGAGGCTTCATTGATTATGACAAAGTTAAACATCAATTATGCGAAATTTCTATTTCGCTTTTGGAAAAAACAACTCCACTTTCGTATGTCTGTTGGCTTCCACGGGCGTATAGTCGGCAATTCCACCTTTGCTAACTCTGATAATCCGCTTGGCTGGTATTCCACGTTGTTCCAGTTCTGCGGTAATAAAACCTGCTCTCGATATACTCAAAGAATCATTGATACTTGATGTTCCTGTAGAACTGTCAGCAGCACCAGTTACCCTCACGGATAAACTGTATTTCTTAGCTACACGAGCCAGTTCGTCAAGATTAAGCCTCTGTGAGGTATCCGTCAGATGTGTCGTATTGAGAGCAAAAAAGAAATAGATGGGTGTACCGATGCACTCTCCATCAGCGTATGAAAGAACCGTGGAATCCATAGCGAGGGTGTCCTGATGGGCGGACTGCACATTTCGGGAAGCCGTGTAATTATATGATGGCTTTCCATTCTCTGTCTGAAGAATAGTCGTGTCAAGAGGTGACGACCCGTCCCAATAGCTATGCTTCAATCTTGCACGAAGCGAGTTCAAACCGCTATAATTATTTATAGGATATCTGCATCCGGTTATATCGTCGTTGTCAAAGATATGGCTATATGTATCGAGTAGTCCTTCGATTTCCAGAATTTTCTTTAATTCCACGAGTGTTCGCTTATCTTGATTGTGACGTCCCACATAACGCCTGTTCTCCTCCGAAAGGAAGTTGCCATAATCGACAAGCAGTTCGTTCCGATGGATGTATGGTGCCGTATCCACCGCGCGCTTCCAGCCGACCTTACCGAGATGAAAGGTGAATCCGGCAGTCAGCGAAAGCATGTGATCGCCCAGACGGTTTGGATAGCCATATCCGTCGAAATCCTGGAATGTAGTTGTGTTAGAGAGTTCCAGCATAGCACTAACCCGTTTGGAAATACGGTATTGTGTTAGTATGCCGTAAGAAAGCGCAAAGGGATTGTTCCCGTTGGTGGCGTTATGTAGCAGACCGACACCCATAAAGGGTGCAAGCCTCCAACGTACCTGTTCCTGTCGGGCATATCTGCGTCCAAGGAGATTCCACAGGAGATCTGCATGGATATAATGGTAGTCCTGCGTAGATAATTGTGCATCCTTAAACTGCAAGCCACTATAATTTACCCTTGCGCCGACCAAAGGAGTAAACCATTTGCCGACGGCGAGGCTGTACGAAGGTTTCACTCGTCCAAAAAGGTCTTCACAACCGAGAGGTGTACCAAGAAAAACTGTCGCACCTCCGGATATGCTAACAAACCAGTTGCCGGTTCGAGATGCCGGAAGTAGCACCCCGTTGAGATAGACGGGCTGCATCGGTTGAAGCAATTCCGCTACTTCATAATGAATAGTGTGTCGTACAGTGTCCTTCTGTACGGGTTGTACACTTGCTTGTGCCTGCAACGTGCAGAGCAAAGCGAAGATGAAAATAATTTGTTTCGTCATATTCCAATGATTTCATTAGTTATACTTTTAATCTGGTGTAAGGCGTATGCCATTTACCGTTTAGATTTCTTGCCGATAGTCGAGCGCATCATGCGGCTCGCCATCCTCATACAGCGAAGTGCCCATGCTCGATTGTCCTCGTCCTCGTCGCGTCCCCATTTGAGGTCACTCCCTCCGCCTCCACCACCATGTGATTCGGCAAATGTAGTGGCATCATCTACCATTCCGAGAAATAGCATTGTCGCACAGTGCATGATTTCCGTACCCCGCTCGGCGATAGACTGTACCAGTGAACCGTCAAAGAGCTGCCGTTCTGAAACATTCATTTGTGCCGATGCGTTACGATACTCGCTGATTACACTCTCCAGTAGGACGTCTTTAAACAAGCTATCCACTTTGGAGTGTACATCACGGGAATATTGATAGGCCTCCTCTTTGAGTTCTTCGGTACGTTCTTCAATGGCTCCCATATCCTTTTTCAGTTCGATGAGTTGCCGGTCAGCCGTCTGCAACTTTTCCTGCTTGTCTGCCAGTTGTCTGATGATTCCTTGCAGCTCTTTTTCCAACATTTGTATTTGGATTGCCAATTCTGCCGCATTGCCTTTGTTTTCTTTTAAATTGTACTCGGCTGCCGATAACAAGGTTTCTTTTTCAGTTTTCTGCTTTTCAAGATTGCTAACCATTGTCGTAAGCCCTTTGACTCTGCGTTCTGCCAACCGGATGTCTGATTGAAGTTCACCCAATACCTGTTGATGGAGTTTGATATTATCCTCGATTGTTGTACACTCTTCAGACAACATTCGGCGGTATTCCTCAGTCGTTCTGTGCCGTGCACCCGTTTCGGATATGCTTGTTCCTCTTGACATTCCCCACTTTGTATTGACTTCTGCGAAAAAGTCCGTATGAAGTTGTTTCATTCTTGCACTATATTCAAACTTATCCTTACCGGCGAAGATTTCCTTGTACGCAAAGCGACTATCCTTGATTGGCAGAAGCGTACAGTGGATATGCGGGTTCAATTCATCCAGATGTACAATGAATGCAGCGATGTTCTGCTCACCATATCTGCCACAAACGAATGAATAAACATCCTTGGCCCAGCGTTCAATGTCACGCTTCCGTTCGATGCGGGTATTGTCCGCACCTTTTTCAAAGTCCACCTGTTGCGTACCGAAAGCAAGTTCCTGCATTCGCTGCCGTGAACCGCCGAAGATGATATTTACCACCGTGCGGTATTTTGGTTCGAGCAGCCCCTCATTAGGATCTTTGATTCCACGGTGACTTAATATGTCCGCCATCCGTTTGGGAATGCTACGGCTTGTGTCGATGGGATGTATTTTACCTCCGGGCGCAATCTCGAAGTTCAGCCGTTTACGCGTAGGATCATAATTTCCCTTACTCATAGCGTACTTCTCTGCCTTTTCACTACGGTCACGCAGATGTTCATTACTTTGGGCGGTGGTAATCCCTTTCGACACCTGCACGTCGAGTACCTGTTTTTGATTTGCCATACGTTTTTCATATTGTTTCGGACAATCTACCGTGTCCCAGCTTGCTGCTTGTTCGGACACCCTTCCCACCAACGTCAGGCAGGTGGGGTATTAGGCTCCCCCTTCCCTTTGTTCGTGGCAGGCGGGCAAGCCCGGATGCCTTCTATAACTGGCAGGGGGGCTTCACTGGATACAAAAGTGGATTGTTGCGGTTATACATTCTGTTTTCAACCTCCAATCTGATACGTTGCCTCCTGTGCCTTTGCCGCAAATGCCAGAAAAGGCTTAAAAAGCGTTTTAAGGAACTCCCTGTCATCTTCATCATAATCGGAATTTTCATCCCTATCTACATCAAGAATAAGCCCGGCAATACCTTTCGAAGTTGCAATAAGTCCTGTCCAGTCCCCATACAATTCCAATCGGAAGTAGTCCATAAACTCTGCACTGTCATCGAATCTCGACTTACGCAGTGCCCGTTGTATAGCGGCAAATGTAATGCACTCCAAAGCTACCATACGAATCTTGACAGCTCGTTCATCATCATCCGCTGCCGGATTGATGCGAGTGATACTGTCCGGAGATGGGCAGCTATCGCATATGCCAGCTTCATCCATTGCCCGACGAACAAGTTGCTCACACTTGATTCCGATCTCGTCAAGGGACACTTTGCCGATTATCCAATCGGACAATGCCTCACGTAGCTGTTCTGCAAGGTTCAACTTCTTCTGTCCATTGCAAGACTCCGTGGATTGGCTGGTTTGCACAGTCATGGTAATGATGACGCTTTTGGAAAGCCGGATGCGATTCAACAAGCCGAACTCTTCCATTACATCCAAAAAAGAACGGACAGTAGCCCTATGCCAATGCCATTCCGATGAAAGGTCAGAAACAGTCACGTGGCACTGGTTGGGTTGAAGTTCGTAGCCTTTGTTCCTTAAAAAAGGGGAAACAAAACCTGCCAAAGATTTATCCAATAAATCACAGAAGGCTTCTGTCTTTGTTTTTCGTTCACCGACTTTCTCCTTGAGGTAGTCAAATACTTCTCTGTCTGCCAATATAGGGACAGCTATTTTCTGCTTGGTTTTCATTTTTATTTCATTTTTTAATTATTACTATTGTGCGGATATATCAGTGTTGCCGCTATCCGCATCTTGCGGCAATATCGCGTGATGATGGTCATAATAACTTTCGGCTAATAGTCTGGGGAATTTCATCCATTCAGAGATTATGCCTATGTCCTGAAATTCGGTCATAACCCGAACAGAGGGATAGAACAGGGCAGCCAAAAGAAGATAGGCGGCAGTTACCGCCGTTGTGTACAAGTGTGGAACAAAACTGATGGCCAAAGCCACCAATGAGAGTATGACAAACATACATGATCGGTCACATAAACCTCTTAACAATCTGTCCGCTCTTCTAAATGAATATATAGTGGCACAGATAGCAGTTGAAAGAAAAACACCGAACTCGCCAACATGTCCGCTGATGTAAACATAGTGGAAGAGCAATAGCAGAATCAATACGACCTGTACATATAGTTTACGAGCCTTTACACTGTGTATCATAGCATCGTAGAACCTTACCATAAAAGAACGGTGGCTTTTGTACAATGCTAATGGCAATACGAAAAGCGTTATACAGAAGATAAGTTGTAGTATATTCCAAATCATAAATAATAGGGTTTCTCGCGTATTTGAATGGGGGATATCATCAACTCTAATTGGACAATATTGTGGGTGGCTAATAGGATGATAACTTCGGCGTCCCTCGGTGAAAGGTATATCGCTGCTTTCTTAATACGTTGCTTGAACGTATGCTCCTGCTTACGGTAGGCTGCCAATGCCTTATCCAGTTTATGTTCCGGAATTGTCCATGTCATGCCTTTGGCGTATGAGCCTTTGTCTTTGTAAGCCCGCAGTACCAATGTGCGGGAAACAATGTAATTGATATATCCGTTTCTTGACAAAGCATACTCCTTATAGAAATTGTCATCAACAACCTCTATCCATGTCCGGTATTCCCTAATCCAATAAACCATTTGTCGGTATAGTGTGTCCCGCATAACATGACCATTAAAGGAAATCCATCAAGAGATCGTCTTTGTTCTTCTTATACTTGAATGTGCCACTTTTGGAATGAAGATCCAAATCAAGGCACAGCTCGCCGTACATCTGCTCAAGAGAATCATAGATGGTGACAAGAATGCTATTTACCTTACCGTCTGCATCTGTCTTGCAATTCATCTTGAACATCTGTCCAAATGCCGGGTTGGAGTATGCACAGGTGCTATGCCCGAATTTGTCAGCGTGCGTGGGGATGTGGTGGTAGAGAGTTATAAGCTCCATATCGTCCTCAAACAGATCCATCACTTCCTCCAAATCGTAAGGGTCGCGTAGCGGGAAGGTCAGTAGGGCGTAGTCACCGTAGAATTGTGCTTCCTCCATTGTCGTCACATCGAGTAGTTGCGGTAGTTGCAGAGGGACAAATGTCATAAAGTCATTGAAAAAATGTCGTAACATATTCATTTTTTATATTGTTAGAGCGTCTGTATGAAAATATCCATAAGCATTCCTGGCAGTTCAGTCAGTTGACCACTTTCCAATTGCAGGATTCGGCTCAAGGTTTTGAACGCCACAGGTGTCTGTGCCGCCATCCTGTCAAGTTGTTTCCGTTCTTTATCGGAAAGCAATGTCATAGAGAATCCGTCCAGTGAAGTATAAGGGTGGATAAGCATCCATATATAAGCATGTGCTTGCGAAGAAGTCTTGATTTTTTTGTTCCGAACATCTTCTATACAAATCTGCATATTTTGTATTTGGCGACGATTGGTGCGCATTGTCAAATAAAGCATAGCCTCCCGATAGGTAATCTCCTTTCTCTCAGCGGCAAAGAATATCTGCGAACAACACTGTTCAGTACCACGTGTGATGTCAGCCATACTCTCACCTTCGAAATCGTGCAAGTGAGAGAGGAACGCACGGAATATAGCATCTTCTTTAGTGATATAAGTAATCAGTTCATTGCGGCTATGTATGCCGTTACGGATAGTTCGAGTCAGTAACATACGGTAAGCCGCAAGGATTTCCTCTTTGTTACCCTTATGAAGCGGAAGATTATCCAGTGAGTTGAAAAACGGGCGGATTTCTCCAGCGGCATGATGCAGTTCCTCATCATTGTTATAAGGTGAGAACTCTCCTTTGAGAGCCAAAAGTTCCTGATAAGTACGCGTCTTTGAGAGGGCTAAGCGTGAGAACTCAGTGCGGATAGAATCATGCAGTCTGATACACTCTTCACGCTGATTGGAATGGGAGTGGCTGAGCGTATCATTCCGGAGATACCTAAAAACAGAGTCTTTTACAGTTTGCCATTGTAGGATATGCTTGGTCAATACTTGAAATGAGGAATCTTTCTGACATCGTATATTGTATAAGTACTCCCTGTATATTCCGGCAGGATCGTTCGTAGCTTCAGACAATGATTTGCCATTTCTATCGCTGCATGATATCAGGCCCAATATGGCCAATGAAACGATACATCTTCCAGTCAAAAATGATGGAGTCTTGTAGTATGATTTTAAAATTTTCATATTTAACAATTCATATTTAACGATGCAAATCTATATATTATTTTTATTGTAAAAGCTCTTTTATATCGCATTTAGTATAATTTTTGGTATCATATTAATAATATGATTATCAATGAAAACAAGTGCAAGAAAAAAAGCTAAAAAAAGGATTCAGCGAGATTTTTGCCACGATATGATTTTAGATTAAAATGAAAGTGCTATATTTGCACTTGTTATCAAAACAGTGTATATTAAAATGGCAAAAGTTGGCTATATATTCAAGGAAAATAATGACAGTTTTGATGCTGAGAGAGAATGGATGCAGCGATACGGTTGTGTACAAATCGTAGAGGAAACAGTTGAACATGAAACATTGAGACCTATGTGGAAACAGCTTATGGCGAATCTTCAAAGGGGCGATGAAATAGTCATATCCAAATTCAGCAATGCTGCACGCGGCTTAAGAGAACTGGCCGCGTTCATCGAACTATGCCGTATCAAAATTGTACGTGTCATATCCATTCATGACAGAGTTGATACTCGCGGTGAATTATTCCCCGGTACGACAGCAGCCGATGTGTTGTGGATAATAGGGGCATTTCCGGAAGAAATTGCCGCACTACGAAAATATTCCGCTCATGTCGAGAAGTTACGCCAGAATATCAAAGCCCCGGCTGTGCCGAAGGTATTACCTAAAGCTGAACGAGATAAGACAATCGTGGATATGTATATCAACGGGCATTCTTTCGATGACATTTGGGTTGCAAGCGGTTTTAGCAGCAAAAGTTCTATTTGGCGCATACTCAATAAATATGGCGTAAAACTTGATCGTGGCCAAACCAGCGGTCCGCGTGTCAAACAGAACCCGAAAGAGGACGGAACAAATGAAGGTGGCTCCTGATGGAATTTTCAGATAATCAGGATCGTATATTTGTTTTTCGGTTATTATTTTGTATTTTTATTATTGTTAAAGCTATAAAAGTAAGATTTATGGGAGATATTATAATTGTATTGCTGGTATTCTGGGTTGTCGGCAAGCTCTTGAAGGGCGTGTTTGGCGGTTTCAGTAAAAGCAGCTTCAAAGATGATAAATAGGCCAGCCAAGGGATGGGATAAATACGGTCAAAAAAGACTGGTTCAAGAGGCGTGAAATTGTAAAAAGGAAGTGGAATGGAATAAATATAAACGGAGCTTCCGGCAACAGGAATCCAGGATATATCGGTTGAGATATACCCTGAATACATGTCGGATATTGTCTGTCCGGAGATGTTTAGGCTTTCCACCTATACCCCTCGTTTGTCAGTTCCAAGTATTCCTCTAATCCCGGTTTTACGAAAAAGACAATTTCAAAGGCATCGTTACTTCCGTTATCGGGGAATGTCATGTCGGTTTCTCCATTTCGGATAGTCCCTTTGCCCACGTTGGAACCAAGGTCTTCATCCGCATAGGCATATTGAAACTCGACGTCCGGAAATATTTCGGAGAGTGTTTGGATAAGCAGCGGCACACCTTCCCAAGCCGTATCAAACCAAAGCACGTTCGGTTCTTCAAAATTCTGATTAAAGGCATTCCATTTTGTACCCCAGTTGGCAATAGACCATTCATACCAAGTAGGATAACCGTATTTTCCCCAGTTTCTCAGATATGTCATTCCAAGTTGTAATGCTTCTTCCCTGACTTTTTCCTTCTGAATTTCCATCCATTGAATGACTTTCAGGTCGTCCTGTGAATTGAACGGTTTACGTTGCTGTGCTATGATATACTGCATACCAAATTCCCCAGAAGTGGACGCTTCTATCAGTAAGTCCTTTGGCATAGGGATAATGTTGTTGAAGTCAATATAGCAAGGCGTACTGTCTTCATCAGTTTTTCCTTTTAAGAAATCCATCACATTTTGTACTGTTTCTCTGTCTGCGTTTATTTCTAAACGGTTTGTTACATAATTAGGCATGATTTTAATGTTTAAAGAATTGGTTAGTATTAACTTTTATTTCCCATATTGTCGGTTCTTTACTGATTGAACCGTTTTGGGATTTATGGATGCGGTAAACGGATGTCGATACAGCTTCATACGGCAACTTTTCTTGCCAAATTACTCTTGCGCAGGAAGGAAGAATTTTGTAAGAAATACACTTCAAGTAGCAGGATCAAGCGCGATAGCCGACCTTTGCATCTGATAAAACCAAACCGGTGATAGGATGAAGAATAGATGGGAGATAAAATGAAAAATAATTAATATAAAAGAAGAATGCTATTCCTTTTGCAGAAATATAAAAAAGGAATAGAATGATATAATTATAAAAGAGGGATTATTATTACCCTCTCAATTATAAGAGGGTATGTTCTCAAACTCAGACCCTTATTTGTAATACTGTAATACCGCAACACCTCCGTTAAAGGTCATTACGGTATTTTTTTTGAATTATTCTTGTGTTACTCCCATAGCATTGCTGTATTCTTTGATTTGCTCCATTGTCAGCCATTCGGGTTTTTCGTTTTCTCGGAAGCTGTCGTGAATTTTCGTCATGTATTCAATTTGTGTCTTTTCAGAACCAGCCCACAAACGACGAGAACTTTTGTTTCCAAAGCCAAGATAATATTCACAGTCGGCTTGCAAACGACCCAATAACATATACCTGAATTTTAAATCGTGCTGTAATACTTCTTCTATTGTCATACTCGTTTTCGTTTTTAATTAAGTTTTTTATTTTCCCTTTTTTCAAGTCTTTCGACTTTGCCGGAAGGGTTGTTTTTCATGTGCGTCCCAAACGACGAAGCAGGAACGCAGTGCAAGGAATCGGAAATGAAATTTTATGAATACCGAAATCTATGATTTAGGAAGATTACGTCAAATTTCATTTCGGATAGCGTAGCGATACTTGGATAGCGTTCGTTCGCCGTAATTTTGCACACGAAAACAAGACCGGGCGAAAGTCTGGATAACGACAGGAAACATCAACATTCATTACATAAGGGCTGTAAAAGAGAAGCAGGCAGTTACGCTGCTATAAAAGGGAAACAAGGAAATTAAAAAAGTGGGCACGGAGCAATCTGTAAAAAAGGGGGATGCCACCTGTCTTCGGGCAAAAGAAGATACCATACCGATAGGATTTAACCGATACGGTATCTCTTTGGTAGTCATCAGTACCATACTTTCAGAAAACCATTTAAAAACATTCGATATTCGCCTCTTGGAAAATCTGCGGGGCGTGCTGATAAAGCAAAGGAAGATTCAATACCGCCATTGGATATTCCACAAATCCGCTTCTACGCTTGTAACCTGAATAGGTCGCTAAATTATTTGTCTCCAGAAACTCCATTGCATCCGGATAATGATTCACATCAATAAATGTACGGTCTGGCAAATCGAGTGCATCCATGCTCTCCAAATTGACGGATAGCACGATATACTCTGTTTCATCTTCCACACTTTGCAAAGTAAGTGCTAACCAGCCATTGCCATAAAATTGAGGCATGAGATAAAAGCGTTCTCCACGAAACTCGTATTCTTTCCGCGTTAGGGAGCTGTCCGGCTCTACCAAGCGAAAATCATCCTCTCCAGAAACAAATTCTGTTGATGGGTCGCTGACATCCACATACGTTCCATTTACATTGTGACACAAATACTCTGCATTTTCTGAACGAACAATCACAAATTGAATTTCCATACTTTTAAAATTTAGCTATTAAACATCATGTTCTTTTTTTCCCTTTTTTCGGAAGCCTTTAGGCTTCTCCAGTCGGGATTTGATTTTTACGTGCATTCAAGATTGCCTTTAAGGAAAAGCAGGCAAGGAATTTGGACAGAATTTTTACAGTTGCGGTATGGAGCGTATACGACATTTGAGCGATTGAAAATCGGGAAAGCTACTGAAAAATTGTGTTCAAATAGCGTAGCGGTACTTGAATGTTTTTCCGTGGCAATACCTTTGCACAGGAAAAAACAAGTCCTGACTGGTAGCAGCCTGAAACGAAATAATTTCGTTTTATACAAGGGTAAAACGGAGTGATAAAAAAGGGAATGACCACAAAGAGCAGCCGACAAAAGCCGGCTTTCTTTTGTTCCTGTGGGAGGAGCTGGGACATTTAATCCGTTACATCATAATAATAGCTTAGCTCGTCATCTTTCAGATACTCCATTGCATATTGACTGGCTTGTGCCCAAAGGGTATTATACAATGTCGCAATTTCCGGCCTTGTTTCATAATACTGCCATATCTTATGGTTAAGCACTAAAACCAGTTCCGTGAGATACTTGTAGTTCTCTTTCCACTCCTTAAAAGCACGGTTGAAAGTGTCCTGTATCGCCGAAAGACCAAATCGGTCAGCAATGGAAAAATCATTCCAAAAGGTTGTTTGCAATTCATAACCGTTCTCTAACATAAATTCTCTGAATGTCATAATGCCTCAAATTTTAAGATTAATATTTTATTTATTTCCCTTCGATACTTCCTGTACCGAAAGGTTGATTATTTTTCTGCCCACGGGATTGGCGGCCAGAACGGGCAAGGAGGATGCGGAAAATACACTCTTCGATATTTCGGAGAGGAAGATTTTACAGCAGCAAGTGTCAGCGGTCCTTGACAGGACGGACAGCCGGCAATCGAATTTTGCAGGGAAATAACCAGGCTTGCGGGATAGAAATATAGGGGGTAGCTGGATGGGGCTATAAAGGAGGGCCGGAGTCTAAAAAAGGAAACTGGCGCAAGCGGCCACCTACAACAGTTGGGCGGGAACATTCATAAATGTGTAAAAAGGAATAGTTTCCCACCACATTTTATGCAGAATATATACGGCATAAAACACAAGTGCCGTAACAGCCTCTTGAGAAAGCGTTACGGCATTTGTTTAAGTACAGGTTACAGGCTATTTTACCTGAACGAGGTTGTCCTGTAGAGTTTTCCAGCCATACACTGCGGCCACATAGGGGTGGAGGGAACGTGTAACTTGGCGAAAACCATTCTCGTCAATTTCATAGTTGTAGATTTTTGCGGCAATCCGTTCTGCGTCGTCACGATTTTCAGCGACACGGTACAAAACATAATTCGTGCCATCATGGTGCGACATACGGCCTCGTATATCGTAGCCGTCACCGTACCACTCTGCATCATACTGTGTAGATTGTAATATCCCGGCAATGTTGTCACCCAAAATTTGATAGCCTTGTTTGCGTCCGTTCCACAATCCTAAATCTCCAAATGCAATAATGACTCCATTGACATCCTTGTTTAGGTTCTGCCGCTCATCCCCCAATTCATTATACACTTCGTCCGACCACTCTTCATCGCTGACCTTGTAGGCATCATCGTCCAGTTCTTCTCGCTTGAAATTTTGATAATACTCTCTTGCTGTTTCATCCAATAGAGCATCACTTGACCAAATTATTTGTTTCATACATTCTAATTTTTTATTTTCCCTTCCCTTCAGAGGCTTTTACCTCGTCCGGTGGGATTTGATTTTACGTGCAAACCACAAGGCGGAAGAAGGGAACAATGCAAGGAGGAAGCGGAATCCGAAGGATTTCATTTGAACGGCATTGACTGCAAATGAAACGCGCCTTGCAGGTTCACGTCCGACTTAACTTCGCACTGTAAAATTAATGGACGGCGGACGTAACCTCACTTTTGGGAAGAAATATGGTTATAAGAGGGACTGGAAAGCTGCTCAGAGGTATGGAATTGAGAGAGTCTTCTTTTTTCTATTGAAAATCGTAATCTGCCTGTTCATCAAGTGGAGCTAAGTATAACAGTATTACCGGGTGAAGATTTCATTTGGAGCTTGGCATCGCAACAGTCACTTATAAAAGTATGATGCGTATTAATCCGGTCATGAGCAAAACAAAAGCGACCAAAAGATCGCTTTGTTCATGATAAGGCAAGAATTATTTTTTGCCTTTTTTCACGGGCTTTACCGGCTTTTCAGGAACATCCTCCTTTTCGATAGGAGGATAAAACTTGACAGCCACCATAACAACACGATTGTGCTTCACACCGACCTTGTCGGTCCACTCTTCAGGCTTAAAGTAGCCTTCAATGGTGAGCATCGTACCTTTGGTCAGTTGGTTGAATGACCCAGTATTCTCGTTTTTACGCCAAGCCTCAATATTCATAAAGGCTGAAATGCGGTTGGTTTCCTCGGCATTCCTTTCCTGACGGCTTACGGCCAATGGGAAACGTGCGACACTGCTGTTGGTGAACTCTCGGATTTCAGCGTCTTTACCTAAGAATCCGGTTACTGTGAAATTGTTTTCAATCTTTTTCATGTTGAATTGCTTTTAGAAGTTATTAAATCAATTTTTACACTGCCTAAAAAGTAGATGTCGTTTAAGGGATGCACCAAGGATAGCGCGTCAATACGCTTTATTTTTAGCCACAGGTAAAATCGAAGGCTCGATAAAGGAAGATTGAAGCGGCTACGCCATTGGTCAAGACAACCATGTCGTTCCCGTCGGCATACTATCTTTGCAGAGGAAAAATGATGATTGCTTCGATAAAAAGCGATTATGGAAAATGGGAAACAAGTAAACCGGTAATGATAAGGAAAAAGAGCAAATCCAAATGTCGGCACAAAGGCGAGACATCCGTCCGAAAGTCAGTGAAGAATAGCAAAGCCAAAGCGAGACATGCCTGGCTTGAATTGAGACTGTAACAAACAGAATACCATCCAATCAGAAAAAGGCCACTGCATAAGGAATGTGTCAGCCAAGAGTGGACAGAAGCGTAGGTAGCCCATCCTTGGAGGATAGTGATATCCGCATCGAAAAAAAATGGAACTGGAAGGAAAAACGGCAGGAAGAACCAGACTTTTCACAAAGTGGTTTCCAATTCGCTTTGTGCGAATGGCTGGTTTCTACAAAAGGGAGTGGCGCAGCCAAAAGAAAAAGTTATAAAAGGAAAATGGAAGTAAGGCTGAAATGGGTGATTCCATTCCAGCCAGTCGATGATATTTGTCCAAGGTGTCATTGAAATTCAACCATCATAATACGATGCTCGAATATTTTGGTTTTGTCGCTGGGACGTCGCTGGCAAACCCAAAGGTGTCGTGCACCGTAACCGTATGTGAAATATTCATCAAGTGGAGTTTTTTTCTCCAACTGTCTCATGCTTTCACGCAATTCCGCCTCATTGCCAGAAAAAAGAATCGTGTTAATGATTCGGAAATAAAGTTCAGTTACCTCGTCACAATAGGGGCAAAAGCTGTGTTCAATTGTTACTTTCATGCTTCTTTTGATTTTTATTGTACTTCGATTATATCTTCAATTCGACCATATAGGACAGAACGTAGTGCGGTTTTGTCAATGGCATAATATTCAGCAATATGTCCGTGTTGTTTCACGAAATACCGTTTGAGAACATCGGAGAAGTCAAAACGGTAGCCCATTAAAGCGATACCTCTTTTGAAATGGCAGCACTCTTTCACATTGCGGGTGAGCCAGTTCTTTTCTTCCCGACTCAACTTGTCGCCATTATCAAGACGTTCCCGTAATTTGTAAACCTTGCTATCTTTCAGTTTTTCCAATTCGGGCACATCCCATTGGACGAATTTCATTGCTATCTGTGTCATGGTTTCTATGTTGTAAAATTGTAAAAATTACTTCATCACAGTATTTAATACTCTCTCTTTGCCACAGATGAAACGAACAGTGATTTTGTTGTCGAAATCACCGACAATCGTTCCATCCGTGTGTCTCTTATAGAATAAGCAAAGTGTAGGATAGACCATAATTTTACTTTATCTTCTTCTACTCATTCAGTTACTAATTTGACCTTCCATTCTCCCTGAGAGAATATTCTAAAGCTCACGTACTCGTCTTCAAATTCATAGGTTAGAATCTTGATATAGACTTTATCTTTGTCCTCCAACGATTCTACCAATTTTTTGATTTCTTCTTCTGGATACACCCAACGAGAGGAAAATTATGCATCTACACTATCACCATATCGATTGGTAAATTCGCTGAAAGTGTCATCCAAGAAAGCCTCTATTTTGTCGAGGTCTGTTTTATTTTCCGTTCTTGCGTGGAAAATGTTGGTTGCATAATTTGCCATAAATACCAAGTTTTAAGTTTGTTACTTTCCCTCCTGTAGCATTTCACTTACTTTCGGGCTTGATTGAAATTATGTCGCTTCAACAGGTGGCATGGCTATGTATGCAGGGTTTCACTACAAAATACTACCTCTGCGAAGCGGAGCGTGGAGATTTTGTAGTGAAACTTCAGGTTACAACCTTGCATACAATAAAGACATGGCAAATACCTTTGCGACACAATTCCCATCAGGCAGACCGAAAGTTGATATGCGAGCATGTGGGAGTTTGCTCGGTACGGATGTGTGTAAAAGGTAGCTATGAAGTAAAAGAGTATCGCAGCGAAAAGAGAAAAGAGGCAAGAGCTTATCTTCTCTTTTGGCTGTATGGGTACAATGGGAAAATCACAAAAAGTAACATGAAAATCCAGTTTGGTTTAGTTTGTTAGCCTTATATATGCTAAACTAAATTAAACTAAATATAGGCAGGCATTTTTGGCTGCCTGTACAAAAAAGATTATCTTTGCTACAAGCAATACAACTTCAAGAGATAATAATTTGTATTCTCTTTATGAGCTGCAAATAATTTGTTAGTTAAAGTTAGGAGCAAATTCTTCGAATGATGAGAGCAGATAAAATTGCTCGGAATGCACTCTGAAAGCAAACAAACGAAAAGAAAGAAACAGAGTGCAAATAGAAAAATGAGAAATCACTTTAATTCCTATTTTTGTTCCTTATTTGTTTCTTCATTAAAATCACCTTTCTTATAACATATTGATTATAAAATATTTAAGTGTATATTTTAAAGAAGGTTAAGAATATTACCAATTATCAGATTCATTGCCGGCAAGACCATTTTTTACAGCCTCCTCAATCTTATCCATAATTACATTAGAATATGCATGAGTCATTACTAATGCTTTTGAAGAAGTCTTTTTCGCTTTATGTTCATCCTTCTCAATGAAAGGGTAACAGGTTTCAAGCGGCCATTTTTCTGTGGATATGGAAGGTCTGGTGTTGGAAAGAGCAGACATGACACCGCCTCCTACAGCTTTCTCCACCTCAAAACATTGTACGGTATAGGTCACACGAAT
The DNA here is from genome assembly GCF_023656585.1 of Bacteroides sp. B1-V-101. Taxonomy (NCBI): domain Bacteria; kingdom Pseudomonadati; phylum Bacteroidota; class Bacteroidia; order Bacteroidales; family Bacteroidaceae; genus Bacteroides; species Bacteroides sp. B1-V-101. The sequence continues at coordinate 69,220 of NZ_JAMOKH010000017.1, read as the reverse complement.
TTTTTTATCTTTGATGTCCACTTTAATAATAGGGTGAACGCTGACATTATATGCGTTCATTCCGCCTAAGTGTCCTGCAATATCAGAAAGGTAACCTTTGCCGATAATAACTCCTTCTTCTTTGTCATTAAGTTGAATGACAGAGTTTGCGTCATTAAAAGATTCTACAAACCAATGGTTAAGAGTAACATACAATTTTTCTTTGATTTGTTCTCCACACTCGATAACCTGGGTATATGTCAGAGAGTTGTTTTTGTCCAGTGCAAGTTGCGAACCTATGTTTGCTGCCGCATCTACCCATTTGTCGCCAAATTTTTCTTTAGCGTACTTTTCCAGTTCTTCACTGCGCATAAGTTGTGCGCTTGCACTAATTGCCATTAATCCAATTAGAGCACTCAAAATAATTCTTTTCATACAATAGTTGTTTGTTTTTCTTAGATTCTAAGAAAAAAGTTAATATTAATTCTGATTACCAGTTTTGATATACATACAATCCTTGGTCTTGCATAGAAGTTTGAAAGACCTTCTTTTCATTTTTTCCTCTATAATCATAGTTTACGCTGATTGCTTTGTAAGATGATTTTCTTCATTTTTATATGTTTATTAAAAGTTTGTTTTGCAGGTTTATTACCAAAGATTTGGTTTTAAATCTTTGATTGAATTTTTTGAATATGTTTAATTGATCTAATAAGTATGGAGATAACGATCATTGAGGTAGGTGTATAATAATCTCATTGCTTAGAAATTAAGCGGAATTTCTTTTTACTTTAGTCATGTTTATATTAAGTTTATATAGGCAAATAGCATTTCCCACTATCTATTTGTCCCACAATGTATATTTCCCGTTAATATTTCCTTATGTTTGTTTTGCCGCTTTGCAGGCAAAGCATTAATGTTAATTAATGCTGCAAAGGTAGGTAGAATATATTGAATGCCAAAAGATTCTCTGATAATTTTCATGTATTAAATGGATATTATAGCTTGTGCTCTTTTCTATGTGAAACTATATATCAGGTATTAATACTTGAGTTGTCGAGTATTAATACCTGATATATCAAGAGTTAATACTTGAGAAGTGAGATGTTAATACTTGATATGTCATATGTTATTGCTTGAAAGACAATTGGCATGACATTAATATTATTCCTACCTTTGCCGAACAAACAAATTAAATATCTATACGTAATGAAAAAGCTTCTTTTTTTTATGATTTTATTGTGTCCAATAGTATTGGGGGGATGTTCTTCTGATGATGATGATTGGATGGACTTAGATTCGAAACACTTGGTAGGAACATGGTCAACGGGTACGGAAGGAACTCACAAATACTTAAAATTTGAGAATGATGGAACCGGGTATTATGCGCTTCTTAACGGAGCTAGCTTTTTAACTAACTATTTATTTACGTATGAAATCTCAGGTGATAATATAAATATTGAAATTACCTATTCTGATGATGGAAATAAGCTCAAAGGACAGAAAAAAGTATGGGAGTGTTTATTTTCAAAAGATATATTAAAGATAAAGAACGGTTCTGAAGATGGAACTTACAAGAGGGTAGAATAAAGATAGGCTTTCCTAACGTTTAACAAGATCTATCCCAACTAGATGTATAGGGAATTTTATGTAGTAACTCTGTTTTAAGAATCGAAAAGGGGCAACTAGTTCGTTGTGAGTTAGTTGCCTTGTATTTTAATGATTAGAAGGAGTTTTCTTTTATAGTGCCATCGATGATCTGGTATATAAATACTTCGCATATCTTTCAGAATAATAGCCGGGCAATACCAAGAAAAAACAGTAGACTCAAGCAATAAAGCGTGAACCTACTGTTTCCTTTTTCTGTATTTACTTCTATTTACTATAAGACGCCTTTACAAAAGGAGCATCCAGCAAATAGTCCAGACTCTTCTTGACACTTTCCTCTACAGGACAACTGTACCCTTCTATTTCAGCAACAATATGCTTTACGCCGGCAACCTTTGCATTTCTGAAGATAGCATCGAATCCGACCATACCACTATCTCCGATTTCTTTGTCATCTTTGATATGAAGCACGGTGAAACGTCCCGGATACTTGTTGAAATAGTCTACAGGACTGTGCTGCCCTCTGACTATCCAATATACATCCATCTGAAAAAAGACATACTCAGGATTGGTATTCTCAATCATATAGTCCAACATAACCGCTTGATTTTCTACTTTCTGAAATTCATGCGCATGATTATGATATCCGAATTTCATACCGTTCTGTTGACATCTTTTGCCTATTTCATTGAAATAGTCGCAATACATCTTCATCTCTTTCATTGTTTTAGGAACACCGATTCCCGGATTTACGATGTATTTCATGCCTGCTGCTTTATGGGCGGCAATGCTTTGATCCCACCATTTCAGTGACTCGGAGAAATCTCCGGAAGCCACTTCCTTGTCCGACAATCCTCTGGAACAATGTGAAGACAGTACTTTCATACCGGCCTTTTCGACAGCATTCTTAAACTCTTCCGGAGTTTTGCCATAGAACTTGCCATTATCATAATTGGCGGCTTCGATGCTGGTGTATCCCATTTGCGCCAGATTCTTCAAAACTACGTTGAGGTCGGTTCCATTATTTATGATGTCTCTGACCGAATAGAGTTGTATGGCAATGTCTTTCTTCTTTTTCGCATCTGCTGCCTGCGGAATTGCCAGCAGCAATGCGAACAGCACTAATAAATAGTTCGTTTTCATAATATGATGTATTAGTCAAGAACCTTCACGCGGATATTGCGGAACCATACGTCATCACCGTGATCCTGCATTCCGATAAATCCTTCGTGGTTTTCACCACCGCAATTATTCAGCAGTTCGAAAGCCAACGGCCATTTGTCCTGACTGAACTTGCTGGCCTGCAAAAGGTCAGTCCATTGTTTGGTCCACAAGTGATATTCGAGTACATTCTCGTCATTCTGTCCGTGAACAACCGTACCTTTATAAACCATGATCTTAGCCTTGTTCCATTCACCGAAAGGTTTCGCATTCTGAGGAACTGCCGGAATCATGTCATATAAAGAAGCCGACTGACGGTTATTATCTTTCCCCAATTTAGCATCCGGATGATTGTCATTGTCCAATACCTGATATTCAGGTGCGGAAATATAAATAGGTTCGAGCACGTCGTTGCCGTCCTTATCTTTAGAAGTCACTTCCTGAGCTAAATAGAAGATACCGGAGTTACCGCCTTTGGAAACTTTCCATTCCATTTCCAGTTCGAAGTTTTTGAATTTGTGAGCAAAGATCAGGTCTCCGCCATCACCATCCTGCGCTTCACCGCCACCGGAACCGTTGAACTTGATGCAACCGTCTTCGATAGTCCATTTGGAAGGAACTCTGTCCTTGCCATAACCACGCCATCCATTAAATGTTTTGCCGTCAAAGATAGTGATGTAACCATCCGCATCTACCGGTAATTGCAAGCTATCCATCTCTGCCGCTTTTAATGATTTTGAATATGATACTGCTACTTCGTTTGCCGATTGCTCTTCCTGAGCACTCCCGGATTTCTTCTGACCGCTGCAGGAAACTAAAACTCCCGCTGCAAGACAACAAGCTAATGGGTAAAATACTTTTTTCATATAATATCAATTTATTTTTTTGATCTTTAATTTCCTCTTATCGTGGCATATCAGGCAAATTCCATCCTTCGCGATAGTTATGTTTCACCAGTTCGGCTGCGAATTGTTTCGCATTGATCGGATCTGTCCATGTCTTATTGAATGACGGGTGACCATCATGAATTGTAAATCCGTCCTTGATGCAGGTTCTGAGTGTTTCGTTATCACCGATATTGGTGAAGCACATATTAGCGCCGTCCCATTCCAGTGTCTTGTTCAAGCCTTGCAGACGGATAGCCAATACACCCATTACCACCATTTCATTCATCGGTCCCGATTCGGAGAAATCCGCTTTCGGCATTATACGGTTGGATTTGTCTTCCTTACAAGCGCGTACCCAGTCCATTTCATGAGAACAAGTAACACGGCGGCATACTTTCGGTGCATTGGGCACACGGCCTGACAACAAGAAAGGTTGTTCTCCGTAGCAACCGCAAATCAATGTATCTTTTGTTCCGTGGAAAATAGTCAGACCACCACCGGGGCCCATCAGTTGTTTTCCTTCCGGGAAACCTTTCGGACGTTCCGGCATCATGCCGCCGTCATACCAATGTACCTCAACTTCCGGCAAGGCAACTTTCGGCATATTGTCGCGGGCGGGGAAAATCATCTTCACGTGTTGGGCCTGAGGAGCGCAGGCACTCAGTAATAGAGTAGAAGAACCTTCCACCTTGGTAGGATAACCCAGCTTCAGAGCTCTGAACGGCTGGTGCAGAATATGACAGGCCATATCACCCAGTGCACCTGTACCGTAATCCCACCATCCGCGCCAGTTCCAGGGATGATAAACGTTGTTGTACGGGTTCAGTTTGGCAGGTCCGGTGAAAAGATCCCAGTTCAGTGTGTTGGGGATGCGGTCCGCCTTTTCGGGTGCATTCAGTCCTTGCGGCCAGATAGGACGGTCGGTGGCGCATTCCACTTTGGTTACTTCACCGATTTCTCCATTCCAGATCCATTCGCAAACCAGGTCGGTACCTTCGCCCGATGCTCCCTGGTTACCCATTTGAGTAACTACTCCGGTAGAGGCTGCGAGCTTGGTCAGCAAACGGGATTCGTAAACGGAGTGGGTTAACGGTTTCTGGCAATACACGTGCTTGCCCATTGTCATGGCATCCGCTGTGATAATAGCATGAGTATGGTCGGCAGTAGCAATGATTACGCCGTCAATGGATTTGCCCATTTCATCGTACATCTTGCGGTAATCCCAGTATTTCTTCGCATTCGGGAATTCATCGAATACGCCTTTGGCATATTTCCAGTCTACGTCACAAAGGGCTACAATGTTTTCGGTGCCCTTCACGTTGTTGATGTTGGCATGTCCCATACCGCCGATACCTACGGCTGCGAGGTTCAGTTTGTCGGTTGGGGAAACGTGTCCGTGGCTCATACCTAAGATAGAGCTGGGAGCAATGGTGATTCCTGCTAAAGCAGCAGCCCCCGTTTTAAGAAATTTTCTTCTTGAAAAGTCTGACATGGTTTTATTTTTAAGAGTTAATAATTGATTTCAGTTTCTTATTTTATTGAATATTTATCATGGCTTTTGAAGTAATCCGTATCCATTTTTCATATTTCTTCTTCTTTCCCATATTTGCTCAAGTGTCTCCAGTTCACCGATAGCAGGCAAATCATGTGTATAGGCATCGTGCAAAAAGGTCCACGCATATTCCGATGCGATGGCTGAATCGCGTATGAGCGGCAGTTGGGGATTTCTGATTCCGGTCTCTATGGAGTCGGCGAATAAGTCGCACAGCACATCGATGTTTTTTCCACCGAACGGCTTCTCTATATGATGTGTCTGCGTTACTCCACGCAGATCGACTACAGCTGTCTTGAAGTCATGTGTCATTCGGGCGATACCTTTGGTACCGATGATGTCCACGTATGAGTTATGAGTCTGATCTTTGGACAATTGTCCGTACACAAACCCCTGAGTGATATCAAAAACAACGCCGTTCTGGAATGTCCCGTGACACTGTACCCACCAAGGATCTTTATAACTCCACATATTGACGCCCTGCGCATGCCATGTCTTGTATTCGCATCCGGCATACCAGCGTGCAATGTCTACATAATGCATTCCGCAGTCATGGAAGGCGGGGCCTTCATATTCGTGACCTTCGCCCGGTGCGAGACCCGGAGTCATGTGGCAGATTCGCAGAATGGCAAGTTCGCCGATCTCGCCCTGATCGATAAACTGTTTGATAGTCTGATGATACCAGGCGTTGCGGAGATACAAATTGACGGTAGAAAAACAACTGGCTTTCTCGGTGATGTCCACTACTTTCCATTCTTTGTCTATGGTGTCTGATACCGGTTTCTCAGAGATGATATGTTTCCCGTATTTGATAGCCTTTTCAATCCGGTCAAGCCTTGAGTCTGCCAATGCAAAGAGTCCGACCACCTGCACACTTTCATCATCGAACATTTCCTGTTCATTTTCGAGTATTTTCGATTCGGGCGACAATTGCTTTGCCAGTTCGCGGCAGTCGGGATTGATGTCGCAAATGTATGCGACATCCCATCTTCCGCTTTTCTGCATCTCTTTCAAATAAAATCGTCCCATTCGACCGAATCCAATAAGACCAACTTTAATTTTCATCGTATATCTTTTTTAGTTTCTTTATCCCATTATATATTTTGCCTTGTGAGGCATCAGCTTATATAGTAGTATTAATAAGACGATCATCTTTCGACAAACCACTAAAAAGCCGAAAAGAATAGTGTGTTTTCGTTACCGCTTTCTTTAAAAATATGTCCTAACAGTTGATAACTGTTGAATTCGACAAAGTTAGCGAACGCCGAAAGCAACCATCATTAAAAACTGATCATTTTAGAACAATCTCTGACCATTTCGAGTATAAATGCTTATTTTTGCATCTGATAATGTCTATTTATACAGAAAACTTATGCTGAAAATATTAGTAACGTATGCCGTTCAAGGCGAATTTGTAGAGATAAAGTGGCCCGATGTAGAGCCTTATTACATCCGTACGGGGATTGGAAAAGTGAAGTCCGCCTTTCATCTGGCAGAAGCGATCCGCCAGGTGCAGCCCGATCTCGTTTTGAATCTCGGAAGTGCCGGAACAGTCAATCATCAGGTAGGGGATATCTTTGTCTGCCGCAAATTTATAGACCGCGATATGCAGAAACTTGCCGGACTAGGTATGGAATGCGAAATAGATTCTTCCGCTTTGCTCGAAACAAAAGGCTTCTGCAAGCATTGGACGGAAGAGGGAATCTGTAATACGGGAGATGGTTTCCTGACGGAACTGACTCACGTAAGCGGAGATGTCGTCGACATGGAAGCGTATGCGCAAGCCTTCGTCTGCCGTTCCAAAGAGATTCCTTTTATCTCCGTGAAGTACGTGACCGACATTATCGGACAAAACTCCGTGAAACATTGGGAGGACAAACTTGCCGACGCCCGTCAGGGGCTTTCGAACTATTTCAATGTCTTGAAAGAAAGAATATGATAGGTGACTCCTGCCGCTATAAGTCCCAGAAGAATTTTCACCCATAGGAACGGAATCAGGAAGAAGATGCAATAGAGCATCGTTCCCCACATCAGCACAAGGGAGATAATCTTGGCGCGGAGCGGTATTGCCTTGTTTTCCCGGAAATTGCGGATGTATGGACCGAAGTGCCGGTGATTCAGCAACCAGTTATATAATCGTGGCGACCCTTTGAAATAAAGTGCGGCGGTCAGTAACAGAAAAGGGGTAGTGGGCAGTAACGGCAGAAAGATGCCGAGAATGCCGAGTCCGAGAGATATGCTTCCTAAAACAATATAAAGAGTTTTCATTCGGCAAAGATAGTGTAAAAACAGGAAAAAATAATCGGGTTTGCTGGATGAAAGCTCTTTTTATATTACCTTTGTCCTTGCATCGAGGTGACATTAGATGCTTGTAACTATATTAAATATATACAGCCATGTTTACAGTAATCAAACGCATGGAGATATCAGCTTCTCACAAGCTGGTACTTCCGTATCGCAGTAAATGCGCCAGTCTACACGGTCACAACTGGATTATCACTGTCTATTGCCGTTCCTCACGGCTCAACTCCGAAGGAATGGTGGTGGATTTCACCCGAATCAAAGAAGTGGTCACGGAGAAACTGGACCATCAGAATCTGAATGAAGTACTTCCATTCAATCCGACAGCAGAAAACATTGCCCGATGGGTTTGCAAGCAGATTCCGCAATGCTATAAAGTAGAAGTGCAGGAGTCCGAAGGAAACATCGTCATCTACGAGAAAGATGCTGCGGCAAACGAGAAAACTCCGGCAGCAGGAGAGACAGAATAGACAATAGAAATTTTAGAACAGCTCGAATGATGAGAAAGATTAATGAAATCTTTTATAGTCTACAGGGTGAAGGCTACCACACAGGTACTCCGGCAGTCTTCATCCGCTTTTCCGGATGCAACCTGAAATGCAGTTTTTGCGACACACAACACGAAGCAGGCACCTTGATGACTGACGACGAAATCATAGCCGAAGTCAGTAAATATCCCGCCGTTACCGTCATCCTCACAGGGGGAGAACCTTCGCTCTGGATAGACGACGCGCTGATCGACCGTCTGCACGAAGCGGGCAAATACGTTTGTATCGAAACCAACGGCACGCGACCGCTGCCGGAGTCCATCGACTGGGTGACCTGTTCGCCCAAGCAGGGTGTCAAATTAGGGATTACCCGGATGAATGAAGTGAAAGTTGTCTACGAAGGGCAAGATATAAGTATTTATGAACTGCTTCCCGCTGAACATTTTTTCCTCCAGCCTTGTTCTTGTAATAACACTGCTTTGACAGTGGACTGTGTAATGCGACATCCTAAATGGAGACTAAGCCTGCAAACGCACAAACTAATTGACATCCGGTAAGCTGATAAAACGGATGTAGTAGCAGAGGATGCATCTAAATTTTACGTAATATAATTATGAAAGTAGGTTTATTTATTCCTTGTTATATCAATGCTATCTATCCCAATGTGGGGGTAGCATCGTATAAACTATTGAAAAGTTTAGGAGTAGATGTCGATTATCCGTTGGATCAGACCTGTTGCGGACAACCGATGGCGAATGCCGGTTTTGAAGATGAATCGATGAAGCTGGCGCTCCGTTTTGACGATCTGTTCCGGGAGTACGATTACATTGTCGGCCCTTCCGCCAGTTGTGTGGCATTTGTGAAAGAGAATCATCCCGGTATCCTTGAAAAAGAAGGGCATGTCTGTCGGAGTGCGGGGAAGATTTATGATATCTGCGAGTTTATCCATGATGTACTTAAACCGACGAAGATACCCGCACGCTTCCCGCATAAAGTCAGCATCCACAACAGTTGCCACGGTGTGCGTGAACTCTTGATTTCCGCTCCCAGCGAGTTAAATATCCCTTATTACAACAAATTGCGTGATCTGCTCGATATGGTCGAAGGCATCGAAGTTTTCGAGCCCAGCCATATAGACGAATGTTGCGGGTTTGGCGGTATGTTTGCCGTAGAAGAGCAGGCGGTGTCCGTCTGCATGGGGCGTGACAAGGTGAAAGACCACATGGCTACCGGAGCCGAATACATTGTCGGAGCGGACAGTTCCTGCCTGATGCACATGCAAGGTGTGATCAAACGGGAGCATCTGCCGATTCAAATTATCCACATTGTCGAAATTTTAGCGTCGCAATCATGAGTACCAAACATTCAAAGGCTGCCGAAAAGTTCTTGCAGGACAGCAAGATGGCAGCATGGCATAACGAAACCCTTTGGATGGTCCGAGCCAAAAGGGACAAGATGAGCAAGGAAGTTCCCGAATGGGAAGAGCTTCGCAACAAGGCCTGTGAACTGAAACTGTATTCCAACAGCCACCTCGAAGAACTCTTGCAGGAGTTTGAAAAGAACGCCACTGCCAACGGAGCGATTGTGCACTGGGCAAAAGATGCGGACGAATATTGTGCCATTGTGTACGAAATACTGAATGAGCATAATGTACATCATTTCATCAAGAGCAAGTCGATGCTTGCCGAAGAGTGCGGGTTGAATCCCTTCTTGATGGAACGCGGAATAGACGTGGTAGAGTCCGACTTGGGCGAGCGTATTCTGCAATTGATGCATCTCGAACCGAGCCATATCGTTCTTCCTGCTATCCACATCAAACGGGAGCAAGTGGGAGAACTGTTTGAAAAGGAGATGGGGACGGAAAAAGGAAACTTCGACCCGACCTACCTTACTCATGCCGCACGCAAGAATCTGCGCCACCTCTTTTTGAATGCGGAAGCCGCCATGACGGGTGCCAACTTTGCCGTAGCCTCTACCGGAGACATTGTAGTCTGCACCAATGAAGGGAATGCCGATATGGGTACTTCTTATCCGAAGTTGAATATAGCCGCTTTCGGCATGGAGAAGATCGTGCCGGATCTGGATGCGCTGGGTGTGTTCACCCGTCTGCTGGCACGTTCGGCAACCGGACAGCCGGTGACTACCTATACTTCTCATTACCGCCGTCCGCGTGAAGGTGGCGAATATCATATTATTATTGTGGATAACGGCCGGAGTACGATCCTTTCCAAGCCCGACCATATCAAGACATTAAACTGTATCCGTTGCGGTGCCTGTATGAATACCTGTCCGGTCTATCGCCGGAGTGGGGGATACTCCTACACTTACTTTATACCCGGCCCTATCGGTATCAATCTGGGGATGGCTCATGATCCGGAGAAGTATTATGATAATCTTTCCGCCTGCTCCTTGTGTATGTCCTGTTCTGATGTCTGTCCGGTAAAAGTGGATTTGGCAGAACAGATTTACAAGTGGCGTCAAGACCTTGACGGATTGGGAAAGGCGAATACCGGAAAGAAGATAATGTCCGGTGGCATGAAGTTCCTGATGGAGCGTCCTGCATTGTTCAATGCGGCTTTATGGGCGGCTCCGATGGTAAACGGCCTGCCACGCTTTATGAAATACAATGACTTTGACGATTGGGGCAAAGGACGCGAACTGCCGGAATTTGCCAAAGAGTCATTCAACGAAATGTGGAAGAAAAACGAGGTACAGGGAAAGGAGGAATCAAAATGAGCAGCAGAGAAGAAATATTGGCGAGCATCCGCAAGCATACGCAGACACGCTACGAAAAACCGGATATAGCAGATATGAAACGTTTGACGTATCCGGACAAAATGGAGCAATTTTGCGCTATCAGCCGTGCGGTAGGCGGTACGGCAGTGGTATTGGGTGAAGGCGAAGATGTGAATGCCGTCATTCGCCGGACGTATCCGGATGCGATGCGCATCGCTTCCGTATTGCCGGATATATCTTGCGCAACTTTCAATCCGGATATGGTGAACGACCCGAAAGAACTGGACGGTACTGAGGTCTCCGTTATTCGGGGAGAGATCGGAGTAGCGGAGAACGGCGCTGTCTGGATACCGCAAACCGTGAAGTATAAAGCGATTTATTTTATTTCGGAGAAACTGGTGATTCTGATCGACCGGAATAAGATTGTGGATACCATGTACGATGCTTATCGCAAACTGGACGGACAGGAATATCAGTTCGGTACCTTTATTTCCGGCCCGTCAAAGACGGCGGACATCGAACAGGCATTGGTCATGGGAGCGCATGGAGCACGGGAGGTTTTGGTCATATTGACGTAACTCCGCTTTATTACTCTAAAATAAATTTGGATTTAAAACAATAGAAGCTTAGGGGCAGATTAAAAAGTCGGTAGTATCCATATTCTCCTCCTTCTGGAAGGAGGAGTGGTCGAAGACCGAGGTGGTAGGCGAATACATAAATTAATAATAATGAATATGTTATATGCTTACCTACCACCTCCCCCTACGGGTACTCCTCCTTCCCGAAGGAGGAGAATGTGGATACTATCGACTTTTTAATCAGTCTCACTATAATCGTCTAAATAATAAAAACAGTATGTATGCAAATAAAGTAAAGAAGATAGCTGCCGTTCATGACCTTTCGGGGATGGGACGTGTTTCTCTGACAGTCGTTATTCCTATCTTATCTTCTATGGGTTTTCAGGTTTGTCCGCTTCCTACGGCGGTATTGTCCAACCATACGCAGTATCCCGACTTCTCCTTTCTGGACCTGACGGATGAAATGCCGAAGATCATAGCCGAATGGAAGAAGCTGGAAGTTCAGTTTGACGCTATTTATACCGGTTATCTGGGTTCCCCGAGGCAGATTCAGATTGTTTCCGATTTCATCAAGGATTTCCGTCAGCCGGATAGTCTGATAGTAGCCGATCCGGTGCTGGGTGATAACGGCCGGCTTTATACCAACTTTGATATGGAGATGGTGAAAGAAATGCGTCATCTGATAACCAAAGCGGATGTGATCACACCGAATCTGACAGAACTGTTTTATTTGCTGGACGAACCGTATAAAGCGGATAGTACGGATGAGGAACTGAAAGAATATCTCCGTCTCCTGTCCGACAAAGGTCCGCAGGTGGTTATTATCACCAGTGTTCCGGTGCACGATGAGCCTCATAAGACTTCCGTATATGCCTACAATCGTCAGGGAAATCGCTACTGGAAAGTGACTTGCCCTTATCTGCCTGCCCACTATCCGGGTACAGGGGATACATTCACAAGTGTGATCACCGGCTCCTTGATGCAGGGAGACAGTCTTCCGATGGCGTTGGATCGTGCTACCCAGTTTATTCTGCAAGGGATTCGGGCAACCTTTGGCTATGAGTATGACAACCGGGAAGGTATTTTGCTGGAAAAAGTGCTTCATAATCTGGATATGCCGATACAAATGGCAAGCTATGAGTTGATATAATTAATATTTATAAACTTTTGTACTTCAGATATTTCTACTATTTTTACTGCCTAATTAGTAATCATGAATAAACATATCTGATGACTCAAACACTTAAAACGACTGAACGGCTTGGAGTAGTAGATGCTCTGCGCGGATTTGCCCTGCTGGCTATTGTATTGTTGCACAACCTTGAACACTATAATCTGTTTTTACCGCTGGATTATACGTTGCCGGCATGGTTGCAGACCATAGATAAGTATGCGTGGGATACCATGTTCTTCCTGTTTGCAGGGAAGGCATACGCTACGTTCTCTTTGTTGTTCGGATTTAGTTTCTATATCCAGTTTCATAATGCGGAAAAGCGCGGAACAGATTTCCGTGGACGATTTGCGTGGCGGATGTGCCTGCTTTTCCTGTTTGCACAGTTACATGCCTTGTTCTACAACGGGGATATTCTTTTGCTTTATGCAGTAGTCGGCTTTGCCTTGATTCCTGTTTGCAAGCTCAAAGATAAGACGGTCTTTTGGATTGCTGCCATCTTACTTTTGCAACCTTATGAATGGGGGCGTGCCATCTATGCAATGATCAATCCGGAGTATGTACCGTCAACAGGGCATTTTATTCCTTATTATAAACTTGCTCAGGAAGTGACATCCAATGGCAGTTTCTTTGAAGTACTCCGTTCCAATATCACTGACGGACAGATGTATAGCAATATCTGGCAAGTAGAAAACGGTCGCCTGTTCCAGACGGCAGCTTTATTCATGTTCGGAATGCTTTTAGGACGCCGGAAGTATTTTATGAAAAGCGAAGAGTCCCTGCGTTTCTGGAAGAAGATGCTGACAGGTGCTATCCTTGCATTTATTCCTCTCTATTGCTTGAAAACTTTTATACCCGCTTTGATTACAAACCCATCTATAATGGTTCCGTATAAGATTGCTGTTCCGTCTTATGCCAACTTTGCTTTTATGGTCATTCTTGTTTCTGTCTTTACCTTGCTTTGGTTTAAGAAGGATACAGGATATAGCTGGCAAAGTCTGCTGATTCCTTACGGCCGCATGAGTCTGACAAACTATATTTCTCAGTCAATCATGGGAGTAACCATCTATTACGGATTCGGACTGTCAATGTACAAGTATGCAGGAGTAACGGGAAGCCTGCTGATTGCATTGCTTATCTTCACTATTCAGTTGATATTCAGCCGCTGGTGGCTTGCCCGTCATAAACAAGGACCGTTGGAATTCCTGTGGCGTAAAGGAACTTGGATTTAGAATCTTATAACGACTGACAGGCGCTTATTATTCTCAAACCATTCTCATCGCAATGAGAAAAAATTCTCAAGGCTATGAGAAAAAATACTCATTGCGATGAGAAATAATTCTCAAGCCTATGAGAATCTTTTCTCATGGGCTTGAGAACTTTTTCTTATTAAAGTGAGTATAATTCTTGTTGTATTCATCATTCATAAGAAAGCTAATTCATAAAAAGTCAGCTCTCATAAGAACTCTGCCGGCCACATTACTTGTGGAATTTCACTGTGATTTCTGCCGATTGGTTTCCGTAAGTCCAGTCCGGACCTTCTTGAATCAGGCGTATGGCCTCCTTATCCAGAGACTTGCAAAGACTTTCCTTGACTTTAATGTCGAAGGGACGCCCTTCTTTGTTAACAAAGAAAGTCAAGGTAACTTTGCCTTTGACTTCTGCGCAAGCGTCGTCCGCAGGGTATGCCAGATTCTTTTTCAGATACTTTTTATATTGCTTCATTCCTGTCACGGGTTCCGGAACGACAGGACCCTGTAAACTATCGGCCTTTTGGGAGATAACAGCGTCTTTTAATGTATCTGATTTCTGTAATGTACCCGAAGCTTTTTTCAAATCTTTGATGGATACGGTAGAAATGGCTCCCGTCACAGCTACCTTTTTCTGTGCGCCATATCCTGTTACTACGACTTCATCCAGTGTTGTTTTATTTTCACTCATGGCTATAAGCATATTCTTACTGGTGTCTGCCGGTATACTAACCGGATTATAGCCAATATAATGTGCAGTTAATATTTCATTACCTTCCTTTTTGGGCAAGGAGAATTCTCCGTTGATATCCGTTATCGCTCCATAAGTTGCTCCTTTATAAGTGACGTTAGCTCCGATGAGTGGTTCTCCTTTGTCGTCCGTCACTTTCCCTTTGATCATGTTGTTCATTTGGGTGGTCAATTGAGCTGCTTTCATCTTTTTCCTGTTGGTATCCAGGAAAGAAGTATCTGTAACCGTTGTGATAGCCGCTTCTTCCAGCTCTTCTGCCGGAGCAACCATTTCTTCCATTATCGGAGTTCCGGCAGGCGTTGCTTGGGGAGTCGCTGCTTTAGAAGCCACTGCTTTAGGAACCGTTGCGGAAGGAGCCCCCGAAGGTGTACTTTGGGATGGAGAATCCTGCCTTGTCTTGGCGATTATATCTTTTTCGACCGTTTCCTTTGTGGCAGAAGGGCGACCGGAATCCGGTTCCATCTTTGGAGCGGATAGGGAAGTGTCTTCTTTGTGAGCAGGAACAGTTGCAGTGGCAGAGGGCTGCTCTTTAGCTATAAACACATCCTCTCCAACGTTCTGTTTCAGAAACAGGAAGTAACTGCTGATTCCGATTCCTATAATCAGGCAGGCGGCAATGCTCCAGGTGACGGCATACGTATTTCTTTTCTTTGCCGAATGGGCGTTTACCTTCATCCGCAATTTATTAATCTGTTCTTCGTGGTCCCCTTCTACTTGGTGGTACCCATCCATCGCGTCAGCCAGAAAAGGGTCTTTCATCGACTCTTTTTCCAGTCGATGTGCCTCTTTCCCTTTGCGGAGTCCTCGTATGTAGTCCAATAGTTTCATAGGGCTTGTTTCTTAATACAATTTTTTAAGTTTCGCTTTCCGTTCTGGATATAGCTTTTCACGTTATTCAGAGTAAATCCGGTTTGTTCGACAATATCTGCATACGACATTTCTTCCAGGAAGAAACGTGTAATGCTCGTCCTTTGTTCTTCGGGCAGCTTTTCCAGACAGTGATGCAATGCTTTCAGCTGCTCTTCCGAACTTTCCTCTTCACTTAATAGATGCAGAAATTCGTCGGATTCCATAATATTAATGGTATAATCCAGCGGAATTTCTTTGTTTTCCTTTCGTAACAGTTGCAGGCAATGGTTCTTCGCCACCCGATAGAGCCACGGCTTGAATGCTTTTATTTCATAATTGATGATTTTAGGTAACAGGTCTTCAAACATCTGCATCACCGCTTCCTGCGCTTGGTCTTCATCTTGCAGATATTTCAGGCAAAGTCCGTACGTCAGCGGGATATAACGGTTGTATAGTTCACCGAAATATTCCGTATCCCCGGACTTTATATAATGGGTCAGTAGTTCCTCGTCCGATAGCTTCGATATGTTTCGTACATTGAACAGCACTTTCTCTATTCGTCGTCTTCTGTTACTACCTGATATTTATCTTTCATCATCTCAAAATCATCCGTTATCTGTTTTAGAATCTCATGAACGTCTGTGCTTCCGGCTACGGCAGGCGTTCCGTAAAAGATGGATGCCTTGTAAGGCAATAAGATTAATTCTCCCTTGGGGAGTGAACGTCCCATGCCGGTCATGAAAACCGGTATATATTTCAGTTCCGGTCGCAGAGACAAGATACGGGCTATGCCGGACTTTATTTTTCCCATTTGTTCGGGTTTCCCTCTTGTACCTTCGGGAAAAAGAATCAGCGAGTATCCTTCATCGATGGCATCGAGCATTTTCCGGAGTGGGTCGTGCTCCGAGTCCTTTTCTCCTTTTCTTCTGATGAGAAGGGTGTTGATGAAGTAATTGCTGAAAGCGGCCTGAAACCGGGTTCTTCCGAAGTAATCTTCCGCGGCTACGGGTTTTACTTTCCACAAAAGGTTGCCGGGTAGGGAAGAAAGCAGGCTGAGTGTATCCAGATGGCTGTTGTGATTGGCAAGGATGATGAATTGTCCTTCCTTTTGGAGGAATCGGGTATCGGGGAACTGGACTCCTACGATCAGTTTCAGAAACCACCGGAATATACCTTTATATAGTATCTGCATCATGGCAGACTGCATGAATCTTTTTTTCATAGTATGCCGGCTAATAAGCTATATAATAAACGAGGTGGAAGAACACCGGAGCTGTATAGGACAGAGAGTCTATGCGGTCGAATACTCCACCATGACCGGGGATGCTATCTCCCATGTCTTTGATGCCTTTATCACGTTTGATGGCCGAGATGACTACATCTCCCGCAAATCCGGCAATGGCAATGAGGGCGCTGACCAGAATTACGTTGGGCGTGGAGAGCGGAGTGAGGAATCCCAGAAAGTATCCTATAACCGTAGTGCTGACGACACCTCCCAAAAAGCCTTCCCATGTTTTGTTGGGACTCACTTTGGGCAGAATTTTGTGACGTCCGAAGAGTTTTCCCCAGACGAACTGCATGATATCGTTGATTTCTGTAAGGAACACGAGGAACATCAGCAGTCCGCGTCCTCCCGCATTGAAGCCCGGCAATTCGGGTAACGAGAGAAGATAAGCGAGGTGGCTGATACCAAATACAGAAAGCATCAGAATCCATTGCAGCAAAGCGATGGATTTAGTGATTCCGTGTGTATCGCCTTTCAATACCAGTCGTAATGGCAATAACAGGAACATAACTACGGGGATGAATATGATGTATGCTCCATACCATGCGATATAAGCAAGATAGTATTGGATAGGAATAGCCAATATGCCCCAGAACAGTGCACGGCGGTCTGCCTCTCTGAATCCTAATACCGAATAAAGTTCTCTGAATGCTATAAAAGAGAGAAATGCAAGAAAAAAATAAGAAATGTCGTAGCTGATGAAAACGGCACCGATAAACATTGCTGCCATAATCCACCATGAGCGGGTACGGGCAACCAGTTCGCTGATATTGGTTTTCGGCGACAGCTTTTTTACCAGAAAGAGGGCGATGCTTGCCGTCACCAGCAAACAGATAATAAGGGTGATTACAATAATCAACTCATCGCTTAGCGTAGGGAATAATTTGTCCAACAGTTGTTTCATTTCGCTTCGTTGTTTGTGTGAGACATAAGATATAAACGGTGTATAAGAGTGGCGATCAGACCGATATTCATTAGTATAAGAGTAATGAGGCACACGATCTGTTCATATCCCCAGTGAATGGTGCAGGTGGCAATCACAAAGCACAGTGTCAATAAAGCCATGCGATGTTGCTTCGCCATCGGGCCGTTAAAGAAATGCTGTTGTGTCTTGTAAGCTCCTATCCAGCGGAAATAAGCGGTCATTACGGCAAGCAGGGCGGCAAGCCATCCCAGTTCTATCCCGAATCCTCCGGCTACATAGCCTACAGGAATGATAAACAAGGCATCGGCGAATCGGTCGGGCATATCATTGTATAAATCTCCGTTGGCACTTTTCTTTCCTCCTTCTATAGCCACCATTCCGTCAAACAGATTGCATAGTAACCGCGACTGCATACAGACGATGAACAGAATATAAGCGACGTATTTATTGAAATCGGGATAGATAACAGTGCCCGTCAGCAGAAGGCAACCAGCCAAAGCGAAGAATACACTCATCATTGAAATCTGGTTGGGAGTGATGCCCCAACCGGTTAGTTTACGGGCGATAATGTTAGCCCAAGCGGTGTTTCGTGAGGCTATTTCCCGCCTTCCGTCGACTTCATGTTTCATGTTTATGAATGTTTATTGTTCGCAAATATACACATCATCTTAGAAGCAGCAAAAGAATGAAGGATTATTTTGAAAAGCGTGCTATTTTCAATGAAAATAAAAAAAACTTCTGTTGGTTTATGGAATCCGTGTGGAATCTGCATCTCTATAGTAAAAGCGGATTAATTGTAACATTTTAAAAAGATAAAGTTATGAAGACAAATCAACTCAGAGCAATGATGCTCACGGTGATGTTAGTGATTACTACATTGGGTGGTACGGTATGGGCACAGCCTTTGATCGTAAAGGGAACGGTGACGGACGGATCAGACGGTTCGCCGTTGGTAGGATGTGCGGTGACGGTCAAGGGAACATCCCGTGGAGCTGTTACGAACCTACAAGGGCAGTACAGGATTGAAGCAAACAAGGGGGAAACTCTTATCTTCAGCTATATTGGTTTTGAGAAAGTGGAAAAAATCATATTCTCTGCAAAGATGGACGTAAGCCTTATGGCTAGTTCTGATGTTTTGGAAGAATGTGTTGTCGTCGGATACGGCAGCCAGCGAAAGGTAGCTGTTACCGGCGCCATATCAACCGTCAATCTGGCAAGTCTCAGACACCCGTCCGTACGTATGGATGCAGTAAATACGGAAGAATATAAATCGATCAGTGAAAATGGTTTTAAGCAGGTAGGAGAATCTCCGCTTTCTACTTTCTCTATTGATGTGGATGCCGCTTCTTACAGTAATATGCGTCGTATGATCAACAGCGGTACCTTGCCGGTGGCCGATGCTATCCGTACGGAAGAGTTAGTGAATTATTTCTCCTACGATTATGCGAAGCCGACCGGAAGCGATCCGGTGAAGATTACAATGGAGGCTGGTGTTTGTCCCTGGAATGCTGATCATCGTCTGGTACGTATCGGACTGAAAGCAAGGGAGATTCCGACTGACAAACTTCCGGAATCTAATCTGGTATTCTTGATTGATGTATCCGGTTCTATGTGGGGACCTACCCGTCTGGATTTGGTGAAGTCATCTCTGAAGCTATTAGTTAATAACCTGCGTGAAAAAGATAAAGTTGCCATCGTTGTGTATGCAGGCAACGCCAGCGTAAAACTGGAATCTACTCCGGGCAGTGACAAACAGAAAATACGTGATGCGATAGACGAACTGACATCCGGTGGCTCTACGGCCGGCGGCGCAGGTATCCAACTGGCTTATAAAGTGGCTAAACAGAACTTCCTTCCTAAAGGAAACAATCGGATCATTCTTTGTTCCGATGGAGATTTCAATGTAGGTGTTTCTTCTGTGGAAGGTTTGGAACAGTTGATAGAAAAGGAACGTAAGAGCGGAGTATTCCTGAGTGTGCTAGGTTATGGAATGGGTAACTATAAAGACAATAAAGGTCAGGCTTTAGCAGAAAAAGGGAATGGAAATCATGCTTATATCGATAATTTGCAGGAAGCCAATCGTGTCCTGGTGGGTGAGTTTGGCGCTACGCTTCATACGGTGGCGAAGGACGTAAAACTGCAAGTGGAATTTAATCCGGCTCAGGTGCAGGCATATCGTTTGGTTGGTTATGAGAGCCGTTTGCTGAAAGACGAAGACTTTAATAATGACGCCAAAGATGCCGGAGAATTGGGAGCCGGACATACGGTGACAGCTTTCTATGAAGTGATTCCCGTAGGCGTAAAGAATGACTACGTAGGAAAGATAGATGATCTGAAATATCAGAAGAAACAAAAAGAGACGGTGCAGCCGACCGGCTCTAATGAATTGCTGACCGTGAAACTGCGCTATAAAGCTCCGGACAAGGACGTCAGCAAAAAGATGGAAGTTCCCTTTGTGGATAATAAAGGAAATAATGTTTCTTCCGATTTCCGCTTCGCTTCTGCCGTGGCTATGTTCGGTCAGCTGCTTCGGGACTCTGACTTTAAAGGAGAGGCAAACTATGATAAAGTGATCGGCCTTGCCAAACAGGGATTGGATAATGATGAAAAAGGATACAGAAGAGAATTTATCCGTTTGGTAGAAACTGCCAAAGGGATGAAGCAGGAGAAAACCATAAGTGATTAACGATTACAATTAGGAAAGAGTGTATAGACGCTATAAGAAGGTATCTAAGTGTTAAAGAATCAATTTAAAGGACGGATTTATCTGCAATAGTTTTGCTGATAAACAAATGTTTATTATGTTTGTACTGTGTTTTTAAAGCGATGTTTGACAATCAGGAAGAGCTAAAGGCTCACATAGAGCATGTTAAGCGATGCTTGCAGTTCTATGCTCAAAGTGTGGAGGAATTGTTGAAGCAAGGATACCCACAAAGAGAGTTAGAGAGGTTGATCGATATTCAACTGGATAAGCTGATCGAACTCCTCAAACAACTGAAAGACTAACATTAACCTCCTCATGTATTGAGGGGGTGCTTTAAAAACTCAATCATATAAAAATGTTTGTTATGGGAACAGATAGAGAGATAAATAATTTGTTGAATGAATTTCTCCAGCTGGAGACAGATGAACAACGGAGACAGTTCCAGGGTAAAATAGCTCATACCTTATCAGGGAAAACGGAAGAGGAAAAACGTGAATTTGCTGAGATTCTTTCCAATAAAGCTCAGCAAACAATAGACCAGTCACAAGCGTTGATTGATGAATATGATTTCAAGCAAGCATTGAAAGATATTGTTCCGGCTATTACTTGGTCTTATATTGCTGAAGAATATTTTAATAAGTCGCGTTCTTGGTTCAGTCAGCGTATGAATGGTTATCATGTTAATAACAAGGTTGCTACCTTTACTGACGATGAAATTGATTTATTATCAGATAGTTTACTCGATTTGAGTGAACGAATAAAGAAAAGTGCTTTCCTCTTGAGGAAACATCGCCTTTAAAAACACAACTTTCGAATGAAAGCGGCTTCCATATTAAATTGGAAGCCGCTTTTTATATATAAAAATAGCTGTAAGCATTATACTTACAGCTATTTGACCTTGCACGGGAGGAGAGGCTCGAACTCCCGACACCCGGTTTTGGAGACCGGTGCTCTACCAACTGAGCTACTCCCGTGTTTGCGGCTGCAAAGGTAGTATAAACTTCCGAACCAGCAAATATTAGGGTAAATAAATTTCCAATTATTTTAATTTTTCCCATTCATCGGGCTTAAAACCTACCAGAACGAAGCTGTCTGTCACTACTAACGGGCGTTTCACCAGCTTACCGTTTGTTGCCAGCAATGCGATTTGTTCTTCCTCAGTCATGGAAGGCAGCTTCTCGCTCAGTTTCAGTTCTTTATATACCAAACCGCTTGTGTTGAAGAATTTCTTTATTGGCAATCCACTTCGTGGAATCCATGCTTTCAACTCTTCCACCGTAGGGTTATCTTCCACAATGAGCCGGTTAGTGTACTCAATGTTATTTTCGATTAGCCATTTCTTAGCTTTCTGGCATGTACTGCACGCCGGATATTGCAAAAATAAAGGTGTCATACTATATACTATTTATCGATTATTATTACTTAATACCTATTACCTAAATTACCATCTGCAAATCCTGATACATAATCCGATAGGCGGCGGCTTTTTTATCTAATGCAAGCGGGTACGCCCGTGAGGAAGAAGGCATCCGGTAGAGTCTCATCGCCCGTCCTTCAAACACAAATTCGGCATAGTCTCCTACTTTCGGTTCTTCCACTTCCAGTTGTGCACGGAGCGTATCCGTTGCCTTCTGTCCGGTGGTGACGATTGCTCTGCATTCGGGCAGTTGGCGGAGTAATGCAGCAATGTCCGTCGGCTGCACCACTTCCAGAAATTTGTCCGAAGCATTATCCTGCAAACGCCGGATAGATGAGGCTGTATCGAACAGGGCGATTCCTTTTTCATTCAGGAAGTCAATAATCTCTTCCCGGCAGAATGCTTTCCGCGTATCGTTCAGAAAGTGATCTTTGTCTCCGAAAAACAAGAGTCCGACAATGCGCCACATATCATTGTTCAGGTTCGGATAATAAAAATCCATCGACCACCGTTTTCTTTGTGGCGGAAAACTTCCCAGCATCAGCAGCTTTGCTTTTGGTGGGAGAAAAGGTTTTAAAGGATGTTTTTCGATTTCAATCTCCATATTGATGTAATTTCCTACAAAAATAACGAATCTATTCTTTTCCTTCAAAATAGTTGCGGAAAAAAACAAATTTAAAAATATTTGGCTATTTTTGCACGGAGATGGTGAAAAACAACTTATTGAAATGCTGTTGAAAACAAGAATAATTATAAGTTGCTGTTTTATAAGCTTGTTATCTTTCTTTGAAGAAGATTGTTATGCTTCACGGCCGGGGTCGAAAGAATGTGTGAAAGTTTCCTCTGCCAGTTTTACGGTAAGGGGGCGGGTCATCGATACCTATGGTGAACCACTTATCGGAGCGACAATCAGAGAGAAAGGCGGAGCGAATGGAACAGTGACAGATGTGGAGGGGAATTTCTTTTTATCCGTTCCGGATAGTGCTGTTCTGCAAATTTCTTTCGTAGGTTACGAGTCTCAGGAAGTCAGTGTAAAGGGTAGGTCAATGCTTGAAATATGTCTGAAAGAAAATATTCTGCTGCTTGACCACGTGATTGTAACTGCTTTGGGACTTGAAAAGAAAGAATCCTCTTTGGCTTATGCCGTGCAAAAGGTGAGGGGAGAAGAACTGAATCGTGTGAAAGAAGTGAATATGATCACGGCTTTGGCAGGAAAGGCAGCCGGTGTGCAGGTCAGCAAGAACTCTTCCGGCATGGGCGGATCGGCGAAAGTCAGTATCCGTGGGGTACGATCGGTGGCCGGTGATAATCAGCCTCTGTACGTGATAGATGGTGTTCCCATGCTAAATTCTACTTCGGAACAGGCTTATTCGGCTATCGGCGGTACGGCAAATGCCGGTAACCGGGATGGGGGAGACGGAATCTCGAATCTGAATCCGGAGGATGTGGAAAGTATCAGCATCCTGAAAGGAGCTCCTGCCGCAGCCTTGTATGGTAGCCAGGCGGCCAACGGAGTCATTCTTATTACTACAAAGAAAGGAAATACCGTAGGACGGAGGGATATTCATTTCTCTACCGGACTGACTTTTGAAAAGGCTTTCTCTCTGCCCGAAATGCAGAACAGCTACGGAGTAAGTGATGTAACAGACAGTTGGGGAGAAAAAGAAAATCTGACGGTTTACGATAATTTGGGTGACTTTTTCCGTACCGGACTGACGTCGATTACTTCTGTATCCGTCAACTCCGGAAATGACAAGCTACAAACATATTTCTCCTATGCCAACACCACCGGTCGCGGTATTCTGAATGAAAATAAACTCTCCAAACACAATATCAATCTGAGAGAGACCGCCGTCCTCTTCAACAGCAGGCTGAAACTGGACGGTAACGTGAATGTCATGAAGCAGACGGTGAAGAATAAACCCGTATCGGGAGGCTTTTATATGAATCCTCTGGTAGGTCTCTACCGCTTTCCTCGTGGCGAGGACTTGTCTTATTATAAGGAGAACTATGAACGTTATGACGAGGACAGAAAGCTGAATACACAAAACTGGCATACTTTTACCGAAGACTTTGAACAGAATCCGTATTGGATACAAAACCGCATACAGAGTAAGGATGCACGTATCCGCCTGCTCCTTTCCCTTTCTGCCAATTTGAAAGTCACTGATTGGCTGACACTTCAGGCTCGTGGCAATCTGGATTACTCAGCCGATAAACTGCGTCAGAAATTTTATGCCTCCACCGCTACGGCACTCTGTGGGATGAACGGGCGCTATATTGAAATGGATTATCAGGAAACGCAGATGTACGGAGATGTGATGGCGATGGTCAAGAAGCAACTGAATGACTTCACATTGGATGTAGCCATTGGTGGCAGTATCAATGACAGAATAACTAACTCTACTCGCATTGATTCGAAGAATGCTTCGTTGAAATATGCCAATGTGTTTAATCTTGCCAATATCGTGATGAGCAGTTCTGCCAGTATCGATCAGAAAATAGATGCCCATTACCAACTGCAATCGCTCTTTGCGACGGCACAGATTGGCTATAAAGAAGGAGTCTTCCTTGACCTGACCGCACGTAACGACTGGTCGTCTACGCTGGCTTACACGAAGTACGAGAAGAAAGGATTCTTTTATCCTTCCGCCGGTGTCTCTTTCCTTCCGAATAAGTGGGTAAAGATGCCCGAATGGGTTTCGTTCTCGAAGTTGCGCGGTGCTTATAGTATCGTAGGCAACGGGGTGCCTCCCTTTATCACTTACCCTGTTTCGTATGTGACTGCCGGTGGAGAGATACTGGCAAGCGATGCGGCCCCTTTCGCCGAGATGAAACCGGAAATGACGCATTCCGTCGAATTGGGTATGGAATGGAAGTTCTTGCAGCACCGCCTCGGATTAAATTTGACCTATTACCGTACCGACACGTATGAGCAGTTCTTCAAACTGCCTGCGCTTGCGGGGGATAAGTATGCCTATCGATACGTCAACGCCGGAGATATCCGGAATCAGGGATGGGAGATAACGCTGGATGCCACTCCGGTACTGATCCCCGACTTCACGTGGAAGACCTCTCTCAACTTCTCTGCCAATAAGAACAAGATTGTAGAACTCCATGAAGAACTGAAAGAATTTGTTTACGGACCTACCAGCTTCTCGTCCAGTTATGCGATGAAACTGGTGAAAGGCGGCTCTATCGGCGATATTTACGGTAAAGCCTTTATACGTGATGAAGCAGGCAACATCGTTTATGGAACGGACGGAGACTATAAAGGACTTCCGTTGGTCGAAGGCGACGGAAATACCGTAAAGTTGGGCAATGCCAATCCGGATTTTATGCTGGGATGGAATCATTCCTTCTCCTACAAAGGTTTCAGCCTTTACTTCCTGCTTGACTGGCGCTATGGAGGTGAAATCCTTTCGCAGACCCAGGCGGAGATGGACCTCTATGGAGTATCGAAAGCGACGGCACAAGCCCGTGATAAAGGATATGTTTCGCTGGAAGGCCGGCAGATAAGCGATGTCAAAGGATTCTATAAAAATGTAGTGGGCGGACGCGCCGGCGTGACGGAATACTATATGTATGACGCTACCAACCTCCGTCTGCGGGAAGTTTCGCTGAGTTACAGCTTCCCCCGAAAATGGATACAGAAAACGAATTGCCTGAAAGACCTGCAACTTTCTTTTGTAGCCCGCAACCTTTGTTTCCTGTACAAGAAAGCGCCTTTCGATCCCGATCTGGTACTTTCTACAGGCAATGACAATCAGGGAATTGAAGTGTTCGGTATGCCTACCACCCGCAGTCTGGGCTTTACTTTGACATGTGAATTTTAAGAGCAGGAGAGAAGACGATGAAGAAAAAACATATTTATATATACTTGCTGGGGATGCTGCTGCTTTCTGTTGGCTGTACAGGGAAATTTCGTGAATTTAATACCGACCAGTCGGGAGTTACGGACGATGATTTGCTGATTGACGACAATGGTTACGGTATTCGTCTGGGGATTATCCAGCAAGGCATCTACTTTAACTACGATTTCGGTAAAGGCAAGAACTGGCCTTTCCAGTTGATACAGAATCTGAACGCGGATATGTTCTCCGGTTATATGCACGACGGAAAACCCCTGAACGGAGGTACGCATAACTCGGATTATAATATGCAGGATGGCTGGAACAGCGCCATGTGGACACATATGTATTCGTATATCTTTCCACAAATCTACCAGTCGGAGAATGCCACCCGTGATACGGAACCTGCCTTGTTCGGCATTACCAAGGTGCTGAAAGTGGAAGTCATGCACCGTGTGACAGATTATTACGGCCCTGTTATTTATAAGAATTTCGCGAATGCCCAGAATCAATATCGCCCTGATACGCAGAAAGAAGTCTACTACGAGTTCTTTAATGAACTCGATTCGGCTGTTGTCTCTCTTGCCGATTATATAGACAAGAAGCCCGACTCCAATGGATTCACCCGCTTTGATATTTTGCTGGACGGTCAATATTCCTCTTGGATCAAGTTTGCCAATTCGTTGCGTATGCGTCTGGCAATGCGTATTTCTGCGGTTGATCCGGATAAGGCACGCACCGAGTTCCTGAAAGGACTGGAAAATGAATTTGGTGTTTTTGAAGCGGAAGATGAACGGGTAGCGGTCTCAACGAAATCCGGATTCACGAATCCGTTGGGAGAACTCAACCGGGTATGGAATGAAACTTATATGAGCGCTGCAATGGAATCTATTCTGACAGGCTACGATGATCCCCGACTGAAAGTTTACTTTGAAACCTGTACCGACAAAGCGTATGCAGGAGAGTATCGCGGCATCCGTCAGGGAACCTGCTTTGCGCACAATCATTATGCAGGCTTATCCAAATTGTCCGTCGATCAGAGTACGGATGCCCCATTGATGAGTTCCGCTGAAATCTGGTTTCTCCGTGCCGAAGCTGCTTTGCGCGGATGGATACCGGAGGATGAAGAAGAATGTTATCAGAACGGAATAAAGGCGTCTCTTCATCAACGCGGCATTTATCAGATGGACGACTATCTGAACAGTGAGCGGACAGCTGCCGATTTCATCGACACACAAGACCCCGAAAATAACATTCCTGCCCGTTGCCTGGTTTCTCCTAAATGGAATCCCGCAGACGACAAGGAAATAAAGCTGGAAAAGATCATTACGCAGAAATGGATAGCCTTATTCCCGGAAGGTTGCGAGGCATGGGCGGAACAGCGTCGCACGGGATATCCCCGCCTGTTTCCGGTACGCTTTAACCATAGCAGGAACGGATGTATCGACACGGAGACAATGGTACGTCGCCTCAACTTCCCCGGCACGCTGCAAACCGAAGACAGAGAGCAATATCTGGCTCTTGTGGAGGCTCTGGGCGGACCCGATCATGGAGGTACCCGATTGTGGTGGGATACAGGAAATAATAGTCTGGATTAAAATTTTAGTGTCGGAATGTGAATATATGTATAGGTTTAACTATTTTTGCACCTTCATTTAAACACATTTGTCATGAAAAAGATCATTTCTGCTCTTTTCCTATGTATGCTACTTTCTGCCGTACCGGAATTGCAGGCACAAAACATTCAGTTACATTATGATTTCGGACGTTCCCTGTATGATAAAGACTTGAAAGGACGCCCGCTGTTGACCTCCACTGTCGAGAAGTTCCATCCCGACAACTGGGGAAGTACCTACTTCTTTATCGATATGGACTATACGTCCGAAGGGGTCGCTTCCGCTTACTGGGAGATAGCCCGTGAACTGAAATTCTGGAAAGGTCCTTTCTCCGCCCATCTCGAATACAATGGTGGATTGGCAAAAGGATTCTCCTACAACAACGCTTACCTGGCGGGAGCCACCTATACCTATAATAACGCTTCTTTCTCCAGAGGCTTCACATTGACAGCGATGTATAAGTATATACAAAAGCACCCATCCCCGAATAACTTCCAGTTGACAGGAACATGGTACATGAACTTTTGCAAGGATTTGCTCACCTTCTCCGGTTTTGCCGACTGGTGGCGTGAAGAAACCAAGTATGGAAAAACCATCTTCCTCTCCGAACCGCAATTTTGGGTAAACCTGAACCGCATCAAGGGAGTGAATAAAAACTTTAACCTGAGTGTCGGTTCCGAAGTGGAACTGAGCAATAATTTCGGTGGTCGTGACGGCTTCTATGTAATTCCGACACTGGCTTTGAAGTGGACGCTGAACTAAACTTCGAAGTACAAAATTCCCCAACGGATATACATCAATTATTGAATAAAAATATCGAATGAAAACAGATTTGATCTATGGCGTAGAAGACCGCCCCCCATTTAAAGATGCCCTGTTTGCTGCCTTGCAACATCTGCTGGCTATCTTTGTAGCCATCATTACACCTCCTCTTATCATTGCGAGCGCACTGAAGCTGGATGTTGAAAAAACAAGCTTTCTGGTATCTATGTCCCTTTTTGCTTCGGGGGTATCTACGTTTATACAATGCCGTCGTATCGGTCCGATAGGAGCGAAGCTGCTCTGCATCCAAGGTACCAGCTTCTCCTTTATCGGTCCTATCATAGCGACCGGATTAGTAGGCGGACTTCCGCTGATATTCGGCTCCTGTATAGCTGCCGCACCTATTGAAATGGTCGTCAGCCGTACCTTCAAGTATCTTCGCAATATCATCACCTCGCTAGTGTCCGGCATTGTCGTACTACTGATCGGATTGAGTCTGATCAAAGTCGGTATCGTTTCCTGTGGCGGCGGATATGGCGCGATGGACGACGGCTCCTTCGGTTCGTGGGAAAATCTGTCCATTGCTGCACTCGTATTGTTGAGCGTCTTGTTTTTCAATCGCTGCAAAAACAAATACCTGCGCATGAGTTCCATCGTGTTCGGCCTTTGTCTGGGTTATGGACTGGCTTTCGCCCTGGGAAAAGTAAATATGAGCGCACTAAATGTCGAGATGCTGATGAGTTTCAACATCCCGCAACCTTTTAAATACGGTATTGATTTTAATATCTCTTCATTTATCGCCATTGGCCTGGTCTATCTGATCACTGCCATTGAAGCCACAGGTGATGTGACAGCCAACTCCATGATTTCCGGACTTCCGATTGAAGGTGATTCTTATCTGAAACGTGTTTCCGGCGGTGTGATGGCAGATGGCTTCAACTCTCTTTTAGCAGGTATATTCAACTCCTTCCCGAACTCCATCTTCGCACAGAATAACGGTATCATCCAATTAACAGGAGTTGCCAGCCGCTATGTAGGCTATTATATTGCCGCTATGCTCGTTCTGCTGGGATTATTCCCCATTGTAGGAGCTATATTCTCTCTGATGCCCGATCCGGTACTGGGAGGCGCCACCTTATTAATGTTCGGTACAGTAGCGGCAGCAGGTATCCGCATCGTTTCCTCACAGGAAATAGGCCGCAAAGAAACCTTAGTCTTAGCAGTCAGCCTATCTTTAGGTTTGGGTGTGGAACTAATGCCGGACGTATTAAAACAAGCTCCAGAGGCAATTCGAAGTATTTTCTCTTCAGGAATCACCACCGGAGGTTTAACTGCAATTGTTGCTAATATGGTAATTAGAGTGAAGTAATAGGTAATAAATAATAGGTAATAAGTAATATGCCATGCGGGTAAAGCTACCGGCAGCTACGATTATTACCTATTACCTAATACCTATTATTTATTTCTAAATTACTCATTTTATCTGTAATCCGAAAGGGGAAATCTGGATACTCGTAGAGGCTGAAACGAGGTTCGGTTTCCCCTTTTGTATAGCTCCAGATAGAAGCGTAGTCTTCCGGGTCTTCCCCCATCTTGCTGAGTTGGCGTAGATAAGCTGCCAGTGATTTATTCTCTACGATATAGATTTGTCCCATCTGATCGATAATAGGGCTATGGTGACGGGTACCGTCATGTTCGAAGCGAAGAATTCGTTTGCCTTCCTCAGTCAATCCTACCAATTGGAAAGTCATACTCTTGCCGATAGCAGGCAGATTCAGTACACTGCGGTCGGTAGCAAGGAAAGGCAGATGATGCTTTCTCATGAACCGTCTTATTTGTTTGGCGGTGTCAGCATCTTCTTTCGTTTTTTCTTCATTTATACCTGCACTGACTTTGGTCTCCAGTATCTTATACAATTCTTCCGCCTGTTCCGGAGTCATCTGTCCGTAAATTTTCTCTTCCTGCTGTTCCTGCATTGAGCGACTGTTGGGGGCAAACACCGCATAATTCTCATTAAATCCCTTCACCGAGAACGTATAATAACATACCACTCCCAGTGAATTGAGTACCTGGCGAAGCCGCGTAGTATGTCCTCTGCGTGAGGCAGCCACCGTATATACCAACTGGTTCGTAATAATCCATCCGGCAGAAAGAATCTTCCGAATTGCTTCTTTAGCCTCGGGGGTAACCTCCAGCGGTGTCTGAAAATGAGTCTGAATGATAAACTGCTTGACGCCAACAGCCGAAGCCTTTTCCTTAAACTCCCGCAAAATGTCAACCAACTCGTCATTAATACGCATCGGCAAATAAGCCAATAAACGAGAACCCAGTCTCACCCGTTGCAATTCCGCATATTTCTCACCTTCCGGACGTTCAAGATTCGCCCTTTGTTTGCGTACCGCCATACGATACACCGCTTCTAATATATTCTTCAACGTCTTATTCTGACTCATCAGCGCATCGCCTCCCGTAATCAGAATATCGCGTAACTGCGTATCCTGTTCAAAATAGGTCATCAACCGTCGCAACTTACTGTCCCACGACTCCTTCGGTCGTAACGTCTCAAATTCAAAATTCAGCCGTTCACTCTGAAAGTCATACATACGCTGGCAAGATGCACAAAGCCCTCCACAAGCCCGTCCCATCGTATCAGGAATAAGGATAGCCACCTCCGGATACCGTCGGTGAATATTATGTCCGTCCGGCAAGAGCCATCCGGCAGCATTCGGCTTTCCTGCCTCCACAATATCTTCCTTCTCCCATGCACGAATATTGCCATACGTCTCCACTAATCGTGGCGAATAAAGTATATAACTCCGAATCGCTTCATCATTATACCCATACCCCGTCACATTCAGCAACGACAAATAATAAGGCGTAGCAAAGAACGGCATTCCCTTTTTACGTGCCCGATTCAGCAAA
Source organism: Bacteroides sp. B1-V-101 (assembly GCF_023656585.1). Taxonomy (NCBI): domain Bacteria; kingdom Pseudomonadati; phylum Bacteroidota; class Bacteroidia; order Bacteroidales; family Bacteroidaceae; genus Bacteroides; species Bacteroides sp. B1-V-101. The sequence goes on along the minus strand of NZ_JAMOKH010000017.1, from coordinate 38,430 downwards.
TACATCGTCTCCGACGAAAGTGAATTTCCTAAAAAGCGATTCAACTCAGCCGGACTTTTCACAGCCATCGACAAATGAAAGCGGAAATCTCCCCACCATTTGCTTACCAACTGATACTTCTCCTCATAACTCATCCCTTCCTCAAAATGGAACCGTACCGAAGGCTTCGACTTCCGGTTCTCAATCTTCTGAATCAACAGATGCAGCATCCGTTCCTTATTCTCATCCCGCATCTCCCGCACTTCCTCATCCAATCCGGTATCCCACCGGTCATTCCGGCTCTTGATGCGCTGCGGAGACGGCGAAGGAACATTTTCCCCCTGCAAACGTTTGAACAACTGGAACAATTCTACAAACAAATCCGTCGGCATCTCTATATTCTCCAACTTCTCCGTCAGAAACTGATAAAGCAACCGTATCGTCTGTACCGAAATATCCTGTCCCGTAGACAGTTCATGAACATCCTGTCCATCATACTGGAGTAAGAGTCGAATTTGCTCCCTTGCCTCCTCCGCAACCTCATTAACCATCCCGCAACTATCCAGATGTTTTAGCAGACCAGCCTTAAAGTCCTCCACTGTCGGACTCACCGCCGCCATCTCTACCAACTCCGGCATCTCCTGCGTGTATATTTGTTTCAACTGCGAAAAAGTAAGTACAAGCATTTTCTTTTGTTTCATAAGCATCCTCTATATTATTATATTATTTATTGATTAGTAACGACCTATCCCTCCGCAAGGTTCCCCCGGCCTCGACTGCCCGGCGTCAAGCACAGGTCTTATTTACGGCGTTAAAAAAGGCAGACTGTTTGAGCGAAGCGAGTTTCTGCCCTTTAGCCGGAAATGAGACCGGAGTAGCCGGGCAGGCGCAGCCTTGATTTTTTCTTTTTGGTACTTTTTCTTTTGCATCAAGGCAAAAGAAAAAGTACATAAAGATAATAAAAAAAGCGGAAGTATGCCACTCCCGCTTTTCCTGCTATGCTATTCTTTACGATTTTCTAACATTTACGCGACCTTATTTTTTCGTTTCCGTGTCGTCGTTCTTCCTTTTCGGTTCCTTTTTGGCAAGGAGCACTATATTATATACATAGTCCGTCATCCACTGTTCCGAATACCCCAGGCGTTCCTTGTATTGGCGGACAGTCGCCGCAGTCTTGTGCACATCATCAGCCTTCCACACCGTCTTCGTACAAACATCGTGTACCGTCTTCTGCGTCATCCCGTAAAGCGCCTTCTTGAATATAGACGGCATACGGAACTTCCATTGCATCAGATTTCCCATCAGCATCATCAAGTCGTTGGAAAAACCTTGATACATAAACAGATACGACTGGATATCATTCTGCGTACGGCAATTACGCTTCACGGAGCTGTCGATCTCCTTAAAGAAACTTTCATTCAGTCCGTAGTCCTGCATCAGCATTTTGCGTGAAGCTGACTTTTCTGCCAGTCCCAGCTTACCTCCCTGCGTAGGAATCTTGAACAAACGTTTGAAGTTAGCCACATCCGGTAAAAAGCGGATGTTGGTAATACCTAAGTTAGTAGCGATGACTGACTGGAAATAAACCCGGGTCAGTGATATGAAATCTTCTACATTGCCGACTTTTGTTTCATCGGATTTCTTTTTGAATAAACCAAATAAGCCCATCGTTATATTTACTATTTTATAATTTACAATTTACAAATCGTGTGTGGAGATTTTAATGAGCCGCAAAGGTACGAAAAAGTGTTGGTTTTCACCAACATTCCAAGTCCTTTTCGATGTCCGGCATGGTCTCTTTCCTGAAAACAGGACTTTGGATGCCCGCTTTCTTCTGGGCACGATAGTCCGAGAGCAGGCGGATGGCATACTTTCCGAGAAAGATAATGGCGATCAGGTTGCAGACAGCCATCAGAGCCATCGTGATGTCCGCCAGACTCCATACCAAATCGAGTGTGGCGACAGACCCGAAAAGTACCATGCCGCTGACCAATATCCGGTAGGTGTGGAGCACCCATTTCTTTGCGGTGATGAAACGGATATTCGCTTCACCGTAATAATAATTTCCCAAGATACTGCTGAATGCGAAGAAGAACAACGCTACGGCAACAAAGATGCTTCCGGAAGCACCGATCTCATTCGTGAGCGCCTGTTGGGTTAGTTGCACCCCATTGGAGGAACCGTCCAAAGGAGCACCGCTGAAAAGAATGATAAATGCCGTACAGGTGCAAATTAATAAAGTATCGGTAAATACTGCCAGCGTCTGTATCAACCCCTGTTTGACAGGATGAGTGACGTTGGCCGTCGCTGCTGCATTCGGAGCCGAACCCATACCGGCCTCATTGCTGAATAATCCGCGCTTGATACCCTGCATCAGCGCCATACCGACACCTCCACCCAATGCCTGTTCCCAGCCGAAGGCATGACTGATGATGAGAGATATCACTTCCGGCAGATGCGTGATATTAAGTAATACGATGACCAGTGCCAGTCCTACATATCCTAATGCCATAACCGGGACGATAATGCTGCTTACATGCGCTATCCGGCGGATACCACCGAAGATGATGACAAGAGTCAGAGCGGTAAGCACTCCTCCCAACACCGTATGATTGAATCCGAACGCATGTTCGGCAGCAGCACAAATCGTATTGCTCTGTACCGAATTGAAAGCAAAACCGAAAGTAATGCTGATGAGCACAGCGAAAAGCATCCCCATCCACGGCTGTTTCAATCCCTTCTTCATATAATAAGCCGGGCCTCCGACAAAAGAGTCCTTCCCGCGTATCTTATATAACTGTGCCAGGGTAGATTCGATAAAAGCGCTCGAAGCTCCCAGCAGGGCGATCGCCCACATCCAGAAAACAGCTCCCGGTCCGCCGATGGCGATGGCGGTGGCCACCCCTGCCAAGTTGCCCGTACCCACACGGCTGGCAATCGTAATAGCGAATGCCTGAAAAGATGAAACATGTTTCTCGCCCTGTTTTCCTTTTCCGGCGGACTCGCTGAGTAATACAATCATTTCGCGAAGCATACGGAACTGTACGAACCGCGTTCGGATGCTGAACCAAACGGCACAGCCCAGTAACATGATAATCAGGATGTATGTCCAGAGTATATCATTTATTTCATTGATAAAGTTCATAGTTAGGTTTTTGAAAAGAATAAATCGTAGTATATCACTCGTTTTTCATTCGGAAATAAAATTTATGATTTTCGAATACGGGCTCTACTATATCATACCGAACAAATTTGGCAAGCAGATGTTCGGCGGCACGTCGGGAAATACCGGTCTGCCGACAATACCGGTTGAGTGAAAGCAGTGTTCCCTGTTCCAGCAGGTCGAGCAGGAGTTGTTCGCGTTCCGTATAACGGATCAGTTCTCCCCGCGGGCTGCCACTTTGTTGCCATACACGCAGGTGGATAGGGGTAGCCAGTATATTCTCATCCTTGATGCGGAGATAGGCGAGAGGCTTTCCGTTTTCGTCTTTCGCATAGACAGGCTTGTGCGGATTCTCTTCGATGGTGGCTACTAATACCTGTTTGCCTTCCACGATATATGTTTGTAAAGTATAATCTATCTCCGGGATGCAATAAAGTTGTGCGGCTGCTTCAATCATATATTTTTCCTCTTCAGATCGTACGCCGGCTATTCGTCCATTGTCTTTCACGCCGATCAATAGCCGTCCTCCGTCGGTATTGGCAAAAGCCGACAGCGTTTTGGCAATCTTGCGTGCGTCGGAAATTTCGAATTTGAAGTCCTGTTGCTGATGCTCTCCTTCAGCTATCAAAGTATGTATGTAATCCGTATCAGTAAGCGTTTTCATGGCTACAAAGGTAGGGAAAAATGGTGAAAAGCCCTTTTTTTAGCTTATTTTCGCAGATAAATTCAAAAAAAATATTGTTTTTATGCGTTTATTTCGGGAAACAGTGTATTTTTGCGACACATTATTAACGAAAAAAATAAAAGGATTATGAAAGAATTGGTAGAAAAAGTAGCAGCTCTGTATGCTGACTTCTCAAAAGATGCTAACGCTCAGATTGAAAACGGTAACAAAGCAGCAGGAACTCGTGCTCGTAAGGCTTCTTTGGAAATCGAAAAAGCAATGAAAGAATTCCGTAAAGCATCTTTGGAAGCTTCTAAAAACTAAGAAATAGAAGTCTACTAAGATATCAGGAAAAAAGAAGAGGATGTGTCGTGAGATGCATCCTCTTCTTCTATTTATACCTCCTTCTCTTTTCTGAAACCCGAAATATCGGACGAATGTGCTATTTTTAAGATTACATTGAAAAACGGTCACTCTAAAAATAACGAACTAGAGAAAAATCTGCATAAATAAATGCAATAATATACGAAAAAAAAACATTCTTTGCATGAAACTACATGAAATATACACCTTTTCAAAACAAAAAAGTATCTTTTGGTTTTAAACCAAGGGGGTGTTTCTTTAAAACCAACGCCTCCTTCCTCACCGACCAACCTGTTTTCCGTCGGTAAGGAAGACCTGAAAAAGCTGTTTTTGCTTAATTTTCTTCTAATTGATCCATAAATACCGGGAAAATAAAAGTGTCATTCGGAACTGTTTTTCTTCAGTAAGCGATCAGAATGATCAGTGAAAAAGAATTATACTTCTGATTTGACCGATAAACTCTTTGAATAGTAAAAAAGAGGAATCCTGTATTTGTGAATGATGACATTTTTATGCCTTTCTTTAAAGTGGGATACAATTATGCCCTTCTTTCACTGTTTAAATATTCCTTTTTTAAGAAAGGTCCTTTTTTAGTGATCAATAGATGTCGCTATATGTGAAAAGTTATTCATGGTAATTTGAATAAATGAACTCAATCTTTCCCTATTTGTTGTTTCGTTTTTCGGTGATACTGATTTTCGGAGTGTCTTATTCTGAAAATTGGTCGTGTATATGCGTATTAGGCAATTATAGTTGCTGAAATATGTGTATATTTATTGTGTAATATTTAATACTGAGTACAATGTTAAAAGTAGTAGCATTTATGAAGCAAGTAGCCGAAGAGCTACGGATGGGGGGAAACTTTGGTACGGCGCACGTATATCGCAGCAGCACCAATGCCATCATTGCTTATTGTGGGGAAGGGGATTTTTCTTTTGACGAGGTCACCCCGGAGTGGTTGAAAGGTTTCGAGATACACCTTCGTGGGAAGGGATGTAGCTGGAACACCGTTTCCACTTATCTAAGAACATTTCGTGCGGTGTACAATCGTGCCGTCAACAGTAGGATGGTCGTTTATACGCCCCATCTGTTCCGCTCTGTTTATACGGGCACGCGTGCGGACCATAAGAGGGCATTGTGTGATGAAGATATGAAGAAGGTATTCACCAGACTGCCTTCATCTTCCGCCATACCTCTTGCCGTGAGGCGTGCGCAGGACATGTTCGTGCTGATGTTCTTGCTTCGTGGTCTGCCGTTTGTCGATCTCGCTTATCTGCGTAAAAGTGATTTGAGAGATAATGTGATCACTTACCGCAGGCGGAAGACAGGCCGGCCCTTGTCGGTGACGCTTACTCCGGAAGCGCTCGAACTATTAAAGAAGTATATGAACCGCGACAGCCATTCGCCCTATCTCTTCTCACTGCTGAAAAGCGGAGAGGGAACAAAGGAGGCTTACCGGGAATATCAGTTGGCATTGCGCAGCTTCAACCAGCAGCTCACGCTCTTGGGGGAGGTATTGGGACTGAACGATAGACTGAGTTCATACACCGCCCGCCATACATGGGCTACAACAGCCTATTATTGCGAAATTCATCCAGGTATTATCTCCGAAGCTATGGGGCACTCGTCCATCAAGGTGACCGAGACTTATCTAAAACCTTTCCGTAATAAGAAAATTGATGAGGCTAATAATCAGATTATTGATTTTGTAAAACATTCAATAGCTGGAGTAGTAGCTTGAAAATGAATCTGTTACTTTCTAGGTAACGGAGCTAAATAGCGTTGCAAAGATGGATATATTTTGGAAAACATGCAAACAAAAAAGATATTTTTTCTGATAAACTACTAAAAAAAGAGAAATAATACGATAAAACAACGGATTTCTTTCTATTAGGGACCTGTTAACCTCTGATCAAGATACAAAGAATTTCCTCCCCTCTGCCGCATGTCTGAAGCAGGGGTAAATATGTTTCACTGTAAAATAGTCTGGTTTTTCATATAGATAGCTCCACAGGAGTCAGGACAAAGGTTTACCCGTTACCTAGAAAGTAACGGGTAAAGGCTGTTTGGCCTGTATGCTTCATAGTGTATTATATAAGGGAAATAAAGGTTGAATGAATTAAGAAAAGGAGGTCGCACGAGAAATGAACGGAACAACACATGGGATTTAAAATCAAAAGTGAGAAATTATATTTTTATTATTTTTTTAATTTATAAATTAAAAGTTTTTTATTATGAACAAAAAGTTTTTAAATGCTGTCCTGTTTGGAGCGCTGATAGCGTCCTCGGCAGGTACATTTACTTCTTGTAAAGACTACGATGACGACATCAAGAGTCTGCAGGAACAAATTGACAAAAGCGGAAGCACCGTTGGCGATCTTCAGACTCAGCTGACAACGCTGAAGAGTGCTGCAGAAGCTGCACAGGCTGCTGCTGATGCTGCAAAGACAGCTGCTGCAGAAGCTAAGACTGCCGCAGAAGCTGCAAAAACTGCCGGCGACCAGGCTGCTGCCGATGCTGCTACAGCGAAAGCGCTGGCAGAAGAAGCGAAAGCTGCCGCTGCGCAAGCAAAAGCAGATGCGATAGCGGAAGCCGCAACACAGGTTGAAGCATTGAGAAATTCAATGCAGGCTGCTATTGACAACAAACTGGATGTGACAGTACACGAAGCTGCTGTAAAAGCACTCGGTGCTCAGATTGAAGGTATTGAAACAGGTTTGAGCAATCTTGCCAACGGAGCAGTGAAAGAAAATACCGAAGCGATCAAAAATGCTCAGGATGCTATCGAAACGTTGATTACAGCAGATAAAGACTTGCAGACTCAGCTCGACGCTTTGAAACTTTATGCAGAAGGTGTAAAAGATATAGCTGACGCTAACAAGGAAGATATCGCGGCAGCGCAGGAAGCTATTGAAGCTGCACAGGATGAGATTAAGAAACTTTGGGATGAAATCAACGGTGAAGGCGGTCTGAAAGCTTTGATCGGTGAGAATAAATCTGCCATTGAAGCGCTGAAGAACTCTACAGCTCAGGATATTGCTGACCTCGAAGATAAGATCAACGATGAGCTGGATGCTATCAAATCGGATATCTCAGGTATTCAGGGTGACATCAGAACCATCAACAGCCAGATTATTACTATCAACGCTGACTTGGTGAGCCTGCACACTTTGATGACTTGCCGTCTGACAAGCATCACGTTTGCTCCCGACTATATCGTAGACGGTGTGGAAGCGATCAAGTTCAACTCATTGAAATATGCTCCGATGGGAAGCGGTGAAAATGCTGCTATTCCTACGAATTATAGTATTTCTACAGCTGCTTTGGCAACTGCAAGCTACCACTTCAACCCGGCTAGCTTCAAGTTGGGCAATGCTGACTATAGCTACTTGGATCGTAGCGCTACAGTGATCAACACTCGCGCGGCTGCCAGCCAGTGGGTTCAGATCAGCGGTACTCCGGTTGCTAACGCTGCAACGGGAACAGTGGACTTCAAACTGCTTCGTCTTAACGTCCATTCTACTCAGCCGGCAGAAGATAAAGTAAACATGGTTGCTTTGCAGGCTACTCTGAAGGGTGATGCTGTAGACAAAGACGAGACTAACGTAGTGGTTACTTCTCCGTATGTATCTATCTATGATGACGTACTGGCTGCACCGGACGTTCGCATCTCTGACAAAGCTACTTTAGTTTCAGGTGCTGACGGTGCTCATTATGCAACTACTTTCACTGCTTGTAAGTCAGAAGCTGTTCGCTATACAACTCCTTACGATCAAGTATTCAACCTGAAAGACCTGGTGGCTACTTGCTTCGGTAACGGTAATCACAAAGAATTCCCGATCGAAGACTATAAGTTGTCATATAAGTTCTCTGTAGCTTCTTCTGATTACAACATCACTGAAGGTGAAACTTCAACCAACCAGCAGAAATGGGTGGTATGTAACGACGCTGAGGCAGGTTTGTACCAGGCAGAAGGCTTCAATAAAGAAGCGATCGGTCGTACTCCTATCCTGAAAGTGGAATTGGTAGACGAAGCAGGCAATGTAGTACGTCGCGGATTCGTGAAGATCGAATTTGGTGTGACGAAGCAAGATGACCTCGTAGTAGGTGACAAGGCTTATGACTTGGTAGCTAAATGTACTGAAACAGCTGCTGAATACACTATCACAGAGCAATTCATCCGTGAAAATGTTTACCGCGTTATTACTAACGGTAAGGAAACAAGCATGAGCCACGAAGAATTCTGGAACTTGTATGATGCTTCCGGTGCTGTTGCTGTAGTGAAGAAGAACAACCTGTCACACACTATGACTCTGCCGAGAATCGTTGACGGTGATACTTCAGTAGGTACTGCTACGAAGAAGATCGTATGGTCATTTAATCATGGTGAACTGGGTAAGATCGGTGCCGGTGGTTCTCAATTTGTTGCAACTGTAACAGTGAAGAACAAGCTGACTTCTTCTGAATATCCTGCAAGCATCACATTCAAGTTCACTGTAAACGTGAAGTTGCCTGAACTTACTTTGGATGCTACTGAAAATGATATTTACTGGACGAAAGATGGTGATGAGTACAAGTACTTCAATGTAAATGTGAGTGTACCTAACTCAGTTGCTTCTCCTGCAAGTGATTGTCAGTTCAGAAGAGCATTGACAGAAGCTTACTCTGCTTACACTGTGAAAGGACTTCCGGGTTGCGAATCTGCTCGTTACAAAGTAATCAAGACTTACTCTAACGGTAACTTGACTTCTCCTGTAATGTCTGGTGTTCAGATCGACGGTAACTATATCACCCTGGATAAGAGCAATGCTGCTGTGAAGGCTGCGTTGAACAGCGCAAACGGTCTGCAAGCTGTCGTTGCACACATCTACACGATGAGCAATGGCGACGAAGTGACTGTTAACGAATTTATGGTTGACTTTATCCGTCCTGTTAACTTGAACATGCCGAGCGGTATTGCAGTAATAGACGCTAAGACTGGCGGTGATGTTGCTGACTTCCAATGGAATGGTCTGTTGACTGACTGGAGAAACGAAGCAATTGTAAAAGATAGCTGGTCATGGGTTGAAAATGTTCATTCTTACTGGAAGAGAGTTTGTACTCCTGAATTCGAATATGTTCAAGGTCACGAAGAAATGGTTACACCGGCTCAGTTGGATGTAGAATATGGTACGATTAAGTTTACTACCACTACTGTGACTACTATGTATACAGGTAAGGCTACTTATAGATACTATAACAGATTGGGTGGATCTACTAAGAAGACTTACACAACTGAAGAGTTCTTGACTCAGGCAGAAGTTGACGCTTCTCTTGAAGCACAGAAATTAGCTGGATGGCCGTTGATATATCCACATGTTGAATTAGATGGCGATATTATATATACGGAAGTTTCTAAACCTGCAAGCACTACTATTGAGTACGACTATGTGAAGAGTATCAACTATGTACCGGCAACTTACAAGTGGGTTGAAGGTAACTGGACAATGGTTCCTCACAGACACACTGAAAAGCCTGCATTCGAAGGAACATCTTACGGACAGATCTCAGGATGTTGGGAATGGACGAAGAAAGAGTGGGGCAGACCGGATTGGAATCCTGGACAATACTGGTTCTTCTATGGTCCGTTCGGCGATGTAACACTGGATTTGAACAAAGTAACTACAAGCTTGGAATACAACGGTAACAAGTTGCCTGATGGCGCTACTTTGGTTCAGACTGGTAACACTGTGAAGTATGTGAATGTTAGCTCACCAGTTGGATATACTTATCAGATATTCATTCCTGCTACAGTAAATTACGGCTGGGGAACTACTTCTTCTACATTGACTATTACAGTTAATCCGAATAACTAAGAATCGCAAATGTCAATGAATTCTTAGACATTCAACAACAAAAGGGTGCTCTAATCAGAAAAGGGCACCCTTTTCACCATAACAAGTACATTCTGCATACTCTGTGATAAGACATAAAATATATAAAATTATGAGAATAAGAAATTTATTAATAGCCATACTTACTGTCGGCAGCACAGTAGCATTCGCTCAGGAACAGCGACAAATCAAGGAAGAAGGCAAGACTGTGTTCAAACCTCATTGGTTTATGCAAGTACAGGCAGGAGCTGCTCACACAGTAGGCGAAGCCGATTTTACAGATCTGATCTCTCCGGCAGCAGCTGTCAATGTAGGGTATAAGTTTGCACCTGCATTTGGAGCCCGTTTAGGCGTAAGCGGTTGGCAGGCAAAGGCAGGATGGGTCACTCCTTCTCAAACCTATCAGTACAAATATCTGCAAGGCAATCTGGACCTTATGGCAGACCTCAGTACTTTATTTTGTGGTTTTAATCCGAAACGTGTATTCAATGGATATATTTTTGGCGGCGTAGGATTGAATCATGCTTTCGACAACGACGAAGCAAACGCACTGGACACAAGATCTCATGAATTAGAGTATTTATGGCAGGACAAACAAAATCTTATAGCCGGACGTATGGGATTGGGATGTGATCTGCGCCTCAATGACCGGCTGGCTATTAATATTGAAGGAAACGCAAATGCACTGTCCGACAAATTCAACTCGAAAAAGGCAGGCAACTGTGACTGGCAATTTAACGTATTAGTGGGCCTGAACATCAAATTAGGAAAAAGCTATAAGAAAACAGCTCCGGTATATTATGAACCGGAACCAATAGTAGAACAACCTAAACCACAACCTGTCGTGAAACAGCCCGAACCGGAACCTGTGGCAGTGGTAGTGGAACCTATGAAACAGAATATATTCTTTGCTCTGAACTCCGCACTTCTCCAGAAAGACCAGCAATCGAAGATCGATGCAATGGTGGCATACATGGAAAAGTATCCGGCAAGCAAAGTTGCCATAACCGGATATGCCGACAAAGAAACCGGTAATCCGAGAATCAATATGACTTTATCAGAAAAACGTGCGAAGATTGTTGCCGATGCCTTGAAAGACAAAGGAATAGCGCCGGACAGAATCGTTGCGGATTTTAAAGGAGATACAGTACAGCCTTTCCGGGTGCCTGAAGAAAACCGGGTAAGTGTCTGTATTGCAGAATAATATTTTCCCACTTCTCATGCGGGTATATACCCCATTCCTCTATTCTATTAATAAAAGTATGAGGGACCTGCATGGGAGGTAAAAGAGGAAGCCCGTGCTTGTGAAAGCCCGGACTTCTGCAATGAACCCTTTCTTCACTTGTTAGTGAAGATAACCCCACAGGGAACAGATGGAAAGCAATGCTTGTGAAAGTCTTCTTTCCCGATATCTGTTCCTTACAGAGGATGCCCCTCACATTTTTCCCACGGGCATCCTCTTTTTTTATATATAGACTGATTTTATTATAAAGTCTGATTGTTTTGTTTATAGAGAACAAAATACGAGTGATTTGGTTCGTTATCAACCGGCATTCCGATTTAAATCGTATATTTGCGTCTGTAATCAGATTGGGTCCATGAACGAAAATGTCCTCACTAAACTAAAGATACTTGCAGAATCGGCCAAGTACGATGTATCCTGTGCATCCAGCGGTACAGTGCGCTCCAACAAACCGGGCATGCTGGGCAATACCGTAGGTGGTTGGGGAATCTGTCACAGCTTTGCCGAAGACGGACGGTGCATCTCCTTGCTCAAAGTCATGCTGACCAATTATTGTATTTACGACTGTGCCTACTGTATCAACCGGCGCAGTAATGATCTGCCTCGCGCCACGTTATCCGTCTCCGAACTAGTAGAGCTGACGATTGAATTCTACCGGCGCAATTATATCGAAGGCTTGTTTCTTAGTTCCGGTGTGGTCCGTAGTCCGGATTATACAATGGAGCGGCTTGTGCGTGTGGCGAAAGACTTGCGTCAGGTGCATCGCTTTAACGGATATATTCATCTGAAAAGCATCCCCGGAGCAAGCCGGGAACTGGTGAATGAAGCCGGGCTGTATGCCGACCGCCTTAGTGTCAACGTAGAAATCCCGAAAGAAGAGAACCTCAAACTGTTAGCTCCCGAAAAGGATCATAAGAGTGTTTTCGCTCCGATGAAGTATATCCAGCAAGGCGTGTTGGAAAGCAAGGAAGAACGGCAGAAGTTCCGTCATGCTCCCCGTTTTGCGCCTGCGGGACAGAGCACGCAGATGATTGTAGGGGCTACCTCCGAGTCGGATAAAGATATCCTTTACCTTTCGTCGGCACTTTATGGGCGACCGACGATGAAGCGTGTTTATTACTCCGGATATGTCTCCGTGAATACGTACGATACACGCCTGCCTGCACTGAAACAACCGCCTCTGGTACGTGAGAACCGTCTTTATCAGGCGGACTGGCTGCTACGTTTCTATCAGTTTAAAGTGGATGAAATCGTAGATGACGCATATCCTGATCTAGATCTGGAGATAGACCCGAAGCTCTCGTGGGCTTTGCGTCATCCGGAACAGTTTCCTGTCGATATCAATAAGGCGGATTATGAGATGTTGCTCCGTGTCCCGGGCATCGGGGTGAAGTCAGCTAAGTTGATTGTGGCATCCCGTCGTTTTTCCCGTCTGGGCTTTTATGAGTTGAAGAAGATAGGCGTGGTGATGAAAAAAGCGCAGTACTTCATTACGTGCAGGGAACTGCCTTTGCAGATGCAGACGGTGAATGAGCTTTCTCCGCAGCGGGTACGCAGTCTGCTGCTTCCGAAGCCTAAGAAGAAGGTGGACGACCGCCAGTTGATACTGGATTTTGGGGAATAAATGGAGTTTCAGATGTTGTAAACCGGAAGATAATGAACGTCTATATCTACGATAAAACTTTTGATGGTCTGCTGACTGCTGTCTTCGACGCTTATTTTCGTAAGACCTTTCCCGATTTCCTGTTATCGGAAGGGGATGCTTTGCCTTTGTTTTATGATGAATTGCATACGGTGGTCACCGATGAAGAGAAAGCCGCCCGTGTGTGGCGTGGCTTGCAGAAGAAAGTCTCTTCTTCCGCGCTTGGCTGCCTCACCCAGTGTTGGTTGTCGGAATTGCCGGATATAGGGATGGTTATCTTTCGTTATATTCGTAAGGCGATCGACGCTCCCCGTTCTATCGAGACTAACTTCGGCGATCCGGATGTGCTTCTGCTTGCCCAGATATGGAAGAAGGTGGATGGCGAACGGATGCATCTGATGCAGTTCGTGCGTTTTCAGAAAGCGGCGGACGGTACGTTCTTTGCTGCCTTCGAACCGCAGTATAATGCCTTACCGCTTACCATCCAGCATTTCAAAGATCGTTTTGCCGATCAGAAGTGGATTATCTATGATATGAAGCGGCGTTATGGCTTTTACTATGATTTGCAGGAAGTGACTACGATTTCTTTTGATGACGACAGCCGGGAAGCTCATCTGATTACGGGGATGCTGGACGAGAGCTTGATGGATGAAAATGAGAAGATCTTTCAGAAGCTCTGGAAAACGTATTTCAAGGCTATCTGCATTAAAGAACGCATGAATCCGAGGAAGCATAAAAAGGATATGCCTGTCCGCTACTGGAAGTATCTGACGGAGAAGCAGAAGTAGGCTTATTCTATCCGCTGCACCGTCACATCCGGAAATTTCTGCATCAACGAAAGTAAATGTCCTTCATCATTGTTCCGTTTTGATTTGATGACCATTGTGACTTGATAAGATTCCATTTCACCCGAATGCTGTGTTTCCATTTCGTAAGAGACAATCATATAATCTTTTGAATTAAATCTGTCCGCTATCTGTTTCAAGCTGTCTTTGTTGTTAGTAGAGAAGGAGATCATCGAACTTTTCATGCCTACACTCTTGAAGATGTAGCTGAGCAGTTCCAGTCCGATCAGAGTCAGTACGGTAGTGGCTATGCCGATGGTGTACATTCCCGCGCCGACTGCCAGACCGATGCCGGCTGTAGCCCATATGCCGGCGGCTGTGGTCAGTCCACGGACGATTTGTTTCTGTAGGATAATGGTTCCTGCACCGATGAATCCGATGCCGCTGACTACTTGTGCCGCTACACGGCTAGGGTCGAGCGTCACACTGTTTTCTTTGATGATTTCTTGAAATCCGTATTGCGAAACGATCATGATCAGGGCACTCCCCAATGATACGAGGAAGTGAGTGCGGTATCCGGCTTCTTTGGCGCGATATTCACGGTCCAGTCCGATGATGGCTCCCAGTATTCCTGCCACCAGTAATCTTAACATAAAATCAACGTTCAACATCATAGGTTCGGTCTCCTTTCTTTTCTTTGTTTGTTTCTTCTGTTTTTTTCTTTAAAAACGGTTAGTTCTATAAATATACAATTCTTTTCTCTTTTTGTGCTATTAATTTAGTAATATTTGAATGTAGCATCTGCATTTTATCGTATATTCGCAAACAAAACCATGCATTGCGCCAAAGACTGAATAAGAAATGAAGAAAAGGATATTTTACATCATTAGTTTTTTGGTAATATTTTGTATAGAGGTATTCATAGCGTTGTATATACGTGATAGTTTCATACGTCCTTATATGGGAGATGCTTTGGTCGTGGTGCTGGTATATAGTTTCGTACGTATATTTATCCCGACAGGGGTTCCCCGTCTGTCGTTTTACGTTTTCCTGTTCGCTTGTTTTGTCGAAGTACTGCAATATTTTCAGTTAGTGGAAACTTTGGGAATCACCAACCGTGCATTAAGAATCATTCTGGGCTCCACGTTCGATTGGAAAGATATTGTCTGCTATGGAGCAGGATGTATCTTTATCTTTCTGTTTGAGCAAATATTCAGACGACGTTAATTGGAATAACTGATTCTCTTGTTTGGCGATTGCTTATTGTACGCTCTCTTTATTTTCGTTTTCTGAAGTCGGATTCAGATCGTGTCCGCAATACTTGCAGAACTGCGCATTGTCTTCATGCCCTGACCGATGGCAGTTCGGACATTCTTTGTCTCTTCTCCGTTTATATTCCTTCATCATGGAGGCGGACACAATACCGGTAGGTACCGCAATGATAGTGTAACCGATCAGCATGACGCAAGCCGAAAGAAATTTTCCCAGTCCGGTGACAGGAGTTATATCTCCGTATCCTACGGTGGTCATTGTGACAATAGCCCAGTAGATACTGTTCGGAATGTTGTTGAACTGAGAATTGGGCAAAGTTCCTTCGATCATATACATTAACGTTCCGATGGAAGTAACCAAAATCACAACAAACAGAAAGAAGACCGCAATCTTTTTACTACTTTCCCGAAGTGCGGTGAGCAGTCGTTCGCCTTCATTCAAGAAATTGAATAGCTTAAAGACACGGAATACCCGTATCAATCGAAATGCACGGATGATAAGCAGATAGCGTGCTCCCGGAAAGATCAAACCGATGTAAAGCGGCAAGGTAGCCAACAGGTCAACAATGCCGAAGAAACTGAATATGTATTTCTTCGGGCGGGGAGAGCAATATATTCGTGTCAGATACTCAAAAGTAAAGAAAGCAGTGAAAAGGTACTCCATTACGACAAATGGGGTAGTCAGATAAGAAGGGAGCCCTTTCAGGCTTTCTATAATGACTAATAATACACTGGCAAGGATACAGCCGATAAGAACCACATCAAACAGCTTTCCCGAAGGAGTGTCAGATTCGAAGATGATGACGTACAGCTTATGTTTCAGCTTTTGGTCATTCATAAAATAATGGATTCTTTCTTTTAGTTTCATGAGAATAATCAGTTAACAGGCCAATATCCCAATAACCTGTATTTTACCTATTACTTATTACCTGCTACTTATTACCTATTACATTAATCTATTACCCAATGCTTGTTATATGCAACCGTCTTCTTTGGATCATAGTACATTCCCTCTTGTGTAGGTATCTGGAGAACGTATGTTTTTCCGGTCCTGTTCTTTAGGGTTTGTTCGCGTAGCCAAGGGTTCGCATCTCGAAGTTGGGCGTATGTGATTCCCTGCTGTTTGGCAAAATCGCTTAAGTTGGCAATGGGGGTGGTGACCGTTATCTCTTTGTAGGGGATAGGCGGGTACAAGTGTTCCTTTTTCAGCAGGAATCCATATCGCTGAGGATTCTTGAATATTTCTTTGACTGCCAGCAGGCGGAACATATAGCGGGAAGTCTCTTCTACCAGCCATAAGTCCATTGCGTGGCTGGCAAGTTGCTGGTCCAGTTGAGAGGAAATTCGTCCTTGTCCGGCATTATAGGCGGCAGATACAGCCATCCAGTCTCCGTATTTGGCATAAGCCTGCTTGAAATATTTGCAGGCGGCTACCGTTGCTTTTTCGATATGATAACGTTCGTCTACGTTCTCATTTACTTCGAGTCCGAATTCGCGTCCGGTAGCAGGCATGAATTGCCATAATCCGGCTGCACCGGCCGGAGAGCGGGCTATGTTGTTGAGGTTACTTTCGATGACCATCAGATATTTGAAATCGTCGGGGATACCGTTCGCTTTCAGAATCGGTTCTATAATCGGGAAGTAACGGTTCGCACGCTTAATTAGCAGCATGGTGGTGGAGTGCATATAGGTGAACGCCATCATCTCCCGGTCCATCCGCTCGCGGCGGTCGTAACGGCGGAGGTCGATTGTCTCTCCGTCAAAAGTCACCTGCTCGGGAACTGTAGGTGAGGTGACGCAATAAGGCACTTCCGATTTGGCGGAATGCTGTTCGTCTACATGACTGCTACCGATCAGAATAGGCAGGGTAGCTCCGATGCAGAACACTAATATAAAGGTTAGAATGTAGTTGATCTTGGTAAATTTCTTCATTTTCTGTTTTCTTTTAGTCATTTGATTGGTTCTTATTCCAATATCTGGCAACCACGGCAGTAATAGATGCTACCGCCAAGATAATTCTCCTTGACAATGGTTTCTCCACAACGGGGACAGGCTTTGCCTGCCGTGTCTTTAGAGAGGCAAGCTGTATACTTGCCGTTTTCTCCGAACAGGTCCGATTCCGTGTTTCGTCCACCCTGTCGGTAGATATCGTTCATGGTTTCCTTTACTTGATAGAACAAATTTTCTTTCTCTTTGTCTGTTAATGCTGCTATTTTTTTCTTTGGATGGATGTGGGCATGATACAGAATGTCCTGTAAGACACCGTTTCCCAGTCCCGGAACAGTCTGTTCGGTAGCCAGGAAAGCTTTGGCGGATTTCTTCTGCGCACTTTCATCATTAATCAGTCCGAGGAAATATTCTTTGCTGAAAGCGTCCGACATGACCTGTGGCTTGCTTTTCGCTGTCCGGTAATATTCGGATAGTACGCCCGTAGCAGCATTCTTGTCATAGCACATGAGTCCGCCATACATTCTCACGGAAGCTATAAGGCAGCTTTCATCTTCGAATGCAATAAGTAACTGATGTTTGGCCGGCAGCTTGGTCCCTGGAGTCAGATAGCGCAGATTTACTCCGTCCGTGAGTACGAGCACTTTATCTTCTATTGTAATCTCTACCATACCTCCCTGAGACTGCGCACTGTTTATCCTCTTATCGACTAACCATTCGGCAAACTCATCGGAATTGCCGTTAAACCAAGCGAATTTGTGAGGGCTGAATTGAATAAATACATCTGATATTCTTTTTCCTACAACTGTCTCAGTGAGTTGTTCGCAGAGATAACGGGCTTCGGGTGCTTCTATCATATAGTCTCTATTTCTGATTTTATAAATGTTCTCATGCAAATATAATATTTATTAGTCAGAACTAAACAAATCCGGTGGAACAAAATCAGGTTGCTGCAATATCTGGCCTTTATTATCACTGTTAAGAAATGAAATCTCGATTTCTTGTGTAGGATAATGACTATATGTGGTTGGAGGAAAAGTATATGAGTTTTGCAAAGCGTATATATAAATATTCAAAACAAAGTGAAGGATTCAAACTTGTTCTAAAGTTTAATTTCCTCCACGATGTTCTGAATATCAAGTTAAAGTCTAGTTATTTTATTTGATATAGATGGCTTATAGATAGTCAGTAAGTATCTTATCAGCGTAATTTTATAAACTATAGATGTTGTATTTATATCTTTTATCTGGTAATAATAAGATTAATCGGTAAGATAGTTGCTGTCACATCACCGCTAGATACGTCATATAGTTTATAGGTATTGTTAGATTCTGCTCTGATAATAGGGTCATAGAAGAAGAAGGAAAGAGTTCCTAATTCGTCAGAACCGACTGTAGTTGTAACTTTAGTACTACTAGTTGTGGTATTGGTGTGTGAAAAACCATATCCTAATTTGGCAGATAATTTGACGCTATCTATGCTTCCGCCTCCTTCGATAGAAAAGTCTGCTTTGTTTGTAAATTCATTTACTACAGTTATTGTTTTTTCTATTGTCTGATCAACATCGAATTCTTCTACATACATATGAATGGAAAGAGCTTTGTTGTATAAATCCCATGGTAATGTGAAAACTTGGTTATCCTTATTGGGTTCAAGTTTTTCCGGATAAATCCATTTTGATCTTAAATTGTTGATATCTACTGAATAGAAATTCTTTGATTGTCTAAATGCGGTACCGTTTTTATGATGAAGATGTATCTTTTCTATGGAGAACACATCTTTTGCTTTTACGGAAAATGTGAGCAAATGTTCCATCGCATCTTTATTTGTTTCTCCTGCAATATAGGACTTGAATCGGAATTCGAAATTTCCATCTGTCCATATATTCTGAAGAATTTCTTCATTTGAAAGGTAACGTTTAGTTTGGGTCAAGTCTTGTAATCTTTGATCACCGTCGGCATCTGCGATTCTTCCAAATGCAGTAGCACTAATTCTAAATCGGTATAATTTTTCTCTGATATTTCTATTTAAGCTTCCAGGAGTATTTGTTTTATTGATACCATAATAAATATAATCTCTTTGGCAGGCATTAGGGACGTTTTTGAATTCTCGCCAAGCGTTAATAGCTGTGGCTACTACATCTTTACTAACATATTTATTCAAATCTTCGGTTGCTTCTAAATCATTATCAGCATCATAATGCCGGGTTTGCACCTTTTTGCTCCCATCAAAAGCATCACTTATAAATTCATAAGTAGCCTCTCCTGATCTTGTATTAACACTAGTAATTTTCATGCGTTCATTGTTTTTCACAACAAGGCAAGGGAAACCAGGAATATCTCCGTTTGTCATATTACCAATGTTTTCGCCATTTTCATATAGTGTGTTGTTTTTGTCATCTCTACACAATACTGATATTTCTTTATCACTTGTATCCCATGTTGTGGCATTGAAGTCCCAAAATAGAGTGAGATCTGGAACCATTATGTTTAACAAGGGAAGAGATTGCTCAATTTGACTCAATTCGTTTTCTTCTTTGCAGTATGATAATAATATATCTCTAAAACTTTGGTTGCCAGATACTTTTTTATCTTTAATTAATGGATAGAAAATGTCGTAGTCATTGTCAAACTGTACTAAAGCTTCTTTTTTCAAGAAGTTGCGTACTTCGATACTACCGGAGGCGGCTTGTGATAACAATTTGGCAAATTTGAGTTGCGCATCGGCTGTTGCCGATACTGGTAAATTACTTGTATTCTCGTTGATAGGAGAAGTTCCTTCCTCTTGAGAACACGAAAACATGAAAAAAGCACTTGCGAGTATTAATAAAATCTTTTTCATAATACATGTTTTTATAAAAGTTAGTAATAGATAAAAATTATCTGGTTCCGTATGAACCATTGATTATAATAGAATCTTTAGGGTTATCTGAACGATAAAGCACTCCGTTAAGATTTCCTTCAATAATAGGATGCCATTGGTCTGCATAGGCAGATTTAGTAATTTCTACTTGGAATGGTTTCTCTTTTTGGGGGATATAGTAAATATATTTGTCCTCATATTTATCACTATGTGTATCACGTGTTATTTGAATTCCATCATATATCCAATCTGTTTTTGTTGATTTTGTTATATAACGTATTCCTTTATGTAAATGATAGATGGTTATGCTAAGTAATTCATCCTCACCGTACTTTATGCTTGTCATCATTCCCCTTATAGAATCGGTATCGTTATTAGGAGGAGATGCACTTGTTTTTACTGAATGAACAGACCAATCAGTATGAGCTTCATTTTCCAGAGATATTTCCTTTCCGTTTATCTCCCCTTTAAAGTATCCCCAATACCATGAATCATCTTTAGGAACGGGAGTTTCATCATCATCGTTGTCGCATGATGCTAGAATAAACATTCCGAAAAATGCTCCGATTAAATAAATGTTTAGTTTCATCTTATTTTTATTGTTTTATTCGCTTTCTTCTTCTATAATATCTCCTGTTATATCCATTATGGGAGAGATAATCTTTACTGTATAAGGATAACCATTTGGAGTTTCTATATACAATGTTTTACCTTTGTTTATGAAAGTGGGTGGTTCATGAACTACGGTTTTCCCGTTTTTATCTGTAATAGTAATTTCTGCATCCGGCAGAGGTGACAGAAAGATAATTTGCAAGCAACTGTTGGTTTCTTGTACATCTATATTAAATTCAATAGGGGAACGAGTTGTTGCCTTATTCCTTAGAGTAAATGAGGTAAGTCGAATTTTGTGCTTATGCTTATTTAGTATTGCTGCACTTGTTGGTATAATAAATAATACCGATAATAAGATAAATAAAAACTTTGCTTTCATATTCAATTCTTTTATTGATTTATGGAGGCAAAGGTATGGAGTATTAGTATAGATGGATAATATTTGCAGTCACATTGCTGTTTTGTAATATCTTGATAACTAATGAGATAGTAAAAAGCTGGTCACACTTTACATTTCTTCGTCTTTCATTCTCTCTTTTATCCTTAATTTGCGTTGATTAATGGGGTGCGTATTGTTATAACCGAAACAAAGTGCAATAGTTAGAGGTTGCAATTTTGCTTCATTTAGACAGAGATATAAAATATCTTCTTCAGTCAACTTGGGATACTTTTTTTGTAAGTATGATATATAATCGGCATAAATTTCGAAAATAATCTTTTGGAGTTTCTTTAGTTCTGCATTTGTTAATACCTTCATTGCTTTTTTGTCAGATACTTCTTGTTTCGAAAGGGCGATAATTTTCTTGTATATATCACTTTGGGTAAATAACCAATTTCTCAGTTCATGCTTTTCTTGTCTAAGTCTTTCTATTGTAGATTCTCTTTCCTGTATTTCATCTATCTTATTCGCTTGGTCTTGTTTCAGATTGCGCTGTTCTTCTTGCAGCAAACTGATTATTGATTGATTATCTTCAATAATAGTCTGCATTGAAGATAGTTTATATTGGGTTTGCTTTAAATTCTGTTGATATATAAGTTGTATTCTTTTTCTTTTGTTAATATGGTATTGATAGAATAATATAATAAGTAAGCAACAAAAAATGAAGAGTGCGATAATGAGCTGGAGTCGATGTTGCTCTTTTATTTGCTCTTCCCTAATATGGATTTTGATATTATATTTATTAATGAGTTGTTGTAGCTCGCTGTATTGTTCTGTACTATACATAGAATCTAAAATTTCTACATGTTCTTCTAAATAGGCAGATGCAGCTTTGTAGTTTCCTAGATCTTTTTCAATATCATACAAACTTAATAAAGTAGCGCCTCTGCCTGCTATATTTTTAGTATCTTCTAAGTTCTTATTGAGATAATAGATGGCAGAGTCTTTATTTTCTCCTCTTTCGTACAACAAGCTTCCAAGATGACCATAATAACTTCCTGGAATCTTTCCTTTTGGAAACCATTTAATGGCATTGCGTGCATGATACAATGCCGAATCAGGTTCTTCAAATTCATCGTAATTAATGCTTAGATTGAATTCGGATATGCCTATCATAGAAGAGTCACCTGAATCTAACGCATAATCAAGTGCTTTACGTTGGATTATTATTGCCGAATCTTTTTGGTCTTGTGTGCAATAATATAAACTAAAACTGTTTAGTGCTACAGATTTATCTTTATCTGTGATGCAACATTTGTATAATTCCCGATATGCTTTAAACGCCTCGTCATAGTAATTAACGTCGAAATAAAGGTTTCCTAACGAACTGAGCGTATGCCGTTTGATCTCTATTTCTTTTGGATAGTCTTTCAATATAGTCAGCGCTTCTTGCAAATGGGCAATAGCCTCCTTTGTACTATTTATTTCTATTTCCAATCGTCCTTTGTAAAGTAAAGCTACAGCTCGCTCTTTCTCGTCGTTATCGTAATAATTCAAAGCTAGGTTCAGTAATGAATCACAGGGTAGCAGTGATTTTTCACATTTATCTGTTGCCCGCGCTAAAAGTAGGGCATAGCGGGCGGATTCTTTGTGAGAAAGCTCTTGTAATGCAGGCAATGTTTGAAGTAATTGCAATGCGCTGTCGGGGTGTTCTTCTAGCAGTGATTCAGCTTGTAAAAATGATGTTTCGGTCCGTTCTCTTGAAGAGCAGGCGCAGAACAAAAATGTCCCTAGAAATAGAATAGAGCATATTTTGACCACAAGTTTTGTCTTTTTATTTGTTTGCATGTGGCACAAAGATAACATTTATTTATTAGAATGATTTTATTCTATATAAATAAAAGAACTTTTTCTGCTTTTAATACGTTTCTCTAGTATAGTTAAAAACGGAGAATCAAGATGAATATAGCAATGACCGGAGCCACCGGATATATAGGCAAACATCTTTCTAACTATCTGACCGAAAAGGGGGGACACCGGATCATTCCTTTGGGAAGAGCGATGTTTCGGGAAGGTATGTCCGGACTTTTGGTTCAGACGCTGACGCATTGTGATGTCATTATAAATTTGGCAGGCGCTCCTATCAATCAGCGCTGGACGCCTGAACATAAACAAGAGCTTTTCAATAGCCGGATAACGGTAACACACCGCATTATCCGTGCCTTGAATGCAGTCAAAACCAAACCGAAACTCATGATTTCGGCCTCTGCTGTAGGGTATTACCCCTCTTTGGTGGAATCGGACGAGTATACACAGACTCGTGGTGATGGTTTCCTGTCCGATCTTTGTTATGCGTGGGAGAAGGAAGCGAAGCGTTGTCCGCAACCGACCAGGCTTGTCATTACCCGTTTCGGTGTAGTGCTTTCTTCCGATGGGGGAGCGATGCAACAGATGCTTCGCCCGCTACGCGCAACAAAGGTTGCCGCCGTTATAGGACCGGGTACGCAACCTTTTCCGTGGATAGATATTCGTGACCTTTGTCGTGCCATGGCCTTCTTTATTGAAAATGAAGAGTTGAGAGGTGTTTTCAATCTAGTTGCTCCGCAAGCAGTTTCACAGTCCACGTTTACACGTGCGATGGGAAAGGCGTATCATGCGTGGACAACTTTGATTGTTCCGCAAGCGGTCTTTCGTTTGCTCTACGGTGAAGCCGCCTCTTTTCTGACAGCCGGACAGAGAGTGCGTCCTACACGCTTGCTGGAAGCCGGATTCCATTTTTCCGTTCCTACCATAGAGAAGTTGTTTGAGGAGACAGATCACAGTACGGTAGATCGGCTTGATCTGAAACGCTATATGGGGCTTTGGTACGAGATAGCCCGTTATGATCATCGTTTCGAACGTGGGCTTATGGAAGTGACCGCTACTTATACCCTCCGTTCCGATGGAACAATTCGTGTTGAGAATCGGGGATATAAACGCAATTCCCCTTACGATATTTGTAGAACAGCCACCGGACACGCCAAGATTCCCGACCCTGCACAGCCCGGTAAACTGAAAGTCTCTTTTTTCTTGAATTTCTATTCCGATTATTATGTGATGGAATTGGACCAGGAGAATTACAATTATGCTCTTATTGGCAGCAGTACCGATAAATATCTCTGGATATTGAGTCGGACGCCCCAACTGCCGGAGGATATAAAAAAGAAATTAGTAACTGCCGCCGAACGTCGTGGCTATGATACGAATCGGCTACAATGGATTGAACAACTTTAAAATAAACATTATGGATTACAAAATTACTCATCAGCCCGAACAGAAACTGTTCAAGACGGAAGTCGACGGTCGCACCGCTTTTGTAGAATATCGCCTGTTAGGTGATTATCTCGATATTATTCACACCATTGTCCCCAAACCTATAGAAGGACGGGGGATTGCTGCTGCACTGGTGAAAGCTGCTTATGACTTTGCACTCGCCAACGGGATGAAGCCGAAAGCTACCTGCTCCTATGCAGTGAGATGGCTTGAACGCCATCCGGAAATGAATGCGAGTAGTTGAATAAACAGGGGCTGACCTAAAAGTACGAAAAGTCATTTTCTCTTTGTTGCAATGGATATTTGGACACTGTCCATATTTTTGTGACAAAGAAACGTTTGGAAGAAGAACTTTCGGGTCAGTCCCTTTTTAGCTTATTGTTTCCATCTCTTTAGTTGAGGGAAGAACTCTTTCATCGTTGCCCGCGCCTCTTCTATAGTGTACTTTACTTCCGAATCCTTGTTAAACTCCTCAAGGTAGTTCAGGTTGAGTTCAATCATTTCATCCATTGTGCATTCTTTGGTGAAATGCCCGTCTGCATAGCAATACTGGCAATACTCTTCATTCTTGCTGCCGTCTGCTTCTGTTCCGAATGTCGTTTCATCGATCGGCATAGCACAACACTGACAAATTTTCTGTTCCATCTTTTATTGATTTTAAGTGAGTAAAAGCATGATAAATAATTCTCTTTTATCTGTTTACAAATATAGTTACTTTCAATAAGTTCTCAGTTATCCGATCTTGCTATTTTGTTTTCACCGGCAAACGTTTCCATATCCATCGGGGAATCATTCGCCAGAAGAATACGAGAATACGATAACGTCCGTCAATGATAGCTACCCGCTGTTTCCGATGAAGTGCACGTACAATGTCGCGGCCTACCTGGTCGGTTTTCATCAGTATAGGATAATGCTTTCCGTCATTCAGCAAGTCGGTGGCTACAAATCCCGGACGAATATCGGTAAAGTGAATGTCTAACTTTTGCAGATGGGCGAGTTGTTCAAGCGCATCGATGTATGTGTTCTGAAAACGCTTCGTTGCAGAATAGGCAGGGGCAACTCCCAGACCTTTGGTTCCGGCAATCGAACTGATGACCGCAAGATGTCCGCCTCCATTGTTCCTGAAATAGGAAAAAGCGGTATCCACCATTCGTGTGAAACCTTCGACATTGGTACGTGCGGTATTCAGCTCGATTTCCATATTCAATTCCATATTCTGGAAACCGATGCCGGAACTGAGCAAAAATAAATCCATACCGCCTAATTGATGGATAAGCGCATTCAGCTTTCCGGCACTGTCTTCCTGAGTGACGTCC
Source organism: Bacteroides sp. B1-V-101 (assembly GCF_023656585.1). Lineage (NCBI taxonomy): Bacteria > Pseudomonadati > Bacteroidota > Bacteroidia > Bacteroidales > Bacteroidaceae > Bacteroides > Bacteroides sp. B1-V-101. Next base: position 13,019 of record NZ_JAMOKH010000017.1, on the reverse strand, counting down.
AGTGACTGAATTTTTATCTGTTCTGGTGCGATTTGCCGGAAATCTTCGAGAACTGACTGGCGTCTTCCTGCTATGCCGATCTGCCATCCTTCGGACAGGAGGCGTTGGGCAACTTCCTTTCCGATACCGGAGGTGGCGCCTATGATAATGGCTCGTTTCATCTTTTTGGAACAAAGATAGTCAATTTTTTCATTACTCTTCTATTTAGAATTCATTAGGATAGCTTTATCGTTCAGGAGAATAAATGGCGTATCGCCTCTAAAGGGGCATAGAATAACATTCTGGGACCGGAGAACCGCATAACCTCCCGCATCCGTTCGCGCATGGCAGGCTTATAACAATGTACGGGACACTTCTTGCACGAGCTTTTTTTCTCTCCGAACGGACAGTGGTCAAGACGGGCATGTGCGTAGCGGAGCAACTCTTCGCACTCCGGACAAAGAGTTGCATTCTTCTCTTTCTTCCGGCAATAGAGACGGATCATGATCTCTACGGTTCTCTTTTCCTGAGTGATACGCGTTTTTTTATCTGTTTCCATTTGTTTTCTTTTGGCTTTGGAGGCTGGCTTCACTTCGGCAAAGATAATAAACTGATCGCATATTCTGCAAAGAACTTCCACTGGAATGATTGCCGTTGCTGGAAACTATGCGTATCTTTGCGGCATGAGAAAGTTATTATGTCCGCAATGCAAGATTGCTGCCCTATATGTGGTGAATGACCGTAAAGAGCGCCTTTTGGTCTATGTACTCGAAAATGGAGAAGTTGTGCCTAAAGATCCGGCTGCTTCTACCGATGGATTTGATTTGACGGAAGTTTATTGTCTGGGTTGTTCCTGGCATGGTTCGCCGAAAAGGCTGGTGAAGAGATAGACAGTTTCCGGCACTTCGTCTTTTTTTTGATTTATGTCAATAAAAAGAGGGTGCGGGATTAGAATCTTTCAACCGGATTTTTCTGTATCTTTGCAGCCAATTTTTAGGACATAGACGTATGGCAACTTCTAAAGAGATGACGGCAGGGCCGGCATTACCTCTGATTTTTAATTTCACTCTGCCGCTTTTGTTCGGCAATCTGTTGCAGCAAACGTATTCGCTTGTTGATGCTGCAATCGTAGGAAAGTTTTTGGGTATTAATGCATTAGCCTCTGTCGGGGCTAGTACATCCGTTGTGTTTCTTATTCTGGGTTTCTGTAACGGATGTTGTGGAGGATTCGGTATCCCCGTGGCACAGAAGTTTGGGGCGAGGGATTATAGTACGATGCGCAGTTACATTTCCGTCAGTCTGCAACTTGCTGTTGTGATGTCTGTGGTCATAGCTATCTTTACCAGTATTTATTGCGCGGATATCCTGAAGATGATGCGCACACCGGAGAATATCTTTGAAGGAGCGTATGCTTATCTGCTTGTTACTTTCATCGGGATACCTTGTACTTTCTTTTATAATCTGTTGTCGAGCATTATCCGTGCTTTGGGAGATAGCAAGACACCTTTTTATTTCTTGGTGCTGGCTACGGTGCTCAATATTATTCTCGATTTATTCTGTATATTGGTACTGGGTTGGGGAGTGATGGGAGCTGCCATTGCTACGGTCTTTTCGCAGGGAGTTTCCGCTTTTCTTTGTTACGTTTATATGTATCGGAAGTTTGATATTCTGCGGGGCACGCCAAAAGAACGGAAGTATCAGTCGAAGCTGGCGAAGACGTTGCTTTCGATTGGCGTTCCTATGGGATTGCAGTTCTCCATTACGGCCATTGGCAGTATCATGCTTCAGAGTGCGAATAATGCGTTGGGTACGGCGTGTGTGGCAGCTTTTACTTCTGCGATGCGTATCAAGATGTTTTTCCTTTGTCCGTTGGAGAGCCTGGGGATGGCTATGGCTACCTTTAGCGGTCAGAATTACGGTGCCGGAAAGCCTGAACGTATTTGGTCGGGGATTAAAGCCAGCACGCTGATGATGGTTATCTATACAGCCGTCACTTTCTTGATTCTGATGGTGGGAGCCAAATCTTTTGCCTTGATCTTTGTCGATCCGTCGGAAATTGAGATTCTGGAGAAAACAGAACTTTTCCTGCATATATCAGTCTCTTTCTTCCCGATGCTTGGGTTACTTTGTATCCTGCGCTATACCATTCAGGGAGTGGGATATACTAATCTTGCCATGTTTTCGGGAGTGTCGGAGATGATTGCACGCATTCTCGTCAGTATTTATGCCGTGCCAGCTTTCGGATTTATCGCTGTTTGTTACGGTGATCCGATGGCATGGATAGCGGCTGATTTGTTTTTGATACCTGCATTTATTTATGTTTATCGCAGGTTGAAACGTCAGGTGCTGACAAGTGCCGTTGCATAATTAAAGTGTGTGTCAAAAGTCAATATACCCGTAGGGGAGTTTAGTTACTTTTGACACACACTTTAATCATATTTTAGTCTTGTATCGGATACAGCGGGTTACCGCTTTCATCTACATCCGTCCAGTCTTTTACGCTTACGTTACCGAATGATACAGAGTTTTCGTTGATCACTGCACGGAAAAGATATGAATTTCCGGCAGCCAGAATATTGTCCGGCGGGGTAATGGTCGTATTGTAAGTACGTGAGAAACTTTCTCCGTTGACCATCAATTCCATTGTTAAAGCCATCGGGTCGGAACTTTTCAACGGAAGCATGATATATTGAACCGTGAAATCATTGATTCCCATGTTGGCTGGCTTGTCATAACTGACTTCTGAAGAAATGATCCCTGTTGACAGATCCATGAAAGCTCCCGGTTTCGTGGGAGTAATAGTGGCGGAGAGTACTTTGTTGAGCGTAATATTCTCACCTCCCGTTATGGTTATCACAACCTGAGTGGCTACGTGCTGGTAAGTGATGGGAATGTTGACTTGTGAACTGGTCACATCCTGATGCAGGGCGTGCCACCACAGATAATCCACCCCATTGGATAATGCTTCGGACTTGCCGTTGGTAAAGGTAGGAGCGGGGTTGCTGGAATTACAGGAAACAGCATAAAAACTATAGATATCATTACTGAGATACATTTTATAACTTTGTAGTCCCGTCAACACTCCGGGAGAAGAAGTGATATAGTTGCCTTCACCGACAGGCTCGCCCTCTATCGTATTGGTGGTATTGGAAGGGTAGGCACATAACCAGCTCTGCAATCCTTTTCCCATCGGAGACATGGCACGCGTTATATTTCTTCCTTCTACGGAAGCACTGAAAGTAATGAGTGCATCCTTTTTGTCAGGATTGTCATTGTTGCCCTCTTCTCCGCCATTATTTTCTTCTCCGTTGGGATAGGCAACATCCATATAAATGTTGTTTTTGGAGCAGGCTCCTAGCAGCAGTACCGCCAGTGCGGATACAGCCAGATACTTTGTAATTCGAAACTTAAAATTCATAGTCAGGTTCTTTTTGAAAGTTAGTAATTACTCCTATATACATTTCAAAAAGAATTTAGTTCATATCGGAAGAAACTATTTTTAGAACTCCGCCTCCTTCTGTATACAGATGATATCACCGTAAACGGGATGGCGGAACTCAATATATTCAGCGTGGAGATAGAGTCTGTCCGCCTTTTTTCCATAGAGTTCATCGCCCAGAATGGGGCAGTTCAATCCTTGATGATGGGCGGCATGTACCCGTAGTTGGTGGGTACGTCCTGTCAATGGATAAAGGGCGATGCGTATGTACTTATCGGAATCGTTCAGAATCCGGTATTCGGTAACTGCCGGCTTGCCGTATTCTTCACTGACCATTTGCCGGGGGCGGTCTAGCGGATTGAGGCAAAGAGGAAGATTGATGGTTCCTGTTTCTTCGAGTTGCACATTTTGCTTATTTCCGTCCAGCAAGGCTACATACCGCTTCTTGATGCTACGGTTGATGAACTGTTCCTGTAAGTGTTGATGAACTTCCTTAGTTTTGGCGACAAGTAACAACCCCGAAGTAGCCATATCCAGCCGGTGTACAATCATCGGACCGGTAGCTTCCGGATATTTAGCTTTTACACGATGGTAAACGGAATCCGTCTCCTCTTCCTTTCCGGGAACGGATAACATACCGGATGGTTTATTGACTACCACCAGCCATTCGTCCTCAAAAACAATTTCCAATTCTTCCTTTCTGTGTGCATGGGGCGAAAGTGGATTCTCGTCTACTTCCAGTCCTTGCAGCATATGTTGCAGAATCGGTTCGCATTTTCCTTTGCACGAGGGGTAATAATAACCGTGATGCCGTACCTCCGTCTTCGGAGAGTCTCCCCACCAGAACTCGGCCATAGCCAATGGTTTCAGTTGGTGAAGGTAGGCATATTGCAGCAATTTGGGCAAGGCACATTCGCCTGCTCCGGCAGGGGGAATTTTGTGTACGGTTTGCTCAAAGATAGTACATAAGTCTTTTATTTCTCCTTTCGCATTCAGCATACGGAACTGTTCGAATAACTTTTGCTGCAAGGCTGCCGAACGTTGCTTCCGTTCGTTTTTTAGTTTTTCTATTTCCGTCTCAAAGGTGATAACCTCTTCTTCCAGCGTTTTGATTCGTTCTTTCCATCCCCGTTCCAATCGCTTGAATTCCGCTTTCTGATATTGGCTTTCACGAATAAGTGCGTCCTGTTCTTCTTCGGACAGGGCAGGGGATGACTTGCGGCGAAGTTCCCTCTCTTTCTTTGCTGTCTTTAGTTCCTCTTTGGCTTGAATAAGAGCCAGCCTTGTTTGTTCCGTTTCCCTGTCCAGTTTTTCTTTTAAGTGCAGATAATGAGGATTAACTTCCAATTCACTGATACGGATATTGATAGCCGAAATTTGTTCTTCTTCTATTTTAAAGAATCCCTGTGGTTGCAGCAAATCGTAAACAGGTGGGACAAAATACGGATGCAGATTCTTTCCTGCCAGATTGCCGGAAAAAGCAGCAAGATAACCGATAGGGGAAGATTCTTCTTGGGTTTGTACAATCAGTACTCCGAACATTTTTCCGAGAGTCAGTTCCTCTAGCCACTCCTTCTTTGTCGAAATATAGGCTTTGACTTCTTCGGCCGCTAATACACATAGCGGATGAGGAGTATAGTTGAAAGGATATGTAAACCTTTCCGGTAGTGCAATATGTGAAACCGGCTGGTCGAAAAAATGTATCATTGACTCTTATCTGAATATCGTTATTGATTGCAAAAGTAAGGCAAATCCGCGAATTTTGTTCTATATTTGTTCTGTAGTTGGAATGAATATAGAACAATAAGAGGAATAAAATGGAAGACAAACCAAAATTCGCTTTTGTAGGTAACAGCCACATGGCATTCTGGGCACTGAATGTATATTTCCCTCAATGGGAATGTCTGAACTACGGCGCTCCCGGAGAAGGGCTGGCGTATGTCGAGTCTTTCCATGAAGATACATCCGACTGCCAGGTAGTGATTCAGTTCGGGAGCAATGACATTTATCAGTTGAATGAAGAAAATACGGACGATTATGTAGAGCGGTATGTGAAAGCTGTTCTTGCGGTTCCAAAGGTTAAAACTTATCTCTTTTGTATTTTTCCCCGTAATGATTACGATGATTATAGTACGGCTGTGAACAAGTTCATCCGTATGCTGAATGAGAAGATAGTTGCAAAACTGACAGGGACAGGCGTCATTTATCTGGATGTTTTTGATCAATTACTGATGAACGGCAGATTAAATCCGGAGCTGACTATTGACGATCTGCATTTGAATGGAAAAGGGTATCGGATATTAAGTACGGCGCTGAAGCAGGCATTCAACGGACAGGAGCATCTATGAAATTTTATGTTAACGCTTTTGTCATGTAAATAGGTGGCATATCATTTATTTTTCCTATTTTTGCCCCATTAATCAATATGTATAACCCCCATAAAACGATGAGACGATGGAAAAAGTTATTATCAACTCGTACGAAGAATTTGAAAAGCTGGTAGGGCAACAAATAGGTGTTTCCGATTATGTGGAACTCTCTCAGGAACGTATTAACCTTTTTGCAGACGCGACACTGGACCATCAGTGGATTCACGTAGACACAGAACGGGCAAAAGTAGACAGTCCGTATCATAGCACGATTGCTCACGGTTATCTGACGCTTTCCATGCTTCCTTACCTGTGGAATCAGATTATTCAGGTGAACAATCTGAAAATGATGATCAACTACGGGATGGATAAGATGAAATTCGGTCAGGCTGTTTTGTCCGGACAGAGCATTCGTCTGGTAACTACTCTACACTCACTGACCAATCTGCGCGGTGTGGCAAAAGCTGAAATCAAGTTTGCAATTGAGATTAAGGATCAACCGAAGAAAGCCCTTGAAGGGATTGCTGTGTTCCTGTATTATTTTAATTGAGTAACGACGAAAAGATAAGATAAGGCTGTTTCCTGCAAAGGAAGCGGCCTTTTGTTTTATTTATTGGATGCAAAATATGTAAATACACGGAAATCGGTTAAAATATCAAAATAATAAGAGGTTTGTCCTCATTGTGGCATCCATAAGCGCCGCTGAGTGTTTTACGTATTATATATGTATTCAAATAATCATGAAGCAATTAAAAAGTGAGCGTTATGTCTTTAAGTAGTCTTTTAATCATATTTTCATCTTCTTTTATGGCATTGTTTCCGGTAATCAATCCTTTAGGAAACGGTTTTGTCGTCAATGGATTCTTTGCAAACCTTGATCCTTCACAACGAAAAACGGCTATTCAGAAACTAACCATTAACTTTATAATGATCGGTGTAGGCACTTTGCTGATAGGTCATTTATTCTTATTGATTTTCGGTCTGGCGATTCCCGTGATTCAACTGGGTGGTGGAATACTCATTTGCAAGACAGCGATAGAATTGCTGGGTGATTCCAATTCTTCCGATAAAGAAGGGACCAGCCAGAATGTGGACAGCTTCAAGTGGAAGAGCATCGAACAGAAGATATTTTATCCTATCACGTTTCCTATCAGTATCGGTCCGGGCAGTATATCCGTGATCTTTACTTTGATGGCATCTGCCAGTGTGAAAGGCAAACTGTTGCATACCGGAATCAATTATCTGGTCATTGCGCTGGTCATTATTTGTATGGCGGGGATACTCTATGTGTTTCTTTCACAGGGACAGAGGATCATTCAGAAGCTGGGACCTGTAGGAAATCAGATCATTAATAAGCTCGTTGCCTTTTTTACCTTTTGCATCGGTATACAGATTTCCGTCACAGGTATTTCCCAGATATTCCATCTGAATATATTATGAGTTCGGATGTTCTTTCTTTTTCTTTGCTTGGATAGCTTTCAATGTATTTCTTCTCACTGAACGAATAGCGGGAACCAGTAGTTCCGGTTCCATAATTTCCAGCATGGTACGCAATTCTTGTTGTAGTTCGGGGATGGAGCAGGTCAGTTGATAGGCAAGTTTGATGCAAAGAGACTGCACTCCTGCCGGTTCTTGCTTTGATACCATTCGTTCCATACAGAAATCCAGTAAGTCTACTCGTGGAGGGTCGGCTAGCTGTTGTTGGCATAGCAGGTTCAGCAACATCCTTCGTTTTCCCGAATGCGGGCAGGTAAGTGCCGCGTCTATCAGTTCGTCTTGTTTCAGAGTCAGCCATTCTACTTCAGGTTTTGAGAAGTGGGTACAGACCCACAACGCCTGATAAGAGACAACGTCATCCTCATCAAAGATCAGCCGGTAAATTTCTTCTCTGAGCCGTTCGTCTTCTTTTATATAATGAAGCAGTTCCCGTATATTTTCTATATGGAAGCGTGTAGCTAGCTGTGTGCGTAAGTCCATTTCTATTTTGGGTTCAGTATCTTATTTTTTATCGTCGGTCAGTTGTAAGTGCAAGATTGGATACGGCTTGCCCATACTGTCCGTTTCATCCCGTCCGATGATCTCGAATCCCAGATGCTGATAGAACCGGAGAGCCTGGTCGTTGTCTTCGTTCACATCCACCTTGTCGATCTGTTTCTGGCGGATGGCAAACTCTATCAATCGCTTTCCGTATCCCTTTCTCTGTTCGTCGGGGTGTACAAACAGCATCTCGATCAGTTCATCACTCAATCCCATGAATGCGGCAATCTTTCCGTGAGAGTTGCGGATGATAAAGAGCGCTACTGCCGGCAGATAGTGGTTGCGTATCAGTGGCTTATAGAACTGGATACTCTCTTCTGTCAGGAAGTGGTGCGTGGAGCGGACAGATTTCTCCCACAGCCGTATCAGTTCGTCGTAATCCTGTTCGGTGGGGCGTGCTATATTGGGAATGTAATAACATTCATGATCATATATATTCCCGTTATAGGTAAGTTCTGCCTGATGAAGTATTCCTTCGTAGATAAATCCGTTTCGCTTCAGCACTTGTTGCGAACGTTTGTTGTGCGGATAACAGTTGGCAGTGATGAGGCTGAGCTGTAGTTCGTTGAAGCCATAGTTGAGCACGGCTTGCACTGCTTCCGACATGTATCCTTTTCCCCAATACGGTTCGTCCAGCCAATACCCCAGCATACGTACTTGAGGATTTTCCCGTTTCGGATCGGGTACGATGCCGATGGAAGCTATCAATTGCTGTGTATCTTTCAATGTGACAGCCCATATACCTTCCTGTCCTATAAATGCGCTGTGAAGGATTTCACGGGATTCATTCAGCGTCTTGTGGGGAGCCCATCCGGCATTATTTCCCAAATTGGGGTTCTGGCAACAGGCAAAGAATGCTTCTGCATCATTCTCCTGAAAAGGGCGCAACAGCAGACGCCTCGTTTCGATATTCGGGGATAAGGCTGTTTCGGCTCTTTCTGTTTCCGGTTCTTTCTTGTAAACACATTCCAAACGATTTCCGTCGGGGTCGAGTACAACGCTCTCAAAGTATCCGTCGCCCGAAGTGCGTGGTTCACCTGCTATGGTATATCCCTCGGAACGCATTTCTTCCGTAAAGCGAAGAATCTCCTCCTTGCTGGGAAATGTGAACGCAAGGTGTGTCAGTCCCCGCCTGTTTTCTTCTATCGGGGTATTCTGCACATCTACCCGACTCATCAACTCCAGAGTGGGGCCTTCATCAAAAGAGATAAAGTATGACTCGAATCCCTTCTTGGGATTGATATATTTCTCATTACTTGTCCCGCCCAGAAAGCGGACATAGAAATCTTTTAATTCTTCCAGACGAAAAGTCCAGATGGCGATATGATGTAGTTTCATATAAATCGTACTTAACGTTTTTATACTTTATTGATGTGTCACATATTCGTAAACGATACGTGAGATGTCCGCAATGATTTTACTGTTCTCCTGATTATTCTCTTCGGAATCTTTGACGAAAACGGCTATACTGTAAGCACGTCCGTCGGGCAGGAGGACGAAGCCGATATCGTTGCAGGCTACCTGTTGTCCTTTGGCATTGCGGTCACCCGTCCCTGTCTTGTGCCCGATCGTTACATCTTTGCCGAGCAATGGGGCAACCAGTCGGTCTTGTCCGGTCTGGCACTCTGTCATTGTCTGATAGATGAAGTCTTTGTATTCCTGCGGGAACAGTGCTTCTTTGCGGAATATCTCCAGAAGTCTCGCGGTGGCCAGCGGAGTAGTCCAGTTTTGATAACACAGACTTTCGTCTTGGTGCATATCGTTTTCCGTGCAGATAATGGCACAATCCGTAACGCCCAGGGAATGGATGTACTGGTTCACCGTATCTACCCCTCCCTGATATTGGAACAAAATATCACAAGCATTATTGTCGCTTTGTTGCAGGGTGTATTTTAATAAATCCGCAATGTCTATATTGAATCCTCCCTGTGGAAAACTATCCCGCAGCGGACTATAAGTATCGGGCTTTAAATCCTCTTTCTTTATGGTCAGTTCAAAGTTCAATGACTGTTGCTGCTTTCCCATATAATCTGCCAATGCCAGCGCCTGATGAAATTTGAATACACTCATCAATGGATAATGAATGTCATTGTTGACAGTTACCGTATCTTTTCCGTCGATAATGACGGCAATACCTATTTCAGCTTTCTTTCCTTGGATGGCTTGCTTGAGTTGATTCTCAAGAGAAAGATTCTGTGCACAGATAATAGTGGGGATCAGACAGAGAAGCAGGATGAATGAGCGCATACTAATTTTTTCATTAATTGGTTTGTATTTGGGTCTTAAGAGTCACAAAGATATAAATACTAATTTTATCAGCAAATACTTATCTGGAAATAGTAATCCTACATAAGAATTATCTATTTTTGTCGGTAAACAAAATAATAAGCCTTCTATATGTTAAAATGTCATTCAGAGTTGTTTAAATCGTCGGTGAAGTTGGCGGATGGTTTAAGATTGAGTACAAAAGAAGAATTGAAAGATATAGCACAGTTGCTTCTTCTTTCTGTTCCTTCAAAATTGCGAAAAGAAGAGTATGTATCCTGTCTTGCAGAAGCTGTTCTTACTTGTCCGGATATATGGATTTCGCAGTTGACACATTATGAATGGTTGCTCCTTCAAAAACTGGTGAAAGCAGGAGCCAATACCTATGTGGAAGAACCTAACATGATAATGACGAGTACATTAGAATTGCTTTCTTTTGTTGCGGTCGAGTGTAGTTTGAACGGAGACAAGATTCGTTATATGATTTGTGATGAGTTGCGTGAAGCGGTTGCTCCCCATATTGATAAGTTTTTGACATCGACGGAAGAGAACAGCCGTTTTTTGCTGGAGCAGTATGCTTTAGGAATTTTAAATCTTTATGGTCTCTTACCTTATACGGAATTTTTGAAGCAACTGACCGGATACTTGAAGGGCTCAATGACAAAGGACGAAATTGCTGAAGGTTTATCAAACTCAATGTTGATGAGACAACTGACGTTTGATATGGAAGATATATATAATTCTGTTATGTATGTTCGATCTCCCTTATTATTGGAAGTTGAGGACTTGGAGGAAAGATTATATGCACATCGTGCTATAAAAAGTTTGAAGAAGTTTACCGTCGAAGAGGTTTTGTCGGCTGGAACGATGCCTGTGTTCTATATTTCCAATCCGCATTCGGATGAACTGAAAGGGTTTATGATGAGGAAATTAGGTTATAATGAAGAACTGGCTGAGGCTAAGATACAGTGGCTGTGGTATGCGATACAGATGAACGAAAATCCGATGTCTGCTATTGTTTCGGCAATAGACACGAAGGTTCTTTCTATGCAAGAACTTCAGGAAGTGGTTGGAATAGCTGTAAACTATTGTAATGATTGTCCCCGTTGGTTCTTGAAAGGTCACTCGTCCACCGAAGCATCTGCTTTACTTGGTAGGGGTGAATCGGTGAAAACTCCTCCTCGTATCGTTGCCGGACCAACGATGAAAGCAGCAGGCATGGATATCACTCCTGAAATGCAAAAAATGGTTGATGGTATGTTTTATGATACATTCTCCGGAACGAAAATCGGACGGAATGATCCTTGCCCTTGTGGGAGCGGAAAGAAATATAAGAAATGTTGCGGTAGGGATAACTGAAAAGGGACTGTTCGTAGAGATGCTATGTCGGTATAGGCGGACTGTTCTTTGATACTTTCCGTCATCGAATAAATGAACAGTCTGAAATGGATCATTCATATAAGATTTTTGGTATCCTTGTTGGCTTGATATGGTAAAGTTCTTACCTTTGTAAGGTCATCAAAATAAGTGTTCATGAAGAAGTCTATAAAACATTTGCCCAAGCGAACGCAGGAAGAACTGACAGTTCTGCTGGACTTAGTCTGCAAAAGCGTCGATAACTGTCAGATGATTATCCTGTTCGGGAGTTATGCCAGGGGTAATTATGTTTTATGGGATACTAAAATAGAGTTCGGTGTCCGTACCTCGTATCAGAGTGATTATGATATTCTTGTCATCACCAACGGAGCAGTCAAGCGGGCAGAAAGAAAGCTGGAGCGTATCACTAACAAATATCATGATTTGTTTGAATACCGTCGTCACGCTTTTCCGCAATTCATTGTCGAACATATAAATACGGTTAACAATAATCTAGAGGTTAGCCAGTATTTCTTTACAGATATTGTGAAGGAAGGAGTTTTGCTTTACGATAGTGGCAAATGTCAATTGGCTAAACCACGGAAATTGAGCTTTAGGGAGATTCGGGATATTGCACAAAATGAATTTAGTGAGCTTTATCCTTATGCTTGTGGTTTTCTTGATTTAGTGAAACTATCATTGCATAATGATCAGCGGAATAAGATTTTTGCTTTTCTGCTTCATCAAGCATGTGAGAAACTTTATAATACTATATTGATGGTTTTTACGAATTACCGTCCGAAAAGTCACAGACTTCAGGACCTTGGTGGAATGGTAAAGCGCTTTTCGATGGAATTGGTAACGGTTTTTCCTCAAAATACGGATGGCGAAAAAGAGTGTTTTAATCTATTATGCCGAGCCTATATCGAGGCCCGCTATAACAAAGATTACAAAATTACAAGCGAACAGCTGGAATACTTAATTTCACGTTTAGAGATTCTAAAGGAAATGACTGAACGTCTTTGCAAAGAGAAAATTGCAGAATATAATGCGATGGCGGAAAATGGTTGAACACACGAAATATTTTAAAGTCTTATAACTTTGCATCCGTTTAGCTGTCACTCCCTATAAATTAAAAAGAAGAATATATCTGTCATCTGTCACCGATTTCATTCTAACTATCAGATTATAAATAGTTAATGATGTGACAGCAGTAGGTGACAGCACTGTGATGGCAATTATGCTGTCACCCTTGTATTTGTGATTCGGGATATGTTTTGAAGTCTTTGATTTCATCACGGTATGTAACTATCTTTTCTAAACCTTGAAACAGTTTGTTTTGCAGTTTGAAACTAAAGTTCCAAATGCTTGAAACCATAGTTCCAAACGCTTGAAACTAATGATTCCAAGCTGTTGGAACTAAAGTTTCAAGCCTTTGAAACTATGGTTTCTTGTACTTCCCTAATAATGGTTGACTTGTTTATCTCTAATAGCTGCTATGTGTTGACTAGAAATATTACTAACCCTGGCAGCTGTTTACTTTATTATTTATTATTCCTGCCTCCGGTTTACTT